>CAILMG010000001.1 GCA_903835265.1 uncultured Methylococcus sp.
CGGTCTTCCGAGATGGAGGGTTATCCAGGTGATGACCCTGAGCCAAAAAAGACTACTCCTCTCAGGAAGGCTCTGCCATGAACGCGTCATTCCGGTGGCCTCTTAGCCATCTTGAAGTGCCCGGTTGCGATTGCAGTGTTCTGATGGTGACAGGTGAACTGAAGGCCGAGATCCGTCCGCTGCACCACGAGCTGAACGATTTGATCGGGTTTTAGGACCTTGAGGAATTTCGCTCTAATGATTCCAGTGATGCTGAGATTGGGCCATTCATCTTCGATCCTGACCATGATCTCCTGGAGGAGGGTGACGCCGGGGACGATGGGGTCCCCTGGAAAGTGACCTTGGAGGGAAGGATGATCCGCGCTGATGAAGAATTCAATCATTCTTCACCCTTTCCAGCCATCTCGAAGCAGCATCCGGAGAACCTTCAGTGGGGAGGTTTGGGTCAAATGCCGGAAGCGGAGCATTCGATAGAGCTGTTCGATCACGAAAAAGGCGGCCATCACCAAAAAATTAAGGGTATTGGCGAACAGCATCACCGCTCTGAGGTCATCAGACAGCGCCCAATAGAGCCCATTCAAGGCAAAGATCATGAACAGAAGGCCCCAATAAAGGGTGAGCGTCCTGGTGTACACGAAGAGCTCAGCGGGGAATGCCAAAGTGCCACGGGCACGCTGAGCAATCCGCGTAATTAAAGGCGCTTCCGGGGGTTTGAGTGTTAAAAGAAAGATCACAGACAAAGCAAGATTCATCAAGACAGGCATCAACATGGCTGTCAGCCGTGGATTCATCATGACACCCATGACCATGCCGAGGCCAAGAAAGGTCATGAAAATAACCTTCGGACGACCTTTTAGGGGGATCCCGAGGGTTAAGATGATGCCAAACAGCGCATCGGGCAGTGTCAGCCAAATGACATCAACGAATTCAGAACGCAGAAGCCAATAGGCCACCAGCGGGTATCCTGCGGCCAGGATCATGACCTTGCCCCATCCTATCATCACATCGTTTTGCGTTGGTCGACCGTGGCTGCGAGGTGCTTTAGGGATGAAAAGATGGATGCGATGTCAGGATCATCCGATTTAATTTGAAATCCGTATTTTTTTGAGATGACCACAGAGAGTTCTAAAAGATCGATGGAATCAAGACCAAGACCTTCGAGGTAAAGGGGGGCTTCAGGCTCGATGGTTTCAGGGTCAGTCTCCAGATTGAGCGCACCCACCATGAGCGCTGCAACTTCTTTTTCGATAGGGGTCTGAATGGCCATAGGATTAAAAGGTCAGGAATACGTTGGATGCCATGAAGATCCCGAGAGATCCAGGGTCGCTTCGATTTCTAGGAGAAGATCGCGTCGGCAAATGTCAGCTTCAAGCCAAATGACTGGACTTGAGGGATGCAGCCACGGGTTAAGACAATCTTTCACCAGCCCTTGATCCTTTGCACGCCGCAGATAGATTTTGAAGGCCGCTTGCTCACCCCATTGCCATAAAGCGGGGAGGTGGTGAGTTTTAAGGAGTGTCGAAAGGTTATCAAGGGTGATTTCACATTGACGGAGGGTGTCCTCCGGCGCGTGGGTTTCATACCCGAGAATGCTCGCTGTTCCAGAGATGAAGACCAGGTCATGTTGCGGGCTTTTAAAGCGGACCGCTCTAGAAAAGGAGGGGCTTTTAGGTCCGTAGATCGGTGGATAATGGAAGGCACTCACCTGATTCGGATTTTCAAGCGTCGTCATCGTCCCGTTTCCGGCGATAAAGATCAGGCAAAGATCTTCGCCGGTTGAACCCAAGGCGCTGGCGGCCGGGAGATCCTGCGGCATATTAAAACCAAAGGTCTTGAGCGCTTCATGGCGGGCCAGGCAGAAACTTTGATAGCGCTCGAGATCATCTTCTTCGCCGTGGATCTCCGGAAAAAATTGCCATATCCTCAATAGGTGCGCATAGCCAAGCTGCTGGGTTACCTCCCATAGGCTGTGATACGCAGCCGTCGTGGCGTCCCGAATAGGGGTTGCAGGCCATCGGCCGACCCCAATCAATAGTTCATCTGTTGCCGCATAATCGATGCCATGGAGGCTGCCATAACTGGGTTTATCAAGGCTTGTCCACCGCTCACCCGTTGGCGAATCCTTGAGCGGTTTCATGGCGGCATAGGCCTTAGGGCTCTTATCCGAGGGAATAGGCGGGGTTGTCGCTAGGCCATAGCGGATGTCTGCCAAGGTAAAGGGTTCACCCGCGGTGCCCCAGATCCCTTTGGGAGTAATCACCTCAGAATGTGAAAGCCCCTTCAGGGTGGCAATAGGCGGCATGAAGCGATGCATCAACGACTGATGGGAGGGACGAAGCCGTGTCGCATCAGCCACGACTTGATGTAGTAGATGGCTCGGAAGGTCCACAACGAGGGTCCTAGACGGGTGTCTCTAAATAGGTCGCCGGCCAGCACGGAGATCACGGCGCCTTTGACCTTAAAGATATTCCGGGGATGCATGAAGAGATCTCGAATGGCGGGTGAGGTGATCCGGTAAATAAACCATGAGAAAACCCCAAGCCCGCGATCAATTTCCCGTTCAAAGGATCTAATCCGTCTGGCGGCCTGATCGGGGTGGTGGAGCGCCGCTTCAATCACGTCGGCGGCCTTGAATGCGCTGTTGAGTGCTAAATGCACACCACTTGAGAACACGGGGTCAATGAAGGCGTAGGCATCTCCGATTAAGAGATAGTTATGGCCTGACATTTCCTTTGAACGGTATGAATAATTCCCGGTCGCCGTGACTTCACCCATTCGCTGAGCACCTTCGAGCCGTTGCGAAACGAGAGGACTTAAGGCGATCGTCTCATCCATGAAATCTTCCAGAGGGGTCGTACGTTGCTTGAGATAATCAGGACGGCAGACCGCACCGACGCTCATCGTACCGTCCTTCAGGGGGATCATCCAAAACCATCCAAAATCAAACCAATAGACACAAATATTTCCTTCTTCCTGGCCTTGAGAGCGCAGGGCTCCCTGATAATGCGCGTAGATGGCGGCACTTTTGTGTCGTTTATTTCGTTCTTTGAGGTTCAGGGCATCCGCCATGAACGTGTCACGACCGGTTGCATCGATATAAAACCGTGCGGAAAAAGTCTTTCTTAGACCCTGTTCGTTGCGCGCAGAAATAGAATGAAGGGTTCGATCTTGACACTCTAAGGTGTCAACACGCCATCCCTCATGAACCTTGGCCCCTTTTGCTCTGGCGTTTTCTAAAAGGAGATGATCAAATTCTGAGCGCCGAACCTCATAAGCATAGGGATAGTCCCCCTTCAGTGATTCACCAAAAGCGAATGTCGTCGATTTGCCGTGATAGACCGAATGAAATTCGGCGGCGTACTTCCTGAGGCCAATGTGATCGACCGCGTCGAGGACCCCGAGCTTTTCGAGGTAGGGGAGACTTAATGGCAGGAGACTCTCCCCGATATGAAATCGTGGATGATGATCCTTTTCAAGGACGATGGTATCGAAGCCTTGTGTCGCTAGGAGGGCTGCAGCGGCTGAACCTGCAGGGCCACCTCCCATAATGAGGACATCACAATGTTGCTGTTCGCCATTCATTGGGGGGCCGTCCATGTAGAAGATGATGTTTATCTTCAATTGTAGCAGAGCAACCTGAATGTCATGGTATCGATTCCCAGCCCCTTTTTTTAGTGACAATGGACACCTTAAGCGCTTTAAGACAGCCACCAAGGCGTTGGCAGCCTTCACCGTTCATTCGCCTGTCGATGGGCATCCATCTGCTCGCCGGCGGCTACATGGTCTTGAAACCGGAGGAGTGGCCATTCGCTTTTCAGGTGCTGGCCTTCAACCATCTCCTGCTGACAGGACAGGGACTTTGGCCTAAAAGCACCCTTTTAGGCCCAAATTGGCAGCGACTCCCGATTCAAAGCGATCAGCCAAGACGCGTTGCATTAACCTTCGATGATGGGCCGGATCCTTTGGTGACGCCACGGATCCTCGATCTTCTTGAAGCAAGCAGCTCTAAAGCAACGTTCTTCGTAATTGGCGAGCGGGCCCTACAGTATCCGGATCTCGTGCGAGAGATCATTGATCGGGGCCATACGATCGGTAATCACAGCCAGCATCACCGCCTTGGTTTTGCCTGTTCATCGGTGCGAGGGTTTATCAAGGACGTCGGGGAAGCCCAGGCGTCGATTGCCGGCATCACGGGCCTTCAGCCGCGATTTTTTAGGGCCCCCTTCGGGATTCGGAGTCCTTTACTTGAACCTGCACTGTGTGCGCTTGGCCTCCACCTCGTCAGTTGGACCAGGCGTGGTTACGATACCCGTGAGAGACGGCCTCAAAAAGTGCTCAGGAGGCTGCTTCAGGGTCTTGACGATGGCGATATCCTGTTGCTCCATGATGGTCATTCGGCGATAACGGGCAACCAACAGCCCGTGGTTCTTGACGTCTTGCCCATCCTTTTGAAACGCCTTCAAGATCATGGGCTTCAAGGTGTGAATCTTGATGAAGGCATACGCCTTAAAGACTAAGACTCACGCCATTGGCGATGGCATAAGAGGGGTAGCCGAACAAGAAATTCAATGAAGAGACGGGTATGCATGAAGGTGAGCAGTACGTTGTCACGGCCGTACTTGAAATGGCTGACCCCACCTTCTTCTGCCGTGAAGTAGCGAACGGGTGCAGGCTCGTTGATCGCGCGAATACCGCGCCATCTCAACCTTACAACCGCCTCTGGATCGAAATCGAAACGCCGCATAAAAGGTTGATGGTTCAGGATATCCCTCAGTGGTTCGATAGGGTAGACCCTGAATCCAAAGAGAGAGTCCCCGATACCGCTCCAGAGGGTTTCAAGATTGGCCCACCAGTTTGAGATTTGGCGACCTTTCACCCGAAGGGAAGGCGCATCGTCCGCAAACACCGGACAGCCCAAAATCATGTGGTCGGGAGCGCCCTTTGAAAGGGCCATGAATCTTCCAATGGATCCCGCGGGATGTTGCCCATCGGAATCCATGGTCAATACATGGGTGTACCCGTGTTGCTGGGCTATAAGGATGCCCTCATGGACGGCTGCTCCCTTACCCTGGTTACGATCCAGTTTGATGACGCGAAGCCCCTGATCCTCGAGAGCCATCCCTTCAAGGAGTTGCAGACTTCCATCCGTACTGCCATCCACCACTACCCAAACCGGGTTCCAGACCCTTCTAGCCTCCTTCACGGTCAGAAGGATCTTGCTGCCAGGGTTGTAACTTGGGATGAGGACGAGGTGGGTTCGATCGATATGTTCCATGTCAGGATTTAATGGGATGTCCTAGGGGCCGGTACTAAAGGAGGGTTCAGCGCCTCCTTAAAATAACGTTCCATTCGAAGGGTTAGTTGGCGGGCGGGACCAATGGGTGGAAATTGTTTTCCAAGCCTTAGGGTGATTTTAACGGGGATATTTGGCGGTTTTGTGATGGGCCAACTCTTCCCAAGATATCCCGAAGGGCAATCGATCAAAATAGTCTGTATGGGCACATTGGCCTTAATGGCCAAGAGGGCACCACTTTTACTGAGGGGGTTGATGGGAGGCGCTTGAGTCCTTGTGCCTTCTGGAAAGAGCAGGAGATGTTGGCCCCTTGAGAGATTGTGACGACCTTCTCTGATCATGGCGAGCGTGAGGTGATTCGGGATATAGCCTGCAAGTCGGGCGCCGATACCCAAAAGAGGATGATCCAATAAAGAGGCCTTCAACACTAAGCCGAGGGTCGGTAAGGTCGTCAAAATGACCATCGCATCGAGGAGCCCTGGGTGATTGGGTGTGATGACCATGGGTCCATAGGACTTGAGTGGATCCAGTGATCGCTTATCTATAATTAACCAACCGAACCCACCGAGGATCGCAACATAAAGTCTAAAGCCGATACTGATCCCTTGGCGGCTTAAGGTTTGAACTTGACGCTTTGGAAATAACCCAGAGAGGACTAAGGCGATGAAAGACCACGTGACACACAGGAAGATCAGCAATAGACCCGAGATGAAGAGCGCAAAGTAGCCATAAATGGCCGTGAGCAGCCCCTTCATTTTGTTGCCAAAAATACTGAGGCCATTCAACATTGCTACAATCCCCCCATCACGATCATGGAGATTCTAAAATGAATGCACAAGCGACCGTTCCCCTCTTTTATACGTATACCGGCGGTGAGTTCCATAAGGCGGATGTCAGCCGTTTTTTTGGCGGTCTTGCGAAGACCAACGATCAGATTGTGCCGGTGATTCAGCAGCAGGGTTACGAGGCCATGACGCGTCAGGACGTTTATGCCGGGGAGCTGAAGTTTTCCCTCTGGGAAGGTCCTGATCATCAATGTGTCGTCTATATCACCACCGAGGGTGTTCCGCCTCATATTATTTACTTGAATGGGCTCCTCAACTGGTTACAGTTTCAGGGGGC
>CAILMG010000002.1 GCA_903835265.1 uncultured Methylococcus sp.
ATCGCATACTCCAATTCCTCCTCCGTGAGTGTCTTCCATTCGTTAGCCATTTTTCCGCAGTAGGCATCAAGGTAGTCGGGTAAGTCTTGCCCCTCATCTCTAAAGACATCCACCAGAATGAATTCGCCCCTAGGTGTTAGCCGTTTTTTAATGGCCATCAAAAAACGTCGCTTGTCGGTCAGTGGCAGATGATGGAGAGCGAACCCTGAAAAAATCACATCGAAGGTTTGAGGATGATCTTGCTCAAGGAACTGCAGCATGTCATCCACTATCAGCTCAACCTTGAGGGGGAGATTCTGAAGACGTTCGGCCGCGAGGTTCACTGCGACGACAGAAAGATCGACGCCGACATAATGGTCTACGTTTCGCTGGAGCAGGAATGGACGAAGGTTTTCAGCATCGCCGCAGCCAAGATCAAGGAGGCTAAAAGGGACTGGGTCTCTCTCTTTGAGAAGTTGGTCAACGGTCCGGTAGATCACCTGATGAAACATGAAGTTACCTTGGACGATCTTCTTGTAGACATTCCAAGTGTCTACAAAGAACTCATGAGGCAGTCCTTGAGCGTCATCGGTCGTCTTCATTATTTTGAGTCTAGTCGGATGACTTGCCCGGTTTTTGCTGATTCGAGTGCGGCCACAATGATCCGACAATTAGTGCGGGCATCAGTCATTGAAAGGAGGGGCGGGGTTCCTTCAAGCACGGCCCTAGAGAAGCCTTCGATTTCAAGTTCAAAGTGATTGAAAGGTTTCAGGCGCTCTTCACCGCGTCGGCCGTCTTCGGTCCACCAGAGGATTTCGGGGATATCCCCCGGCAATTGCCAGACCGTCGGACATTTGATGCTGCCCTTGGTGCCTGTAATCTCATATTCCGAGCGGCGCGTACAGGCGAAACTGAAGTCAAAGTGCGCACGGCGTCCACCACCAAAATCGAGGATGCCGCTGGTGCCGATATCGGCTCCACTCTCTATGAATTCGGCCATCGCGGTGACAGCGATCGGCGGCGTATCGAACCACATCCTCCCGGCATGAATGGCATAACACCCAATGTCCCACATCGCACCACCCCCTCTAGAGACGGGTTCTTCAAGGCGATACATTCGAGCGGGCCGCATCATGAAGGAAAAACTGCTTCGAACCGAATGAATCTCCCCGATGAGGCCCGAAGCGATCAGCTCCCGAACCCGCGCGTGCTGCGGGTGGAAACGGTACATGAAGCCCTCCATCACCATGACGCCCTTTCTCTGGGCTGCCTCACTGATGGCGTCGATATCACGAACGGTGAGCGCCATGGGTTTTTCCAAAAGAACATGTTTCCCCTGCTCGATGGACTTAAGCGCCCATTCCGCATGCTCTTGATTAGCCATCGGCAGATAGACGGCCTCGATGTTAGGATCCTCGATCAGGGCTTCCAATGTAGGATGAATAAGGACTCCCTCTGCTCCTGATCCATATTTTTTGAGGGTCTCTTGGGCGGCCCCTTTACGGCGACTCGCGATGCCCACTAAAGAGGCGTTTGAGGCCCCAAGGATGGCGGGCATCAGGCGTTCATTGATTCTGGCGGCACCGAGAATACCCCATTGAAGGGGAGCCTTATGGTTCATGATGATGATCTCAGATTGGAGCGATGAGGGCTTCCTAAGATACCGGAGGCCTTCAGTCTGTGAAAGGGATCTCTTTCGTATCCTATTTTTAGTCTTCTAAAGCCGCTCAGATGTCCTGGTCTTCAAGGAAAGCCTTGAGCCAAATCGATTGAGCGTCCTTGGCTGTAATCACCGCGATATGATCGCTGATTGGAATCTGAATCCTTTGAAGGAAGGGTACTTTTGATTCATTAAAGACGCTGCGATGTTCTTTATCGAGTGTCATTGATGAAAAGAGGGTGGTCTCTACAGAGCTTTCGAGGACTTCAAGATATTGGATGGCGTGACGACGCATGGCCTTCCTGCGGGCAGGATCACCTTTTGCTTGCGGCTTCCTAGAATGGCCACCCTGAAGATTTTGCCAGAGATGAATCGCCTGAAACATTCTCCTTTTTACCCCGTGGTTGAAATGGGTCCAGGGAGAATGGTGAAGAGGAGGCGGATCCACCAGGATGGCGCGAGTAATGAAGGACCCTGTGGCGGCTAATTGCCTCGCGGATTCATGAGCGGCCAGAGCACCAAATGAAAAGCCGCCCATGATCACTCTGGACTTCGCCTTTAAGGGGCCCCATCGCCCTAGATGATGAGCGCAAATCTCCGAAAGAGAGGGCCAGTGTCCATCGAAGCGGGGAAGGCTCAGATCGCAATCGATGTAAAGGATTCGGTATCGATCACCGACATGATCAACGATGGGTTGCAGCCCCCCATAACCAAACCAGATCAAAGTTTCCTCAGCATCTCGCGATCCAAGTTCTTCGAAACCTCGATCTGAGGTCCCCCTTTCAAGTTGTTGTCGCAACTTAAGGAGGGGGATATCGCTCATCAAGAGGCCTGATCCCACCGAGGTTCCATACCGATCCCTCAGATGGTTCGAAAGGTCGTAAAGGTCGATGGAATCGAGCCCAAGTTCACGAAGGCTTCTCGATCTAGAAGCTTCCGAGAGATCGCTGGACGTCCACAGTAGGAATCGAGCGATTCGATCGAGTCGATCTTCCCCGGGTATTCGCGTCATCCTAAGACGGGTTTCGCTGAGCGCGGCGTAATCGATTTTGCCGTGACGATTCCTTGGGAATGCCGATAGACCATGAAGTTCTCCCGGCAACAGAGGGCTTTGGCTAAAGTGCGCCTCACACCGGCTTGAAACATCGTCCATGATGGCATCATCAGGGTGGCTGATTTCAACCCAAGCGATCAGATGGCCTTTATTTTTGCAGACGGTGACCAGGGATGCCGTCACGGTTTTCTGTTGCTTTAGGAACCCACTGAGGGGCCTGATATCCAGCCACTGCCCGTGGTGCTTAATGAGGTGGCCTGCGCGGCCTATGAGGATCAGTTGATCTTCATCGTTGAGGTAGCCGATATCCTCTGTGATGACGGTGGCGCTATCCGCTTGAGGATCTAAAAAGGGGGTCAATCTTGGCCGGGTGTTCTTAGATTCTAAGTAGCCCTCAGCTAGAAAGTGTGATGCGATCACAACCCGGCCTGGAGTCCCTCTGGGGAGGGGCTGATGCGCTTCATCCACAATGGTGATGTTTTTTCCTTGGAGCACGCGGCCTTTAAAGTCGAGGGGGCTTTCTTCGAGAGGCCCTATTTGATTGGCGGCGACACCAAATTCAGTTCCCCCATAGGCATTGAGGACAATGGCCTCAGGGCTTGCAATGGACCTAATCGCTTCCCAAGCGCTGTTGGATGAGGGTTCACCGGTGAGGCTGATGCGGTCATAGCCAGCATCAAGGGTGTGGAGGGGTCTAAACCCCATAAATTGTGAGGGTGCCCCATAGATGAGCGATCCCTTTTGGGGCGATAAGCCTTCAATAAGGGGGAAGCGCTGGGTGCAGCCCGATAGAAGACAGCCTAGAAGGTGCTTGGTGGAGGCTCCGAACATGGGAGAGACCAGCATGTCACAGATGGCCCCTGCTTCAAGTTTAAGGACGTTGGAATAGCTTTTGGCCTCAAACAAAGCCTGTCGCCAACCGCGAACGACAGCTTTAGGTTCATTAGTGGTCCCAGAGGTGAAAAAAATTGATTGCCATCCATCCTGGTGCTCAAGGGCCGGACTTGGTGTGCTTAAGAGGGGGTCTTTGGCTTCAAGTCTTGCCAGTGACTTAAAGGCGGCTGGAAGGGTGCCAAGGCTAAAGACCGCGTGACTTCGCTCTGCCATCAGCCGTCCAAGCTCTAGATCCTCATCGATGGTGGCGGTTCGATAAGGTAAGACGACGCCACCGAGGTGCCAGACTGCAAGGAATGCTGTGAGGAAAAAAACGTCATCGACCGCGATGGCGATGTGATGGTTTTGGATGAGGGTCTCACCAAGGCGCCACGACGAAGCCAGCCTTTGGGCCTCCTGATGAAGCTCCAGAAAGGTCAGATTGCCTTGCCTTGAAATCAGAGCAAGCCGATGGCCATGACGATGAGTCGTTGTCTGCCAGGTTTCTTGCCAAGTGGGTGTCAAGGGATCGCGCCTAGAAGATTAACAGCCACCACGCCGCCCATGCCTTGGCTGATTTGAAGGGCCGATAGGGGACATGGCTTTGGGTAAGGGGGTTTGAGGGGATAATCCAAGGACGTGTCCGTGATCTTAGGCCAGGGGAGCGTTTCTCCGCGCCGAAGCCCCTCGGTCAGCAGGGCCGCCTCGATCAACCCTGAAGCGCTCAGCGAATGCCCGGTGAATTGTTTGATTGCACTGATCCAGGGGAGGTTGTTGCCGAAGACGGTGTTGAGGGCCTTGGCTTCTAGAGCATCATATTTAAGGGTTCCTGTCGCGTGAAGGGATACCCAATCCGGCCCTGTTCGTTCTAGGGTCAGTTCCTTCATAGAGGCTATCAGCCCAACCAGCGTCCTTGCTTCAGGTGCCGGTGCGAGGAGGTGATGCGCCTCATTGCGCGTATCACCGCCGATCCATGAAGCCAAGGCGACCCCGTCCCTTGCCATTAAATGATCTTCAGATTCCAAAATCAGGCAGGCCGCTCCCTCGATAGGGGTCATGCCGCTTCGATCATGAGACAAGGGTCCCGCCTGAGGGTTACGGCTCAGGCTGCCATTGCGTTTCATAGCATGGCGTATCTGAGAGCCTGGCATTTCATCAGCCGCCACAACGACGACCGCATCTAATCGCCCCGACTGAATCAACGCGCCGCCAAGGGCCAGGGCCTGTCCGCCGGTGGCGGAGGCGGCGTTAATCGATAGATTCATGCCCCCAAGGCCAAAGCGAACCGCGATCGTTGATCCGACGGCATTTCCCCGCCAGCGGGTGAGGGCAAAGGCTGAAGAGCGTCCTCTTGCTGAAGATTCAAGCTCTGCTTCAAAGGCGCAAAGGCCTCCGAGAGAGGAGCCACTGACACAGCCAAACTGAGAGTCATGATGGGTCGGGCGTCCCCCACGAATTTGATTGGGGATCAGGTCGATCTGGGCCTCTTTGAATGCGGCATGGCTTGCAGCGAGGGCGAGCCGTTGATGACGGCTTAGAATCAACCGATCGGGGGCCTTGGTTTCGGCTAGATCATCCAGAGCCTCATTGGAGATCACTGGGCCCTCGGGAGGCCCTCCCGCGGACGACATGCCATGGGACCATAAGGTCTCGAGCTGGTCGTGGGAACCAAGCACAATGCCGCGCCCGGTGATTAAGACTTTTCTCATGCCGGCAGTACACTGCTGTTCATTAAAATCCGGCCTTGTCATGACACGATCGGATCGTCGTGATTCTCGGCCGTCGCTGATCATGTTAAATAACACTGAGGCTTATCTTACGGTGTTCGCCCGGGTGAACAAAGGCAATGAGGTGCTTTTGGATCTGGTAGGAGCCTAAACGGATGGCCCATTTAGGCGCTTTGGTTAGATAATCCGCCATCATAAAAGGCTTCCAATCGACGAAACTCGAATGGATCATTAGCCGCCAAAACGACCCGCGTCGCTAAGCTTCGACCGCCCAGCCGAATCTCGCGAAATAAAATAAGCAGATGAGTTCGTGTGCGAAAGTTTTTACTTTAATACGCAGGGCTTTGCCCACGGCGCCATGGATCACTGCCGCCCGGGCTGCCAGTACCCATGCGCCCAAGCCGCTGATGGCGGTTTTTCATCAAATCTGGCTGGGTTCGTTCCCGCGGCTGATCGAACAAGGAGCCAAAACGCGAGACTTGTTTTACCGCTCTTACATCCAAACCTACCTTCAGCGCGATGTGCAAGAGGTGCTGAAGTTTTCCGATCAACTGGCGTTTCACCGCTTTTTGGCGGCCGTGGCGGCCAGAACGGGTCAATTGCTTAATTACGCAAACCTGGCACGCGATGTAGAGGTTGACCACAAGACTGCCAAGGCTTGGCTGGCGGTGCTGGAGACTTCTGGCCTGGTATTTTTACTGCAGCCTTATCACTCCAATGCGACCAAGCGAATGGTCAAAACGCCCAAGCTGTATTTTTTGGGTACGGGTCTGGCGGCTTATTTGACCAAATGGCCGGATGCGGCCTCGTTGGAGGTGGGCAGCATGTCGGGAGCCATGCTCGAGACCTGGGTGGTGAGTGAAATCGTGAAGAGTTATTGGCACAACGGTCTTGAGGCCAACCTCTTTTTTTATCGTGACATAGACCAGCAGCAGGTCGATCTTCTCATCGAGTCTGGTGATACCTTGTATCCGGTAGAGATCAAAAAAACGGCGTCGCCTTCACAAAGCGCCAGGCGCCAATTTGCCGTGCTTGATAAGTTGGGTAAAACGGTTGGACCTGGCGCGGTGCTTTGCATGGTAGAGCGCGACATCCCGCTGTCCGAGGGTGTGACCGCTGTCCCGGTGTGGTATCAGTGAATATGCGTGAAGTCAGATTCCAATTTAATCAAGCATGAGATCCCTCATAGCACAAAAGTTCTGGAGCGAAGAAGTGCATGGATTGCAGGCCGACCCCCGAGGCGAAGAGTCATTGCGTCGCAGAACGCCTGAGGACGTCTTTGGTTTTTCTCTAGCCGGATTTTTCCTTTAACCTTGTAGAGTAAAACCCACCACCCTGATCGATCTTTAGGAGAAAAAAAGATGAAAATTGGAATCGCCTCCGACCACGCTGGCTTTGAATACAAAGAAGCGCTTCGTCAATGGCTTTCAACGCTTGGACATGAGATGACCGACTATGGCTGCTTTAGTGATGAGCGCACCGATTACCCTACTTGGATCCGTCCTTGCGCCGAGGCGGTTGTTCGAGGGGACGTTGAGAGGGGCATCGTCCTGGGTGGCAGTGGCAACGGCGAAGCGATTGTGGCCAATCGTGTCAAGGGCTGTCGTTGTGGATATACCTTCAATGAGGAGACGGCCTTTCTAACCCGCTCCCACAACGATGCCAACTGTATCGCTATCGGCCAACGGATTGTGACGCTTGAAATGGCCAAAAAGATCGTTGAGACCTTCCTTGAGACGCCCTTCGAAGGAGGGCGACATATTCCAAGGATTATTGCGATCGACGACTGATTGGGTTGCTGGACTACCCAAAAGCGCTGAAGCGATAGCCCAGTAGGCGGGACGGTTGTCTATAGGATCCGCCTCCCGCTCAATCTTTTTGCGAGCGCCGAGGGGCTAGGTAGCCCCTCGGCACCGATCATGCGCAGACGGTCGCGACATCAAAAGGATGGATTAGAG
>CAILMG010000003.1 GCA_903835265.1 uncultured Methylococcus sp.
CCATGATTCAAGATTTCGCTCTCAAAACAAAGACCATTCAGTCCCTCCTCAAGGAACGCATCCTTTTCCTTGATGGCGCCATGGGGACCATGATCCAAACCTACCAACTGGAGGAGAAAGATTATCGTGGGTCTCGTTTTGCCGACTGGCCGAGAGATCTCAAGGGCAATAACGACCTCCTCGCATTAACTCGACCCGACATCATCAGCGCCATCCAGACCGCCTACCTTGAGGCCGGTGCCGATATTTTAGAAACGAACACGTTCAATGCTAACAGTATCAGCATGGCTGATTACGGCATGGAAGAACTGGTCTACGAGCTCAATGTCGCGGCGACAAAAATCGCCCGGAAGGCCTGCGACCTGATGACCGAAAAAACGCCCTCAAAACCCCGTTTTGTGGCCGGCGTCCTTGGTCCCACCAGCCGCACCGCGACTCTCTCTCCAGACGTTAACGATCCTGGTTTCAGAAATGTTCACTTTGATGGGCTGGTGACCACTTATCTCGAATCCATTAGGGGGCTAGTCGATGGCGGTGCCGACCTTATCCTGATCGAGACTGTCTTTGATACCCTCAATGCCAAAGCGGCCGTCTTTGCGGTTGAGACCTTTGCGGAGGAGCATGCGCTCCCTTTACCGATCATGATCTCCGGCACCATCACCGATGCGTCCGGCCGCACGCTCTCAGGACAGACGGTGGCCGCCTTCTGGAACTCTCTCAAGCACGCCCGTCCCCTTTCTTTTGGCTTTAACTGTGCACTGGGTGCCAAGCAACTCAGGCAACATATTGAGGAACTCTCAGGGATTGCAGATACCCATGTGTCGGCACACCCCAACGCAGGGCTGCCCAATGAATTTGGTGAATATGACGAATCCCCTGAAGCGATGGCGGTTGAGCTTGAAGAATGGGCCAGGGCAGGTTTTCTTAATATTATTGGTGGCTGCTGCGGGACGCGCCCGCCGCATATCAAGGCCATTCATGACGCCCTTCAAGGTTATGCCCCGCGCCCGATTCCAAAGATACCGCCCGCCTGCCGGTTATCCGGTCTTGAGCCGCTGAATATCACCAAGGACAGTCTGTTCGTCAATGTGGGAGAAAGAACCAACGTCACCGGATCCGCGGCGTTCAGGCGTCTGATTCGTGAAGAACGCTACGAGGAAGCTTTAGATGTCGCCCGCCAGCAGGTTGAAAATGGCGCCCAAATCATCGACATCAATATGGACGAGGGGATGCTGGATTCGAAGGCCGCGATGGTGCGATTTCTGCATCTCATCGCTGCAGAACCCGATATAGCCCGCGTTCCGGTCATGCTCGATTCCTCCAAGTGGGAGATCCTTGAAGCAGGCCTTCAATGTCTTCAAGGCAAAGGGATTGTCAATTCGATCTCGATGAAAGAGGGTGAAGCCGCCTTCCTTCATCAGGCCAGAAGGGTTCGCCGTTATGGTGCCGCCGTGATCGTGATGGCCTTCGACGAAGTCGGTCAGGCCGATACTGTCGAACGGAAGGTCGCGATCTGTACCCGGGCCTACCGCCTCTTGACCGAAACCCTCGATTTCCCTCCGGAAGACATTATCTTTGACCCCAATATCTTTGCCGTTGCAACCGGCATTGAAGAACACAACCGCTACGGTCTTTATTTCATCGAAGCCGTCAAAATCATCAAGGACACACTCCCCCACGCCCTCATTTCAGGGGGTGTTTCCAACGTGTCGTTCTCCTTCCGCGGCAACAATGCCGTCCGCGAAGCCATCCACGCTGTCTTTCTCTACCATGCCATCCAGAACGGCATGGATATGGGCATCGTCAATGCCGGTCAGTTGGCCATTTTTGAAGAGGTGCCGAAGGCGCTCAGGGACGCCATCGAGGCAGTCATCCTCGCCACGGATAGTGAGGCAACCGAACGCCTCTTAGATCTTGCCGAGCGCTATCGCGATGATGGCAGCAGCAGCGAGAAGAAGGAAGATCAAGCCTGGCGCAGTCTGCCCATTCATCAACGCTTGGAGCATGCGCTGATCAAAGGTATTGATGAATTCATTGATCAGGACACCGAGGAAGCACGTCAATCGGTTCAGCGTCCGCTTCACGTCATTGAAGGGCCCCTGATGGATGCCATGAACGTGGTGGGTGACCTCTTTGGTGCGGGCAAAATGTTCCTACCGCAGGTCGTGAAATCGGCCCGAGTGATGAAAAAGGCGGTCGCCTACCTCATGCCCTTCATGGAAGCTGAAAAAGCTGACCAGCCAGCCCCGCAGAAGAACGGTCGAATTCTGATGGCCACCGTCAAAGGCGATGTCCATGACATTGGTAAAAATATCGTCGGTGTCGTGCTCCAATGTAATGGCTTTGAGGTGATCGATTTGGGGGTTATGCAGCCCTGCGACAAAATATTAGAGGCCGCTAAAGCCCATCAAGTGGACATCATCGGCCTGTCGGGTCTGATTACGCCTTCGCTCGATGAAATGGTTCATGTCGCCAAGGAAATGCAGCGCCTGGGCTTCAAAATGCCCTTAATGATTGGCGGGGCCACCACCTCAAGGGCCCACACGGCGGTCAAAATCGAGCCTCATTACCACAATGGCCCCACCGTTTACGTCACCGATGCCTCGAGGGCCGTTGGGGTTGCTGGCAGTCTTTTGAGCCAGGATCTCAAGGCCGATTACGTGATCAAAATCGCCAAGGAGTACGCGGAGGTCAGGACCCATCACGCCGGTCGCAAAGCTAAAACGCCCATGCATTCCCTGAGCGAGGCCCGCCTTGAAGCCTACCAGGGAGACTGGCAGAAATACGTGCCGCCAACCCCCAAAAAGCTCGGCCTTCAAACCTTCGATCGTTATCCATTGGCTGATCTTGTCCCCTTCATTGACTGGACGCCGTTCTTTCAGACTTGGGAACTCGCGGGAAGCTACCCGAAGATTCTCAACGATGACGTGGTCGGCGAGGCGGCTCAACGCTTACTAGCCGATGCCAAGACCATGCTGGACCTGCTGGTGAAGGAAGAATGGTTGACAGCAAGGGCGGTCATTGGTCTTTTTAGGGCGCATTCCATCGGGGATGATATTGAGGTTTTAGCGGACCCCACGCTCAATATCGAAGGGACCGTCCTTCATCATCTGCGCCAGCAAGGGGTCAAGCCACCGGGGCAGCCAAACTATGCTCTCAGCGACTTTATAGCGCCCAAGGACAGCGACTGTATGGATTACATCGGCGGCTTTGCGGTCACCACTGGCATTGGGATCGAACCCCATCTCGACCGTTTCGAAAAGGATCACGACGATTACAGTGCCATCATGTTGAAAGCCCTGGCGGACCGTCTCGCTGAAGCCTTTGCAGAATGCATGCACCAAAGGGTCCGCCGGGAGTTTTGGGGCTATCGGGCGGATGAGGCCATGACGAATAGCGCGCTCATTGAGGAGCAATACCAAGGTATTCGGCCCGCCCCAGGTTACCCGGCCTGCCCCGATCACACTGAAAAAAAGACCCTGTTCAAGCTCCTTGATGTCGACGCGAGAACAGGCATCACTTTGACCGAGTCTTTTGCCATGCATCCAGCGTCATCGGTCAGCGGCTGGTACCTCTCGCACCCTGACGCTCGTTACTTCAATGTCGGCAAAATAGCGCGCGATCAGGTCGAGGATTACGCCATGCGCAAGGGCGTCCCGCTCAAGGATATGGAGCGCTGGCTGGCCCCCCAACTCTCTTATGATCCGGACTGAGGCATGGTGGCGACCCTTCGCCTCCTAGGGACCAAAGGTTGCCATCTCTGTGAACAGGCAGAAGCCCTGTTACTGGCTGCCCTCAAGGATCGACATCCGCCCATCGACGTCGAGATCATCGACATCATCGATGAACCCCTCCTCTATGAGCGTTTCAGCACGAAGATTCCGGTTCTTCAAGGCATCGATATCGACCCTCCCCTCACCTGGCCTTTTGACCTCAGGGAGATCGAAGACTATTTGAACCTCTAACCCCTCTTCGGAATATCTTTATGAGCAACGGTTATCGCATCGAAACAGACAGCATGGGTGAACTCAAGGTTCCAGTGGATGCCCTCTATGCGGCACAAACCCAGCGGGCTATTGAGAACTTTCCCATCAGCGGCCTTCCAATGCCAACCGCCTTCATTCGTGCGGTGGCCTTGATTAAACAATGTGCAGCGGAAGTGAATCAGGAATTGGGTCTACTCGACCCCTTAACCGCCGCCGCGATTCAATCCGCTTCGGAAGAGATTATCGAAGGACGGCACCTCGATCACTTCCCGATCGATGTGTTCCAGACGGGATCTGGCACCAGCACCAATATGAATGCGAATGAAGTGATTGCAACGCTTGCATCACGAGAGGCGGGCCACCCTATCAGCCCCAACGATCATGTCAATATGGGCCAGAGCAGTAATGACACCATTCCGACAGCCATTCATCTGAGCGCGGCCCTTGAGTGTAAAAACAAGTTGTTACCGGCCCTTGATACCTTAGCCAATGCCATTGAGATACGATCAGGGGAGCTGATTTCGGTGGTGAAGACCGGCAGAACCCATCTGATGGATGCCATGCCGATGACGCTCGGTCAGGAGCTAGGCGCTTGGGCCAGCCAGATCCGTCATGGCATCGATCGAATTGAAGCCTCTCTTCCAAGAATTCATCGCTTAGCCCAAGGCGGCACTGCCGTTGGCACCGGGATCAATGCACACCCCGAATTTGCAGAAAGAATGGCCAAAACCTTAAGCCACAAAACGGGCCTTAAACTGCAACCCAATCGGAGTTTTTTTGAGAGCCTCAGCACGCAAGATGCGGCCGTTGAACTCTCTGGACAGCTAAAAACGATCGCGGTGAGTCTCATGAAAATAGCCAACGATCTTCGCTGGATGAATTCAGGCCCCCTAGCAGGGCTCGCTGAGATTCAGTTGCCCGCACTGCAACCTGGTAGCTCCATCATGCCGGGGAAGGTCAATCCGGTCATCCCAGAAGCCGTGGCCATGGTCGCCGCCCAAGTCATTGGAAATGATGCCACCATCACGATCGCCGGCCAATCAGGCGCCTTCCAGCTCAATGTGATGCTCCCGGTGATTGCCTACAATCTCCTCCAGAGCATCGAATTGATCGCCAATGCGTCGAGACTCCTGGCACATAAGGCGATCAAAGGGTTTGAGGTTCAACACGACAACCTTCAGCGGACGCTTTCGATGAACCCGATGCTGGTCACGGCACTCAACCCGGTGATTGGGTATCTAAAAGCGGCGGAGATTGCCAAAAAGGCCTATGCCACACAACGCCCCATCGTTGATGTGGCGCTTGAAATGACGGATCTTAAAAGGGAAGCGCTGGAACGCCTTCTGGACCCTACAAGGCTCACGGGCGGGGGCCTTCAAGGGGATTAACACCATGGGTAGCCTGCCCCTCTTCGATCCCTCATGGAGACTGATTCTCGGGTTCCTGATTCTCTCAGGGACCTTTGGATCGCCCTCAGCAAATCCTCTGAGACACCGTGACTTGGTGGATTTGTCGCGTCTTCAACCACGGCTCCGCCTCGATCTTCGTTATGCAACGCCCAACAACTTTACCGGGCAAACGCTCTATAAAACCGCTCGGGCTTTTTTGCTCAAGAATACGGCCGATGCCCTCCTCCGGGTTGAAACGTCGCTTCAGCGCCAAGGCTTTGGCCTTCTCATCTATGATGCCTACAGGCCCCATCGCATCACGAAGGCCTTGTTTGATCGGGCCACACCTGAAGAGCGCCTGGGAGGGTATGTCGCAGATCCTTCAACAGGGTCAAGACACAATCGCGGCTGTGCGGTCGATCTCACCCTTTGGGACCTCAAAAAACAACACATCGCCCTGATGCCCTCGGGATTCGATGATTTTAGCGAGCACGCTCACAGCAACTGGTCACAAGGGCCAAATGAAGCCCTCCAAAACCGGGAGCGGCTGCGCGCGGCGATGGCCAAGGAAGGCTTCACGCAGCGGCCTAACGAGTGGTGGCATTTTGATGATCGGGACTGCGACCGTCGACCCATCCTCGACTGGGTCTGGTGGGAGCCTCCACCTTGAAGGGGTCGGCCATACCCCCTCAGCGAAGAGCGGATTCTGTTGCTGACGTTGAACGAACCGTTTTCTGGGTGACGATCGTCACCGGGGCCTGCATCGGACGATCAATCGGCTTGGTGAGAATGGGGTAGATCCCATTTCGCTGGTAACTGAATTCACCCAGCGGCCGATTAAAAGTAAAACCCGCAGGCCCTATGACCAAGGCATTAGCGGTTCTCTCAAACGCATCATGGGGTGGGGCGAAATTGGACATCCCAATCAACGGCGAGGTAGCGGCTAGAAGGCCAGCTCCGCCAATCGTCATCACCAGCCCAAAAGGGCGCAGAAGAAAGAGATCCGCCATAATCCCCGGCCACCCGAGATTTCGGCCACGACCATAACCGTAGGAATCGCCATAGTTTCCGCTGTCATCAAAGGTACTCGCTGCGGTCGTTGGGTCGGCCATGACGTTGTGCGGCAAGGTCACCGCTGTGAGGAAAAGAACTAAAATCAGAGCACTAAAAGGTCGCATGTCATGTGTTTCCATGGCGGGACGCCGCCTCATTTGACTTCAGGGGCCAAGATTTCCTGGCCGATGGAAGTTTACAGGAAATCATCCTCTTGATCAGTGGGGGTGCTGCCCTTCGCTGCCTTTGACCAGTGAGCCAACGCCTTCTTGAGACTCCCAGAAAGAAAGCCCTTCTAAAGGCTCAATCGCTTGATAAGGGGCCTTTAGGGCGCGCATGACCCAATCGACAGGAACCGCAAAATAGCCGCCGGCGTGACCCGGCGCCAAGAATGTTGCAAGCCCCACCAGACGGCCTCGTCGATCAAACAGTCCGCCGCCACTGCCTCCAAGCGTGAAGAAGGCCGACGTTTCAATCAGCCGAACCCCTGCAAGGGTCTTTAGTTGGCGAATCTTCCCTTCTGAAAAAGAAAGCCCCAGGGCTCTTGGATAGCCATAAAACGCCAGGGCTTGACCCACCTTTAAATGCTGAAGAGATTGAAGCGTAGCGGCCTTGACAGGAAGTCCAGGGACCTCCAAGACACAGACATCATGGACAACATCTACCTGCTGTTGAGTGACGCTATAGACTTCTCCCCCCCTAAAAACCGCCACCCGGCCGCCACTTCGAACCACATGACAATTGGTTGCAACGCGCTCCTTGGCAACAGCTACGCCAGATCCAAAGTAGTAATGCCCATCGGGGGTAATCCCTCGAATCTGAACGACATGAGAGGCCACCGTCATATCCGGCGCCAGCGCCCATATGGGTGGCGACATCGCTAGAACCAGACACACGACCAAGCGAGCAATCATTGCGTTCATCAACTCCCTCACGTTTACCCCTTTGGAGGGGATTCGGAGCCTTCGAGTTCAAAGCGACTTATTGAAGAAGGGAACTCTCCAAATCCAGTCCCGGAATCTCAAGCGCCTGAATCATTCGGGCGTTTTCACCCTCCTCATACCGCGGCAAACTCCCCTCACGCTGCCAAAGACGAAAGGCTAAGGCCGCCGATAGAACCCGAATGGGATAATCCCTTGGAAGATGCTGTAAATAAGGTTGAATGGTGTAAAAGTCTCGCGCCCCATACTGCGCCATAATGGATTGGAGTCCGCCGTTTTTAGGGCCGATGTTATAGGCCAGAAGACCAAGAAAGAGATCACCCTGCATTTGATCGAGGTATTGTCTGAACGTCGCGGCTGCCAAATAGATGTTTTGGGTGGTGTCCATGGGGTCAGGCACCTTCACCTTCAGCTGTCGGGCCACCTGGGCGACAGCCGCTTTCGGCGTCGCGGTGATCTGAAACAAGCCACGGCCGCCATCGCCACTATCACGAGCGACAAAGGACGATTCGGTCACACCCATGCCGACCAGGATCTCCGCATTAAGGCCGTTCTGACGCGCCGCAGCCTCTATGTCAGGAAGATAAGGGGTTGATCGTTCCAGTATCTTTTTCATCTGAAGAAGATCGGTCCGTCGATAGGCCGCATAGACCTGATGAGCGATGTGATCACGGCCCGCTTGTTCAACGCCGCCCACCAAGGTTCTAAGGTGCTGAAGATCCTGCTGATAGCCAGGACGGAAGGCAAAGACCAGCGCCCCCAACAGGATCAAAAACGCGCCGAAGGCCGCGCGTGAGGCGCCGCCTCGGAGGAGAAACTGTCGACCGTGAAGCCAGGACCAAAACCCGATAGAGCCAACCATGGTGAGTAAAAGAACGGTTCCTGCAAAGGGCAGCAGGCTCTGGGTCAGATCGCTACCGCCAAACCAATTGGCCGCCTGCCCCAAAATAGAGATAGTCCCAATGAGGCCGGCTGTTGTGAGAAAGAGATATTCTGCGGCCATCAAAGCCAGTCGATGCCAGTGAGGCTGATTCGATCGCCCCCGCTGGGTTGCCGTCCGCCTAGCCGCCTTGGGCTTTTGGCGGGGTTTCCTCGGGGCGGTTGATGGGGTTTTTAGATTCACGCGGCGGATGCTGGAGGAAATTTTAGACGGCGCTCTTTCAAGAACAAGTTAGTATGAGACGCTATGAAGCGTACACCGATTAAGGACACAAGCCCCCTTCCCTTCAGATGGCTCTGGGTGAGCTTGGCTGTTTTCGCCCTCCAGGGAGAATCCACCTTGGCTGATGAGATCTCATCCTTCAGCTTCGACTGGCCGATACAACAGGGCCACCGGCTTGAATTCTATCGTCAAGATGACTTTGGTGCAGCCGGTGATGCCTGCCATGTCTGTCTGACCCCGCTTCATGTCAACTGTCCGGCCGCCTGCTATCGGGACCTCAAAAATCTGAGCCTCATTTGTTCAGCCTCGACCCGGGGCATTAGCCTTGGCCCCTTCAGCCGTGCTGACCGCAATCTGATGATGAACGCTCTGCTCATCAATGAACAGGTCATCTTTGCCAACGCCTTTGGTGAGGAATCGATTGAGATCCCTAAGATCAGCAGCCAGTCAGGAGATAACGAGGATCAATACGCCATTGACCTTGAGGGGCTTGAAGGCCTTAAAAATAGCCTCGAGCGCGCAACCGCGCATGAACTTAATCAGTTTTCGGTCCGCATCGGCACCGAAATTCTAACGGTCACCTTAGAGCCTAAGGCCCGAAGTGCGTTTTACCATTTCCTCAAGCAATGCCCAGACGGCTAAGACCTTTGATCCTGATCCCAAGGAAGGTCCTGGCTCAAACGACGACTCCGACGTTGAACAAGCCATTTGAGTCCAAGAGACAGTATCAGAAAGAGGATGGTCGCGATCGCTAGGGTCGTCGCCGTCTGTCCGAGATCCATAGCGACTGTGCCGGCACCGACGAGACTCGCGGTCAACCCCAGCGGAAGAAAACCAATAAAGCTTCCAATCCAAAAGTCTCGGTGACTCACCGGGCTCCATCCCAGAAGAATGTCATTGTAGAGTCCTGCCAGGGGTAATTGTCGGACAATCAGCACCGAGAACCAGCCTGATCCAATCGGAGCACTCAAGGACTTCAGCTTCGGGAAACGCTCGAGCAAAGTCTCAGGCCGCGTTAGACGCGCCACCAGAAAAAGGCCATAAGCACCGATAAGGCTACCGATCTGACTCCAGAGGAATCCGAACTCAAAACCAAAAAGCCAGCCTGCAATGATGCAGAAGATGAGGCGTGGTAACCCGAGTGTCGTGCCAATCGCTGTCACCCCCATGAACGCGAGCGGGGCCCAGAGACCCAGGAGCTCGGAAGTCGAACGGAGAAGACTCCCATAGACCATCCAATCCTTCCAAGGAAGTGTCAGGACCAGAGGACTCGCGATCAGAAGGAGACCCAGTAAAAGGCCAAGCAATTGCTTCATGGACGTTGAAAAATCGATCACCATCAATAAAACCCGGATCACCAAGATCGCGGCGGAAGGAGGCAGGGAGATTAACAAAATCAGATAGAACCTGCCCGGCCTTTGTGCGTATCCACCGGGGTGACCGTGCATCAGCGCGCATCAAGCTATTCTTTTCAAGGACACAGTATTTCAGACCGCAATCGCACTCCCCCCTCCCCATACGGGTCGAGATCGACTATCTTAAGCGTACGCTGACTATTTGAGACCTATTGATGTCCTTCCCCCCGGAAAACGCGAACCCACCGCCACTGATCGATCCCGCACCACGCCCGAGCGGTGAGTCCCTGGAGAGCTTGTTGCCCAATGACATGGGGCTCCCAACAGATTCTTTGGATCCAACGCGCTTTGGAGACTGGGAAAAGAAAGGGCGTTGCATCGATTTCTGATCAAAAGAGTTCATATGGCCAGACCGCCCCCACTGTCGCCGCATCTCCAGATTTATCGACTGCCATTGACCGCAGTTCTCTCCATCAGCCATCGCCTTACTGGCGTCATGCTGGTAGGGGGCCTGATCGTCATCTCCTTGGTTTTGATGGTTGCCGTTACCTGGCCCCAGGGATTTTCTGGGTTCCAAAAGGGCCTTCAAAGCGCCCCCGGTCAGATCCTTCTGTGGCTCTTTATTTATGCGCTTTTTTTTCATTTATGCCATGGGATCCGGCATCTTCTTTGGGATCGTCTTTGGGGGTTTGATGCCCACCGACAAGTCAACATCGGGGTCTTTCAAATTGGGATGTCGATCTTGCTGACCTTGATCACCCTCTATCTTGGGCAACCGGAGATGTCGCCATGAGCGAGGATTCTCAAATAAAACCGACGACCTTATGGGCCCTTGAGCGAATAACCGCCCTTTGTTTGATCCCCCTTGGGGTTTGGTTTGCCGTGCATCTACCCCGGTTTCAATCTCTTTCAAACCAGGACTTTCTGAGCTGGTGTAAGGATCCTCTCCATCTGGCCCTGTTGGCCGCCTTCCTGATCATCGCCAGCCTCCATGCCCGGCTTGGACTGGATAACATCATTGAGGACTATGTCAGTGATCAACGCCACCGCCGGCATGCCCGTTGGCTATCCAGTCTGATCATCAACGGGAGCCTCTCGATAGCCTTACTGGCCCTTGGACGTATGACACTCGGAACGGCCTCCTGATGCGCGCCTATCCCCTTGTCGAACATACCTATGATGTGGTCGTTGTCGGTGCCGGTGGCGCCGGTCTTAGAGCCTCTCTCGGACTCGCTGAATCGGGGCTTCGGACAGCCTGTGTGAGTAAAGTCTTTCCAACCCGAAGCCATACGGTCGCCGCCCAAGGCGGCATCAGCGCAGCACTGGGCAATATGGGCGAAGATGACTGGCGCTGGCACATGTACGACACGGTGAAGGGTTCCGACTGGCTGGGCGATCAGGATGCCATTGAATACATGTGCCGCGAAGCGATCCCCGCCATTATTGAGCTCGAGCATTATGGCGTTCCCTTCTCAAGAAACGAAGACGGTCGAATCTACCAACGCGCCTTTGGCGGAATGACCACGCACTTTGGAGAGGGCCAAGCTCAAAGAACCTGTGCAGCCGCCGATCAAACGGGACACGCCATCCTACACACCCTTTACCAGCAATCCCTGAAGCGAAACGTCGAATTCTTTGTCGAGTATGTCACCTTGGATTTGGTGATGGAGGACGGACGTTGCCGAGGGATCATCGCCTGGCGATTGGACGATGGATCGCTCCACCTGTTCAAAGCCCACCAGGTCATTTTGGCCACCGGTGGTTATGGCCGAGCCTTCTTGTCGTGTACCTCCGCCCATACCTGCACCGGGGACGGCAATGCCATGGTTCTTCGTGCGGGCCTCCCCCTTCAGGATATGGAGTTCGTGCAATTCCATCCGACCGGAATCTATGGCTCCGGCTGTCTCATCTCCGAGGGGGTTCGCGGCGAAGGGGGATTTCTGACCAACTGTGAGGGCGAACGCTTCATGAACCGCTATGCCCCGCATGCGAAGGATTTAGCCTCAAGGGATGTGGTGAGCCGAGCCATCACCATCGAGATTCAGGAGGGCCGAGGCTGTGGCCCCAATAGCGACTATGTCCATCTCAATTTGCAGCATGTCGATAGGGCAATTATTGATGAACGGCTACCGGGAATCGCTGAAACCGCAAGAATCTTTGCGGGCGTTGATGTCCATCAAGAACCGATGCCCGTCCTCCCAACCGTCCATTACAACATGGGCGGCATTCCGACCAACCTCAAGACCGAAGTCCAGACCCTGATCGACGGCCAGACACGTTCTGTAGAAGGCCTCATGGCGATTGGCGAAGCGGCCTGCGTCTCCGTTCACGGGGCCAATCGGCTCGGATCGAATTCACTGCTCGACTTGATTGTTTTTGGTCGTGCCGCCGCCCTGAGAGCGCGTGAAACCATCACCGAAGGCCACCTTCACGCCCCGATCCCTGAACATTTAACCGACCCCATCATGGCCCGACTGGACCGCTACCGCTATGCTCAAGGATCGAGACCGACGGCAGACATTCGTCTGGCCATGCAACGCACCATGCAACACCATGCGAGCGTGTTTCGATCCGAGGTCTCCTTGAGTGCGGGCATGACCCGGATCAAGGCGGTCCAAGAGCAGCTTGAAGAGATCAAAGTCACCGATCGCTCCCTGATCTGGAATACCGATCTGGTCGAAACCCTAGAGCTTGACAATCTGATGGCCCAATCGGTTGTCACCATGGCAGCCGCTCACCAGCGAACCGAAAGCCGTGGGGCCCATGCGAGGGATGACTATCCCGAACGGGACGACACCCATTGGCTTCAGCATTCTCTGGTCTTTCTAGACCCTGGCTATGAGGTTCGACATGCCGCTCGCCCGGTCCAGTTGCAGCCTCTCACTGAGGAGGTCGCTGCGATCCCTCTCGCCAAACGCTGTTACTGAGGAATCAACACCATGGTGCAGTTCAGATTACCAAAAGACTCCAAGGTTCTTAAAGGGATTCAGCACCCCGCCATCATTCAAAAAAAGGGGCTACGCCAGATCGACATCTACCGCTACGATCCCGATCAGGATCGTAACCCAAGGCTCGATCGCTACCAGGTGGATCCCGAGGCCATCGGCCCTATGGTGCTCGATGCCCTCCTGGGTATTAAGGACCAAATCGACAGCACACTGACGCTCAGGCGTTCCTGCCGAGAAGGGGTCTGTGGTTCCTGCGCGATGAATATTAATGGGCACAACACGCTGGCCTGCACCGAACCTCTGGCCAAGCATTCTGGACCCATTAAGATCTATCCCCTGCCGCATCTGCCGGTCATGAAGGATCTGGTCACCGATCTCTCTCAGATCTACCGCCAATACGCCTCGATTGAACCCTGGCTTAAACCCAAGGCGATCCCAGAGGATGGCCTTGAACAGCGCCAGATGCTGGATGATCGGCGACCGCTTGAAGGCCTGGTTGAGTGCATTCTTTGTGCCTGCTGTTCAACCAGCTGCCCGAGCTATTGGTGGAACGGCGATCAGTACCTCGGCCCATTAGTGCTTCTTCAGGCCGAGCGCTGGCTGAAAGACACCCGCGATGGCGCCACCCAGGAGCGACTGAAGGCCCTCGATGACACCTTCAAGCTCTACCGCTGCCACACCATCATGAACTGCACAAACACCTGCCCCAAGGGCCTCAATCCGGCGCGGGCCATTGCTCACATCAAGTCCGCGATGGTGACCATCAAAAAGGATCCTGGTTGAACGAGAAAGCACTGCGATGGCGCTGCCGGCGAGGGATGCGGGAACTCGATACGCTGCTGCTTTGGTACCTCGAGGAGGCTTATGGCAAGGCGGTTGATGCTGAAAAGAAAGCCTTCGAAGGCCTTCTTGACTGGCCCGATGAGCAGCTTTGGAGAGGCCTGATCCTCGGACTTCCTACCGAGAAAATGGTCCCTCAGGGGCTGCTCCTGGCCCTTCGGCATGGCCACTCAGTGATTAAACCACCCGAAAGTCATCCTTCATCGCCCTGAGATGCCTAAAGACATCTTCTTCAAGAACCCCATGTGGAATCCCAAGCGTGGCCTTTATGAAAGGATCATCCGTTCTCAAAAATGGATTCGTGGCGCACTCGAGTGAGAGTTTTGAGGGAACTGTTGGTCGCCCTAGCTTTCGAGCCTCACGAACCCTCTGCATTCGAAGCGCCAAGGCTTCATTCCGGGGATCGACCGTCAGCGCAAAAGCGCCATTACTTTGAGTGTATTCGTGGGCGCAATAAACTAGCGTTTCTGAAGGGAGATCCTTTAGCTTTTGAAGGCTTTGGAACAAATCCAAGGCAGTGCCGCCTAAAAGGCGTCCACAGCCGAGTGCAAAGAGGGTGTCACCCACGAAAACGGCGGCATCGGCTTCCGACCAGAAGGCAATATGGTGGCGGGTGTGTCCAGGAAGTTCGAGGACCTTTAAGCGGGATGCCCCGAGGGACACCCAGTCCCCCTCAAGAACCCTAACATCAAGCCCCGGAATCATTTCTTCTGAAGCGGACTTCCCAATGATCGAACAGCCTGTTGCCGCCTTGAGGGCCAGATTCGCGCCCACGTGATCGCTATGGTAATGGGTATTGAGAATGAAGCTTAAGTTCAAGCCTCGTTCCGACAACTCTTTGAGGACAGGGCCTTCGACGGCAGGATCCACCACGGCCGTTGATCCTGTCGCCACATCCAGGAGGAGATAGATGTAATTGTCCCGAAGTACAGGGATTTGGATAATTTCAAGGGATGACGGGGTGATCTCTTTCATATTCTGAATGAACCTCGCAGTCGTCGCCCGGAGTGCGTACACTCCTTAGGCTGAAATAGGGTTACTAATGGTTTCAATGAGGCATTGCTCGCATGATCTTCTGGCGCGTCAAATCACTCAAGGACATTCTTGAAACAGCCGAAAAGAAATCCCTCAACCGATCTTTAGGGGCACTTCAGCTGACCTTGCTTGGGGTTGGCGCCATTATCGGGACGGGTATCTTTGTGCTGACGGCCGAAGCCGCCCAGAAGGCGGGACCTGGGATGATGATTTCCTTTGTTCTCGCCGGCTTTGTCTGTGCCGTCGCCGCCCTGTGTTACTCCGAACTCTCGTCCATGGTCCCCGTCTCAGGATCTGCTTATACCTACACCTATGCCGTCCTCGGTGAAGTCGTGGCCTGGATGGTCGGCTGGGCGTTGGTCCTCGAATACGCGGTTGCTTCCAGCGCCGTTGCGGTCGGATGGTCTGGCTATTTCGTGGGCCTTCTCCACAGTTCATTCGGCATCGAGATTCCTTCGGCGCTGGCCAACGGGCCCTTTGCAGGGGGGGTTATTAACCTTCCCGCGGTCGTTATCAGCCTTCTCGTCACCTGGCTCTTGGTCGTTGGAACCCGAGAAAGCGCGACCTTTAACGCCCTATTGGTCGCCGTCAAGATCGCCGCTCTGACCGTCTTTATCGGCCTTGCCTGGCCCCATGTCAACCTCGAAAACTTTCATCCATTTCTACCCTTAGGATCCAGCGGCGCCGTGGCGGCTGCGGCCTCCATCTTCTTTGCATATGTCGGCTTTGATGCCGTGTCAACGGCTGCGGAGGAGACCCGCAATCCGCAGCGAAATGTGCCTATCGGATTGATTGGATCTCTTGCGATCTGTACTGTTTTTTACCTTCTGGTCTCAGGCGGCGCTATTGGCGCCATCGGCGCGCAACCCCTTCTCGATGCCCAAGGCCAGGGCTTTGAGCCTGGGTCCAGTCAACTGGCCGCTCAATGCCAATCGCTTCTGGCTATTGGCCAAGAGCCTCTGGTCTGCTCGCGTGAAGCCCTGGCGCTGGTCATGCGCCAAATCGGCTATGATCGATTTGGCAACCTGATTGGCCTTGCGGCTTTTCTGGCGCTGCCTTCGGTGATCCTGATGCTGCTGTTTGGTCAGACGCGTATCTTTTTCGTCATGGCCCGCGATGGACTTCTGCCGGAACGATTGAGCACCATTCATCCCCGGTACAAGACGCCGCATGTGGTGACGCTCATCACCGGGGTCGCCGTCACCCTGGCCGCCGCTTTCTTTCCTGTTGGACGGCTTGCCGACGTCTCTAATTCTGGGACGCTTTTTGCCTTTTTTGTCGTCGCCCTAGCTGTGATGATTTTGAGAGTCAGAGAAAAGGACCGTCACCGACCCTTTAAGACGCCTCTCGTCTGGTTGGTAGGGCCTCTTGCCATGGTGGGATGCGCCACACTCTTCATGTTCCTTCCTTCAGAAGCCCAACTCGTATTTCCCATCTGGGGATCCATCGGTCTTTTGCTCTACTTCGGTTATGGATACCGTCATAGTCATCTGGCACAAGGCATTCAGGGCGCATCAGGCGGCGAGGATCTCCTCCGAGAGGTTCGTCCTCTGGCTGAACTCATGAAAGACCCTCAGGACGACCAGTGAGGTCTTGAAGAGAGGGCGACGGGGCGAATTTAAGCGTCACGACCTCGATGGTAAAGAGGGCTCACTTCATGGACGGCTTCAATCATAGCGCCGACATGCTCTGGATTGACGTCAGGCCATACCCCATGACCCAAATTAAAGATGTGACCTGAGCCATGACCAAAGCGGTCGATGATCTTTAAGACCTCCTCTTTGAGGGCGGGGATGGGGGCATAGAGGGCTTGTGGGTCAAGGTTTCCTTGAAGGGCAACCCGATCACCCACCTCCGATCGAGCGGCTCTGATATCCGTCGTCCAATCAAGACCTAGGGCATCGTAACCCGTATCCGCCATCGCGGAGAGCCACTGCCCACCGCCTTTAGTAAAGAGGATAGAGGGTACTCGAGAGCCATCGGCTGGGTGTTCAATTCCTTTAAGTGCAGCCTCTGCATAGGGCAGTGAAAAGGTCTGGTATTGGCTCGGCGTCAAGATCCCGCCCCAGGTATCAAAGACCATAATGGCATCCACTCCGGCCGCGATCTGTGCCTCGAGATAAACGGAGACGGCCTTTGAAAGGGTCTTAAGCAGTCGATGAAGGACCTCGGGTGCGTCATACATCATCCCTTTTATCTTTCGAAACTCACGGCTACTGCGGCCTTCGACCATGTACGTGGCCAGGGTCCAGGGACTCCCCGAAAAACCAATCAAGGGCAACCGGCCTCCTAATTCTTTCCGGATTAAGCGGATCGCATCGGGAACGTAGCGGAGGGCTACTTCAGGGTCTGGAACACCGAGTCGGTCGACATCACTTGCGGAGACGATCGGTGCCCGGAACTGGGGACCCTCGCCCTCAACAAACTCGAGACCAAGACCCATGGCATCAGGGATCGTCAGAATATCGGAAAAAAGAATGGCCGCATCCAGCCGGAAGCGCTCTAAAGGCTGCAACGTTACTTCACAGGCCCATTCTGGCGTCGTACACAGATTCATAAAGCTCCCCGCACGTTGCCGCACGGCACGATACTCGGGAAGATAACGACCGGCCTGTCGCATCATCCAGACCGGCGTTCGATCGATGGGCTGACGCTTTAAGGCACGCAGAAAGACATCATTCTGAAGGGAGGCATTCATGGGAACTCTTTATCTTTAAGGGTGGGCGACCTTGGGAGCACTTGGATCCCTGGCATCAGTGCAAGGCGATGGCCGATGTGAGCGTTTGCTTGATCAGATTTAGCTCCACACTCATCGGGAGATGCGCTTCACCGATCTGTTTCAGCAAGATAAGGCGTAACTGACCGTCGACGTTTTTCTTATCAACGGCCATATGCTCAAGGAAATCCTCAGGACTTAAGCCCGGAGGGACGGTGGTCGGGAGACGGGCCCTGATCAGAAGCCTTTTAATCCGCTCGATATCAGTCACTTTAAGGTAACCGAGACGACAGGATAGATCCGCGGCCAAAAGCGTTCCAATGGCAACCGCCTCGCCATGAAGGATCGCCCCATAACCAAGGCCAGTTTCAATGGCATGGCCGAAGGTATGACCCAGATTCAACGTGGCGCGCTCACCGGTTTCCCGTTCATCCACAGCGACCACCTGCGCTTTGTTCTCGCAGGAACGTTCAACCGCGCTCGCAAGGGCTTCAGGATCTCGAGCCACGAGGGCCTCCATATTGACTTCAAGCCATTCAAAAAATTCAAGATCGCGGATGAGCCCATACTTAATGACCTCAGCAAGTCCTGCGGAAAGCTCGCGGTCTTTCAGCGTCGAGAGCGTAGACATATCCGCAATCACGGCTTTCGGTTGATAAAAGGCGCCGATCATATTTTTGCCGAGAAGATGGTTGACGGCCGTTTTGCCTCCGACCGAAGAATCGACCTGCGATAAGAGCGTCGTTGGCATCTGAACAAAGGGGATCCCCCGCTGGTAGCAGGCGGCTGCAAAGCCCGCAAGATCCCCAATAACACCCCCACCCAGCGCAATCAGATGCGCCGTCCGACTGAATTTATGCTGCAGCAGTCGATCAAAAATGGTCATTGCAGCGTCCATCGTTTTGAAGGCCTCACCATCGGGCAAAATGATCGTCTCCAGCTGACGATCCTCAAAATGGGACTGGACCTTGGCCAAATAGAGGGGCGCAACCACATCGTTAGTGACGATCATCACTTGCCTTGAAGCCACATCACGGGTCATCAGCGCATGATCA
>CAILMG010000004.1 GCA_903835265.1 uncultured Methylococcus sp.
AAGGTGGGGCCCAAAACAGCAGCTAAATGGCTTCAGGAATATGGCTCTCTCGATCATCTCATGACGAAGGCCGAGGAGATCAGCGGCAAGGTCGGAGAATCCCTTAGAGAATCACTCGGGCAGATCCCCCTTTCACGAGAGCTCGCCACCATCAAATGTGATCTTCAGTTGCCGCTGACCCCAAACCAACTGACGCTCTCCCCGGTCGATGAAGAAACCTTAAGGGAATGGCTCAGCCGACTTGAATTCACGAGCTGGCTTCGGCAGCTCGGAAGCCCAGATATTCCCATCAAAAAAGCACCCGCCGATGAACCCTCCCCGTTGAGTCAGCCCCATCAGGCCGGTGACTATGAAACCATTTTCACCCAGGAAGCATTGGACCTTTGGATCGAACGCATCAAGGCCCATCGCCTCTTTGCCTTTGATACTGAGACGACCAGCCTTGATTACATGGCGGCAGAGCTTGTCGGTGTGTCGTTTGCGGTCGAGGCAGGCGCTGCCGCCTATGTGCCGCTGGCACATGAAGATCCCAACGCCCCAAAGCAGCTCGACGCTTTCGAGGTCCTCAAAAAGCTTAAACCACTGCTTGAAGATCCCTCCCTCGGCAAGATTGGGCAGAATATTAAATACGATGCCCATGTCCTTGAGAACCTCGGTATCACTCTTCAAGGGATCCGTTTCGACACCATGCTCGAATCCTATGTCCTCGACAGCACCGCCAGTCGTCACGACATGGATTCCTTGGCCGCCCATTACCTCGACACCCAGACCATCTCCTATGAGGACGTGGCCGGCAAAGGCGCTAAACAGATCCCATTTGCGGCCGTTTCCATCGAGACTGCCAGCCGCTATGCCGCGGAAGATGCCGATATCACTCTTCGACTTCATGATCACCTATGGCCCCATCTCAAAGCATCTGAAGGCCTCAGGACCGTTTTTGAAACCCTTGAGATGCCTTTGGTCCCGGTCCTCAAGAAGATTGAACGGACGGGCGTTTTGATTGACGTCAACCTGCTATCGATCCAAAGCGGCGAACTGTCATCCCGAATGGCTGAGATCGAAACTGAAGCCCATCAGCTCGCTGGGTCCCCATTCAACTTAGGATCCCCCAAACAGATTCAGACGATCCTCTACGATCAGCTAAGCCTTCCTATTCTAAAAAAAACGCCCAAGGGTCAACCCTCGACCGATGAATCAGTCCTTCAAGAACTCGCTGAAGCCTATGATCTTCCGCGTCTCATCCTTGATCACCGAACCCTCTCAAAGCTAAGGTCTACCTATACCGAGAAACTACCGCAACAGATCAATCCCGCCACCGGCCGGGTGCATACGTCTTATCACCAGGCGGTGACTGCAACCGGTCGCTTATCCTCCTCAGACCCGAACCTTCAAAACATTCCGGTCAGAAGGCCCGAGGGGCGCCGCATCCGGAAAGCCTTCATTGCCCCCCCTGGTTGCTTGATCCTGGCCGCCGATTATTCCCAGATTGAACTTAGAATCATGGCTCATTTTTCAGGGGATGAAAGCCTCCTTCAAGCCTTTTCACGGAACGCTGACGTCCATCGCCACACGGCCGCTGAAGTCTTCGGGATAAAGGAGGACGCCGTGACCCAGGACCAAAGGCGTTCCGCTAAAGCCATCAACTTCGGCCTGATCTATGGCATGTCGGCTTTTGGTCTTGCGAAGCAGCTCGGCATCGAGCGCACCCTAGCGCAGCGCTATATTGATACTTACTTTGAGCGCTACCCTGGCGTCCGCCGCTTCATGGAACAAAGCCGCGAAAGCGCGAAGCAGCTTGGTTACGTGGAGACCCTGATGGGCCGACGCCTCCATGTGAGTGACATCCATTCAAGCAATGGCCAACGCCGTCAGTATGCTGAGCGGGCAGCGATTAATGCCCCGATGCAAGGAACCGCGGCTGATATTATCAAAGCCGCTATGATCTCCGTGGATGCGTGGATCATAGCGTCGGGTGCACCTCTCCGCATGATTATGCAGGTCCATGACGAACTGGTTTTCGAGGTCGCTGAGGGCTATGAGGACGACGCCCAGCGACACCTCCGCCCCTTAATGATGAACGCTGCAACACTGGCCGTGCCCTTGGTGGTCGAAATCGGCGTTGGGAGTAACTGGGATGAGGCCCACTAAGCTCATGAAGTGGCGTCGTCATGCCAGGCAATCACTGAATTTGCTAGGATCACTCTGAGCGATAACGCACTAAACCCAACCCAAAGGAAAACGTCATGAAAAAAACCCTGATTCTGTCCATGCTGGCCACCTTCCTGAGCACCGGTAACGCCTGGGCACTGACCGCACAACAAGAGAAAATGACGGCCTGTAACAGCGATGCCAGCAGTCAATCGCTCAAAGGTCAGGCCCGCAAGGATTTTATGAAGTCCTGCCTCTCGGGAAATCATCTCACCCCACAGCAAGAAAAAATGAAGACCTGTAACCAAGAGGCCGGCCTTAAGGCTCTGAAG
>CAILMG010000005.1 GCA_903835265.1 uncultured Methylococcus sp.
AAATTCGTGAGCAGACTGAATCCCACCGGCGGCGACAATCAATTCAGAGCCGCTCTGCTCATGCTCCGCAACTGCGCGGCGGGGTCGTAGGCATCCTTGCCTCCTTCGAGGCGTTGCTCTGGTCAAGGTGTTTGAGCGTGACAAGAGCGATTCGGTGATGGGTATCAAGCTCTAGGACCATGTCAGCACGCTCTGGCAGCGTCCACTGGGTATGTCGAGTGATGCGTTCGTAATGCTTGATAAAGCGATCAATCGCTTTTTCATCCATCAGACCAGGCAGGCCCTGAGGTGCGGTATCCTTGAGTTTTTGTTCCTGCAATAAGCGCCATTCGAACACCTTGTCGAAGGCCGGAATCCGAAGCACAATCAGGGCGTTGAGGCGCTCAAAAAGGGTCTGGTAGTCCATTCCTAGGGCTTCATTCGCGTAACGTCTCCAATGGCCTTCTGAATCCTCGTGACTTTCAAGGTCATTGATGGGTTGATCCAGTGCCGGAAGGGTTTCAGGAAAGGCGCCGACACACCAACCTTCGAAAATAACGATATCGGGCCGTCCTACAAAAAGGGGCCAATCCTTGGTCGGTGAGCGATCGTCAACGCGCTTGTCGAAGTGCGGCAACGGGGTTTCGCTCTTTGGGCCCGCGGCCATCAGCTGATCAAAAACCCGAAGGCCAAGGGCGACATCATGGGTGCCAGGAACCCCCCTTGTCATGAAAAGAGGGTGGATCGTTGTCGCCATCACTTCTCTTTCGGCCCGTGTCTTATAGAGATCATCCAGTGAAAAGACGGCACACCGCCGCCCATGGAAATTCTCAAGGACCCAGGATAGCGCCGCGGCTAAGGTTGTTTTACCGGATCCTTGGGGGCCATTGAGTCCTAAGAAAAAGGGGGTTTGAGTGGTTTTTTGTTGAAGCCAGGCAGCCATGCCGATGGCCGTCGTACCGAGATTGAAGAGGGCATCCAAGGACAAGTGATGGGGGGCCATGGCGAGCGTGAAAGGTTCCCGAATGGTCTCCCAGCGGGACTCCAGTGTTTGACTTAAGAGGAGGCTATCCGGCCAATCAGGTGTCGGCATCAGATTTAGACGATCCGGTTCGGAGGGCTTTCTCCCTTAAAGAATGCCTCCAGATTGTCAATCACCATCATGCCCATCGCGGTCCTTGTTTCTTCGGTAGCGCTGCCGAGGTGGGGAAGGAGGGCGACATTGTCGAGTGTTAGAAAGTCAGGATCAAGTCGCGGCTCACCCTCATAAACATCAAGACCAGCGGCGGCTAGATGATGATGCCGTAGGGCATCGATCAAAGCCTGACTATCGATAAGATCTCCTCGTGCGGTGTTAATGAGAATAGCCTCAGGTTTCATTCTGGCCAGGCGTTCCGCATTGATGAGATGACGATTAGCCGCACTGCCTGGGCAGTGAAGGCTCACGATGTCAGCCGTTTCAAGGAGTGCTTCAAGGCTCTCCATTTGACGGGCACCGAAGTGGTCAAGATCCGCTTTTGGCACGGGGCGTGGCGCATACACCAGGATCGGCATGCCGAAGCCGAAATGGGCTTTGGTCGCCATGGCTTTTGCAATTCGGCCGAATCCAACGAGCCCTAGGGTCTTCCCGGTCACCCGAGTACCCAAAAGATGATTGGGGTGCCATCCGGCCCACTGACCCGAACGCACCAATCGCTCCCCCTCGCTCGCTCTGCGAGCGGCCATTAGAAGCAAAAGCATTGCAATGTCTGCCGTACACTCGGTCAAGACATCAGGGGTATTGGTGACGGTCATGGAACGCGCTTTCGCGGTCTCGATGTCGATATGGTTAAAGCCGACGCCAAAATTTCCAAGGATTTGGCAGCGGAGAGGCGATACGGATAGAACCTCGTGAGGCAGGGCATCAGAGACGGTCGGCAG
>CAILMG010000006.1 GCA_903835265.1 uncultured Methylococcus sp.
ACTTAAAGATAATCGCCAGAGAAGACAATGAATTATCATCATGATGATAACTGGTCTGATTATTTCTATGGCGTTCATTACTAATCCTCCTGTATTCTATAGAAAAAAACAAGAAATTAAATAACATAGCAGGCTGTGGATTTTTGGCTGGGCACACCACACACTTGAGGAGCTGATGCGGGCTTATTTCGACTTTTATTTTCGTATCCCATTGATATTAAGAAGTATAATTACGAATATCCACCCATTCGCGACCTTCCCATGCGTGGCGGTGGAGCAATCCACTGCTACTACCCGGAGGTTTAGATCCAACGCTTTTCCCCCTTTCCTCATTATGCCTACAAGGTTTTTTAACTTGGGCATTGATGCCGCCTCCGATTATTTCAGTGGCTTCCTTTTGCCCGAGATCCAATTTTTTACGGACGCTGACAATGAATCCGGGATCAACAATGGCCGCATTGACCTGCTTATTGAACGCCTGCATTTCGCTCATCACTCGCTCGGTTTCACACATGTCAGTAATAGACTCACCACAGGCAGGGCAAAAGTCGGCCGTACCTCCGAAATCATCGTGGTCTCTCCCTCATAGGTATAAGGCAGATCACGGGTGTCATGAATGAGTTCGGGTGCTCTACAAATTGGACATTTCATTGTTAAATATCCTTGAAGGACACGATGAGAACGTCATCGATGAGTGTTAGTTTCAGGTACACATCCCCAACGTCTGTGCTGGGACGGCACACGTCCTGCCAGCCAGACCGTATGATCGGCGTGAGTTGTCATACTCTTTTAGAAATCTGAGGGTTCAAGCGACAAGAGCGCTTTCAGCATTCCAGCTAAATCGAGCCCGAGTGCAGACGCACCGCGTCTGGCCGTTTTGGTTACTCGGATACGCCCCTCTCCGATGAGAGATTTGACTAATTTGAGTCGGCAGTGGGGGGTTCTTTTTCCTTACGCAAATACTAACCAACTTGGTTATTCTGGCAATTTATTTGCAACCCCCTCCGCCTGATCTTGAGAGGTGGACGGCATGGCGGGTTTCAAATTGGTTGCCCAGGCCCAAGCGCTCAAGATGGGGGACGAGTTGACGCACGCTGCGCCGATCAAGGGGCTGCCGCCGCCCTGGCCAGTGATTCCTGCATCCGCTGCGATTCTTTTTGCGCCTCGGCGAGGAGCTGATCCCAGTCATCAGGCGGATGTTCGCTTTCCAGCATCTTGCGGAACATCCGGTAGGCATCGTGGCTACTTTCATAAGCGCGTTTTGTGTCTAGGTCGTTCACCCAGACGTAGACGATCACCTTGCTTGGGGCGTGGTAGCGGAAGAAGAGTCGGTACTGCCGGAAGAACTTGGCCCGAAACCAGTGCTTGTGATCGGCACCAAGCGTCCCGCCTTGTCGGTACTCCGGTCGCGTCGGATCTTGCGGGATGACATCGAACGCCAGTCTGGTGATCGTGGCCAGTCGCTTGCTGGCGTTCTTCTTTACATAACCGACCGGGTCCTTCTGCTTCAGTGTCTCGACCTGCCGTGATAAGGCATCGATCTGCGCCAGGAACAGTGGATGGGCGAAGAGCGTCCAGCCGTGAATGACCAGGTGCGCGGGCTTCCCTGCAGTCATTCATCTTCTTCCGAGAGGGCGGCATCGAGATCGACATCGACGACGCCGACCAGCGCCTGGAGGCGTTGGACGAGAACGGCATCGACCGCTTGCAGCCGCTCGGGATGACGAGTGATATCGGCGGCCAGGAAGCCGAGAAACTGACCCCAGCACCGGATCGTCACCGTCGGATGCTTCGACGCGCGTCAGCACCACCTCTCCGCTGGGGCGGATGGTGTAGTGGATCTTGTCACGTTTGCCCAGTTTGAGGGCACGACGCACGGTTTCCGGCACCGTGGTCTGGTAGCGATCGGTGAGTGTGGATTCGACTTCGAGGGTCGCGGCCATGGTGGTCTCCTGAGGATCTTGATTGACACTCGAATGGTAATGCGACCGCATTGTCATGTCAATGCAGCTGCATTGCCCCTCAGGGACGCCGGACTCAAATGAGTGCAATTGGGTGTGCTTTTGGTCGACGCGACGGACGCGGGCTCAATTTTCTAGTGAGAACGGTTAATGCCTTCGGCGCCCCAGCCGTCCCCGCTCGTTCCTTGTAGCGACCTCAAGGTCGCTTCAAGTGACTTAAAGATGACTCTAAGGGCTTCCGGGAAACCTTGCAGCTCACCGATGGTGAGCCGCCCGGACCTGGCCCTTCTGGAGGGTATGAAAATCATCAAGGTCTCGCCGCTACGCGGCTGACCTTTGTTTTTAAGCAACCCTTACCGAAACCCAATCACGGGTCGCCAAAGGGCGCACCCGCCTGCAAGCGTCGTGCCGTGGCGATGATCGACTGGACTTGGTCCTGTTGCCACTCCAGCACTGCGATCCTCTGCTGCTGTTGCCACAGCGTGTCGCTCTCAAGGGAGGTCTACTTCCTGCAGCCCTGGGGTCTGTGATGGTTCATGAGTTACTCTCAGTCCGTTTCATGTTCCCACCTGCGAAACGCCAGCACGGCATTCAACCCCCCGAAAGCGAACGAGTTGGACACGGCGCAGCGGATATCTGCCCGACGCGCCTGGTTCGGGACCACATCCAGGTCACAGGCAGGATCGGCCTCGGTAAAGTTCGCCGTCGGCGGGACCACGCCGTCCTGAAGGGAAAGTGCCACCGCAACGCTTTCCAGAGCGCCCGCCGCCCCCAGGGCATGGCCATGCATGGACTTGGTAGAACTAATCAGCAATTTATCGGCGTGTCGGCCGAATACCTTGCGGATGCTGACGGTCTCCGTAAGGTCATTGACCGTCGTTCCGGTGCCGTGCGCATTGATGTAATCGATATCTTCCGGGCACATGCCCGCGTCGTGCAGGGCTGCCTGCATGGCGCGGGCGGCGCCGTCACTGTCCGGCTGGATGACATGGGCGGCGTCGGCCGACATCCCAAAGCCGGCAAGCTCCGCATAGATGTGGGCGCCGCGCGCTCGGGCATGCTTCAGGGACTCCAGGATCAGAACCCCGGCCCCCTCGCCAAGGATGATGCCGTTTCGGTCCCGGGAGAAGGGCCGGCATAGATCGGGTGAAACGACTCTCAGCGCTTCCCAGGCCTTCAGATTTCCGAAACTCAAGGGGGCTTCGCTGCCACCCACGATGGCTCCATCGATGACGCCGCTGCGAATCAGCCAGAAGCCTTGCCCGATGGCATGATTCGCCGAGGAACAGGCGGTGCTGACGGCATAGCAGGGTCCGGTAATCCCGAGATCGGTGGCAATATGGCTGGCCCCAGCATTGGCCATTACCCGCGGTATGGTCAGAGGGTGGACCCGCGGCTTATGGTGGCGATAGAGTTCCACGAAGCAGTCGTCAATTGTGGCCTGTCCGCCTCCACTGGAACCCATCACGACACCGAAGCGATTTCTCTGTTCGTCCGTCCAGTCGTGGATGTTTGCATCCCGAAACGCTTCCCGGGCCGCAATCAAGGCAAACTGGGCAAAGCGGTCCATGTATTCGAGTTGTTTGTTCTCCAGATAATGACGCGGATCGAAATCGCCGATCTGGGCGACGATCTTGAAACGAAGGGAATTCGGGTCGATGGTCTTGATGGGAGCGAAACCGTTCCTGCCTTGGCAAAGCGCATTCCAGAATGAAGGACGGTCATTGCCGATCGCCGACAGGATACCCAGCCCCGTCACCACCACTTTGGGTTGAGACAACGCGCGTGCTCCTTTGATTAGGCCGGAGGGGCCATCATTTTTTCGAGCATTTCGACAATTTGGCCGATATTTTTCAGGCCGATGAAGCCGTGTCCGTCAATTTCGATGCCGAATTCGTCCTCAATGGCGAAGGTCATTGTCACGGCATCCACCGAGTCAAACCCCAGTTCCTCAAACGTGGTATCGAGGGTAATGTTTTCCATCGGTTTTTCCGCCGACTTGCGGATGACCGCGATGACTCGCTCCGCCAGTTCCGTTGCGGGGCCTGTCTGCTGAGTACTGGACATAATCTCTCCTGTCAGATGTTACCCACGGGGGCCTCGAACGCTGCGAGGCAGGCGGCAGGGTTAGGGAATGGATGTATAACTTGCTGCGTTCAAACGCCTGACGAAGCCCCGGGATAAAATTGGCGCGACGGCTAGGACCCTCACGCCCAGATTGACCCATAGTGGCCGGCGCAGCCAGCGGGTAAGCATGGCGCAGGTTCGCTGCCGTTTGCGCACCACGGTGTCATAGGTTTCGCACCAGCGGGCCGTCATGGCCTGGCCATCGTCCAGGCTGGGTGCGGAACCCGCTTGGGCCGCCGCCGCCCGTCCGCCTAGCAAAGCCCAAGCCATGCCTTCTCCTGTGAAAGGCTCCCAATAGCCCGCCGCATCGCCAACTAGTAACACTCGGTCATTGGCGACTGGAGAGCGGAAAGTGCTTAGGCTGGGCGTGCCTTGCAATCGCGCGGTTGCAAGTCCGGATGGTATTGGCCAGCCCACGTCGGCGAGCACCCGGCCGATGGCTTCGGCCGGTGAGCCCACCCGATGAAGCCATCGGGGATCGAGCGCGCCGGCAAGATTCAGCAAGCCCTCTTCCACCCGCACCAGGCCGACGTAGCCGTGCCGGTGCGTAGCCATGTGAATGACGCCCGCTGGATATCCTCCCTGCTCGTCGAAGGTTGCCCCCAGGCCGATGAAGGGATCGTGCCCGGTGACGCTAGCAATCGTCGGCAATCCCTCAGTAAACTTCCCCCGCAGGCCATCGGCAGCGATCACCAGCCGCGTCCTGGCCTCTCCGTGGTCATGCCCGCTCTTCAGCCGTAAAACCCGATGGTTTGATGAAAGGCCTGCGTCCACCGCCAGGGTGTGCGGAAGGAACCAGGCGCCAGCCCCGATAGCCGCGCGAACCAGTCCGACGTCCAGTACGCGCCGCGAGAGCGCCATGCCGCCCGGCAATTCGATAACGGCTTCAGTGCGTTTGGCCGCCAGGCGCAAACGGTTGACCGGAAGGGCGCCCAGTTCCGCCGGCAGCGCATCCAGCCCCAACTCTGCCAACTGGGCCAATGCGGCCTGATTCAGGCACCCGCCACACACCTTGGCGCGGGGGAAATCCTTTCTGTCCAGCAACAGCGTTTCCAATCCTTTCCTAGCGCAGGCGAGTGCGGCCGCTGCACCCGCCGGGCCAGCGCCGATGACGATCACATCCCATGAGTGCTTGACCGCAGCGGAGAAATCCAGCGAGGCTTCGATCAGCTCTTCAGCCATGTCAGTCTGTATCGACAGGGAAAACTCCGCTGAATTTGTGCGCTGGCCAGTCCAGCACGTAGAGCCAACCGATCAATCTCTTCCAGCGTAAAGGCAGCCCGCACCGAGCGAATGCTGTCCCGATGCACTACCGGCGACCGGCTCAACAGGTGGGCTCCGAGACAGACCAGGCCAAGATTGATCGATGAACGCTCCAGATCGTTGATGATGATTCCGCGCCGGGCAGCTTTCGACATCTTTGCCAGCAACCCGCACACGGCCTCATCAGCTAGGTGATGGAGGAAGAGGGAGCAACTAATGAAGTCATAGCCGCAAGGGATCGGCTCTTCCAGTGCATCCAACCGCAACCACTCGGCATCGACCCCGGCCCGGTTCGCCCGCTCCCTAGCATAAGACAGAGCGACCGGGCTGCGATCGGCACCAGCTAAATTCAGATTAAGGCCTCTTTGCCGGGCCTTTAAGGCCAACTTGATCGGGATGTCGCCACCCCCAGTGGCGATGTCCAGAAAACTCACAGCCCCGGGTTTTCTGTCGATTCCGGCGATCTTTAGACCTCCCCAGATCGATGATGCGGCGTGGCTGATCCAATTCAGTCGCGCCAATCCGCTAAGGGCACGTTCATGTTCGCCTTGCGAAATCGATGGACCATCCATTTCCTCAGGTTCAAGTACCCGGTTTTTGAGGCCGTTCATGGGCTTATCAGCTTGCCGACGGGTTCTGGACAGAGGGAAAACGTGTCTAAATTTAGGCGGGTTGGGCGCAAGGATTCACGCCCTCCTGAGCAAATATGCATGAGCGGAAAGGCCAGCGCCGTAAGCGATCATGACGCACCAGTCGCCAGGTTTTACGCCATTTTTCTGGATTTCATCCATTACAAACCAGACCGTGGGAGAGGACATGTTGCCGAACTCGGACAGAATGGTCCGCGTCGCCCGGATTTTTTCCTCGGGGATGCCAATCTCGGTACTTACCGCATTGATGATGTTTTCGCCCCCGGTGTGGAGCGCCCAGTGATCGATGTCGGAAACCGAGAGATCGCAAGCCTTGAGGACATCGGTCACTACGCCGGCAGCCGCCTTTCTGACAATATCCGGAAGTTTGAGTGAGAGTTGGTTGTGAAGTTGTCCATGCTTGTGGACATAACGGATGGTTTCTCTTTGCTCAGGCACACAAAGGCTTGCCGATGCTATCAGTTCCCACCCCTGCGGCTGGTCCCAGATCACCGCGGCGGCCGCGCCGTCTCCAAAAAGGGCGTTGGACAGAATGAGGCTCAGGTCATTGTCCCATTGCAGCGTCGCGCTGCAAATTTCGACGGACACACTTAGCACCACACCATCATTGCCAGTAATCAGTGATTTGGCCACCTGAAGGTTGGGAATGGCGCCCCCGCAGCCGCTGCCTACCAGATCGTAGGCGCGAATATTACGGGGTAAACCTAGCCGCTCAATCAGGTAAGTCGAGACGCCGGGGCAGATATAGCCGGTGCATGTATTCAGTACGATGCCGGAAACGTCCTTTACCCCGAGATTGACTTGCTCCAGAGCACGAATGGCGGCCTCTGCCGCCAGTTCGATTGATCTTGCCGTAAACCGGGCAATTCGGCGATCCGGATCCTCGTCCACCAGTTCCATCGGATCATCAATGGCGTAATGTCGCTTCCGAATACTTGGATGGGAGAAAAAGGTATGCACGAAGTGCATACTGCGCTTATCCAACCTCTCGCTGAAGTGTCGCTTCACGAACTCCTCTGCGAAGGCCTGGTCCGCCGAGTACGGTGGAACCGTCACAGCGAGAGAAGCGATGTGTGGATTGCCGATCATGCTGGTTTTAGGCTCCCGCACGCTGATTTATCGTTCATTCGTGTCGTTTTGTTCCAGATAAACCCGCTTGTCCTATTGGATGCTGTGGTGCGCCTGTCGAGTTCGAATAATACATAAGAATTTTGATCATTGCTTAGTCAATTTATATCCTGATTAGTAAGAAGTCTCAGGAATGGATATCAGGCTCACCTTATGAGCCTGATGGGCTCCAAGATAATCGCACCTGAAGAAAAGGCGATCGCGTTTGACGCGTCTATTTACGAAGCCAAGGTCACCGTCGCCATGCTCTAGAATCTAATGGAACCAAATAGAGAGAATAATCATGACTAGAGATTCAAAATAAAATCCTCGATTTTTTTTAATGCGATCGACAAGGTCGCACCAATCTCATGGAAATCTCATCCATACAGAGTCTAAGGCGTTGGCGTAACTAATCGGCAAGCCAGCCCAGGATTCTGGGCTTCTGGCTTTTTTCTTCGAGTACTGTGGGATACAAGGCCCACACAAAATCAATTGGATGATTGCGCGCTGAATAAGCCATTGATTGTTCCCTGATAAAGAACTCCTCCAGGAGCAATGGTCCCTACCATCTGTAACGTATTATCGTCTGATGAGCTTCCAACCAAAGTACTGCTCATTGGCAGACCCGTCACAGGATCAACCGTAACCAGACTGTACGCACCGCTCGAATTCACAACCACCGTGTAAATCAGATTGTCCTTGGCCGATAAACGCGGAACGGAAGTCGATGGCAACGTCTGATTTGTCCATACGGTAGTGAGGCCTGCACCACCTGGCAGCACATCGACCCGTTGCATTCCTCCGACAAAGGGCGCCGTGGCTGGCTCACTCGGGCCAGTGGTTGCAGACGGAGGATAGACATAACCATAGGTGCTTGGAACAAATATGCTATTGCCCATGGCGATCGCTGAGTCCTCGGTTCCGCTGTTCACGCTAGCCGTAAGAAATGGAACCGAGCCGATGAGCTTTCCTGATTGGGCGCTGTAGACCAAAATGTTTTCTTGGGGCGAGGCATTATCGGTAATGGTGAGGTATTCATAACCGGTTACTGGCCCAAAAAAGGTCGGCGTAGCGCCCGTACCCCAACTTAATTGCCCCGGTTTGCGGGCAGGCCCCCGATCATACGCTTGACGCCAAACTTGCGTTGATGACCCACCAGCAGCCCGAAAGAGATAGAGCGCATAAGTGGTAGCCACTGCAACCCCTTCAGGTGCCGATGAAATGCTGTTAGCAACCTCTTCCCCAGCAGGTAATGTTTGGGAAGAAATCTGGCCGTTTGATGGATCGTAATATCCCACGACTGCACCCGTACTCGCACTCGTCCCCTGTGCGGTTGCGAACCAAACACGACCTTGATAGTCAGGAACCAGACCGACCACATCGGGGTAGCCTATATTAATGGACTCGGTCACTGTAAGTGACCAGGATCCATTTAACTGTTGGGTGTGAGAAATTCGTTGCAGATAACCGGAGGCATTGACCAAAACCAGCCTGTTCTGGGCATCAAGGTAGGAGTAAATCCCACCCGCAAGGTCACTCGTTGTTGATTTGACCAACTTCATGCTAGCAAGGACTGCCAGCGACTTTGGATCCAACAGGTAAGCGTATGGTGTTTGATTCAGGTAACGGGTTCCAACCGCAACCAGTAATCCATCGCTGCCCATCAAGATGGTGGGGAATACGGCTGATTGGCTCGTCTGGTTGATCGTCAGGGTGCCTGCGCCAGGACCCGCATTGTAAGTAGCGTCAGAGGAAGCGGCATTCCCGTGCATGGTCGATGTCCCCTCAGGTCCCATAAAAGGATTACCCGGAGGAAGCGGCTTGAAGGCCAATTGGCTGGAGGTGTAGCGGAGGGTCAAAAGGTCTTCGCTCAGGGTCTCTCCGGAATTTTTTACCAGAAATCTTTTTCCGTCATTGACCACCTTAGTAACAGCCGTTTCAGGGAAGAAGTGAGTCCCAGCCACATCCACCGCATCCGCTCGAATCGTGAGGGTGCCCTTAGACAATGACTTGATATGTAGGCGACTGGAGGCTTCCAATCCTAAATATGCCTTAATTCCGAGACCATTGATTTTGATACCCACCAGAGCATCCTTCGGCAAACCGGTAGTGTTAAGATCCAGATTATTAGCGGGATTGACCGCTAATGGTGCGAGCAGCACTCCGCCGAGGATGATTGTTTTTATTTTCATGTTTATGCATTCATCTTGAAATTTAAATCGCTTAGAAAAGGCAACCTTAGTTCTCCCAGCTTCATCCTAGATGGGCCATATGCTCCCCCCCTAATTGTTCACGGCCTTGCTAGCCGAGGTTCCCTTCTCTCGGGGCGATTATCGCTCGGCGACAACGGTACTGGATTCGAACCAGTGATCACTGCATTAAAAGGGCTCGCAGTACTTTTATCTAATTGATTTATATTTGAAAAGTCGTGATCCTCCGTTGCCAAAATGCACCACGATGATTGATTCTTCATTACTGTCTTACGCAAAACTTACGCAGGTCGATTAGGCCTGTACGGCTTCTCTTGACCCAAAGAGGACCTGTCGCAAGTCTCAACTTGACTATTGATTCTCGTGATCAAGATCCCGAATGAGCGCCTCGTAGTCCTGCCCTCCGTGATATACCCCAAGGATTAGAACCTGACTCTCCTCAGTGGCATAGGCAATCAAAGCTCTCTTCTTGTAGGAAATTGTTCTGATCCCTAAGCGAATATCATCGCGAGGGGAGCCACGTAAGGGAAAGGTCTTTAATCCATCGCAGAAGGTTAGGATCCCTTCAACATAGCGTGAAGCAATCCGTGGAGAGGCTTCTGTAGCGAGATAGTCGAACAACGACGTGATTTGCTCCTCCGCCTCGGGTGAAAAACGAACAGTAAAAGTCATTCTTCGCCGACAAATGGCAGGCCCAGACGTTTACGGATCTTATCTGCGGATACGGCTCGACTGGGGTCAGCCTGCATCGCGTCGTACGCTGGTGCAACCTGGTTTACAAGCCAATTTTCTACAGCTCGGTCCCTAGCCAAAAGTACTCTGAGGCCATCTCGGATGACTTCGCTTTCACTCGCATATTCACCTGTTCGTACTTTTGATTTGACGATGTCGGCCATGTCATTCGGAAGTGTAATGCTGAGTTGTTGAGTCGTTCTCATGTGGTGCCTCCAATCGATGGATAGGATTTAATCCTACTCGCGTTAATGACCAATGTCATTGAGAAACAAGATGGCGCAAACAAGGGTATTCCGGTCAATTTAAAGCTAAAGAAGAAGGGGACCGAAGCCCCCCGCCCTCACTCATCAACAAAAGCTACCAATCAATAGCTGCGTTCGCGATGAAAATGCCAACCAATCATCGACATGACCATCAATCCCAGAAGCATCTGAGACCATTCTGAAAGCGTGGGGACTGAGGCTGGGGCTGCGGCAACGCCCTCAGATGGTTTCGTTGGCGATTTGCGTGGTGATGACCAGAAACGGTGTTTTCGCGACCAGGACTCGACCCAGAAAGGGATTTGAGAGCTCAACCACGACGTAGAGATTGAAGGCGATGACCAGAGACATCAAAGCAGTCATGGCCGCCTGCATCCAAAGGCTTTCCAGCACGAAAAAGTAACTAAAGACGACCGTCACCAAGCCCCCGATCAGAAGGACCTCCCACTCGAGATCCGGCAAATGGTATTCCACGAGGTTGATCCGCTGTCGCCGCATGGTCCAGGCCATGGTCAGTTCATCCTGGACCTTGTCGTAGACCGTCTCCTGCCCCTGCGTCTGAGGCTCAATGGCATCCAGCTTTTTACTGATATCGACCAAAATGCCCCGGGCGACATGATCGCGGTGCCCCCGCTTCATGGTCTCCCACTCCGTCTCGATGACTCGATTGGCGTACGTTTTGATGAGGGACTGAATTTCAGCGCCCTGCGGTTGTGGCAACCGGGCCGCATGCAGATGAATCATAAAAAGGGCACTCGCCTCGCTTTCGACATCCGTTTTGGCATCGTCGAAACGGGCCTGCGCATCAAAAATGATCAGACCGACAAGAACAGCGTAAAACGTGCCCACCACCGAAAAGTAATAGCCGCCGACCTCATGACATGCCGTGAGCCGTTCCGGGCCTATCAATTTTCGAAAGGCAATCTGCCCAAGGCATGACAAAATAATCGAGGCCACGATGACATGGATGCTGTAGCTCGAGACAATATGCTCCACCAAATTCAAGCTGTTCGTGACTTCACTCATTATTTTTGTGTAACCATGATGCGGTAAAGTAGAGCGGCCGGAGGATAAATATTAAAGCCTACAAATTTACTCAATAACTCAAGTTAACAGCTTTCTCAAGAAAAAATCATCAATTTTGTTGACACCCCCTTAGCGCACAGTTTTTCTACGTCTACCCAGCTTGCCCAGCATCAAAAAGTGCTCAGCCAGCTTTAGAACGCTAATGAACTGAAAGCAAGGATAGACAGCAGAAAACCGTGCGTTCAAAGCATCCCAACCGTGCTACACGCCAAAAGTAGCGAGATCAAAACAGCCGATCCAATGTCATCAACCGCCCAAGACCCACACCCTTCATGCACCGCCCCTTGCTGAACACAGACTTTCAAGCCTATAGATAGGAGCCAATTGATTGACGGGTTGTCTTATGGGATCGAGGGGTGGGGGTTCGAGTGCGGTCTTCTGTGGGGGTTTTTGTGTCGGCAAAGGGCGGTGCTATCGGGTGGTAGGTGCCTGTGAATCCGTATCTTTCAAAGTGGTCGTCCTTCGTCTGGATTCGTGTAAAGGTCTGTCTAGGGGAGGTAAATCTGGAGAGGGGGGTCCCCGGGGTGGTGGGGTCTGGAAGATAGCTAAGTTCTGGGAAAGATTTCAGTTCGGCAAAGCGCGATCTGGATTCAGGGCAGAAGCTCTTGGTCAATGTTCCAGTATGCGATGGGATTGCGCGTGGCTTGATGAGGAAAAACCTCGGCCTGAAGTTACCCCTGCGTTACCCCGACAAAAACAACAAAGGCCCCGAAGGGCCTAAGTCATTGATAATATGGTAGCAACGGGCGGACTTGAACCGCCGACACCCGCATTATGAATGCGGTGCTCTAACCAGCTGAGATACGTTGCCGTCATCCATATATGTTATTTTGAAGGGTAGATTCTGTCAATCGACACACACCTTGTCCTTTCCCCAAAACGCCTATGGACTGGCTCAATGACTGGTCTCAAGAGAGTAGCCTTCTCGGGTTATTCCTCAGTGCCTTTATTTCATCGACCATTGCTCCCGGAGGGTCTGAGCTAGTCCTTGCTTATATGGTTCGGACGGCCGCACATCCTCTTTGGCAGCTGATTCTCATCGCCAGTATCGGTAACACCTTAGGCGCCCTTACCACTTGGCAATTAGGGTCATGGACGGCGGGACGGTTTCCCCTCAATAGCGCCGTTATGGTGAAGCATGCATCTGCCTTTCGATGGGTCCGCCGATTTGGACCCCTAGCACTCCTTTTTTCCTGGCTACCTCTTATCGGCGATGGCCTTTGTTATGTGGCCGGCTGGCTGAAACTTCCCTTTTTTATGAGCCTCACAGCCATCGCTGTTGGGAAAGTAGGCCGCTATTGGGCCATTGCAGCCATAATCGACAGCCTTTGAATATGTTTAGCCACTGAGAGTTTCCATGAACAGAGCGGCTCATCATGAATGATAGTCAAGACTACACCACCTTATTGAGTCATAAAAACATCCATGCGATCGAGCAATCTCTGATCCATCACCTGATTTTTGTTCAGGGGAAGGATCCCGTTGAAACGTCTAAACGTGACTGGTTTCATGCAGTTGCCTATGTCGTTCGGGACATGCTCACGGCTCAATGGCTTGAATCGATGAGGAGCTACTATCTCAATGATGCGAAGCGGGTCTATTACCTCTCGATGGAATTCCTTATGGGAAGAACGCTCAACAACGCCATCGCGAATCTAGAGGCATCTCAAGAATTCAAGATTGCGATTGAAAATGTTGGCCTTTCTATGGAAGTCATCGCTGATTTCGAGGCAGAAGCGGGTCTTGGGAATGGCGGTCTTGGCCGCCTCGCAGCCTGTTTCCTTGATTCCCTCGCGAGTCTCGACATGCCTGGCTTTGGTTATGGCATTCGCTATGAATATGGGTTATTTAGGCAAAAGATCGAAGCCGGATGGCAAATCGAGCATCCCGATAACTGGCTCGCCTTCGGTAACCCATGGGAATTTCCTCGATCGGATGTGCTCTATCGCATACGTTTTGGAGGTTCAGTCCAGCATAAAGAGAGCCGCAATCAGGCGCCGTCTTATGAGTGGGTTCATACTCAAGATGTCATGGCCATGGCCTATGACACCCCGATTCCAGGTTACGGTGGTCGGACGGTTAATAATCTGAGACTCTGGTCAGCCACCTCCACGGATGAATTTGATCTTCGTTATTTTAATGAAGGTAACTACATTCGGGCCGTCGAACAAAAAACCATGTCGGAGAACATATCGAAGGTTCTCTATCCGGATGACACCACCCATATGGGCCGTGAACTGAGGCTAAAGCAAGAGTATTTCTTCGTCTCCGCGAGTCTTCAAGACATCATTGCGCATTTTCTAAAGGATCAGGGAGATCTCGATAATCTCCCAAATGAAGTGGCTATTCAGCTTAACGATACCCATCCAGCGATTGCCATCCCTGAAATGATGCGGCTTTTGATCGATGAACATGATCTTAGTTGGCCAAAGGCCTGGGACATTACCCGTCGGTGTTTTAGTTATACCAATCATACCTTAATGCCGGAAGCCCTTGAAACATGGCCCGTGAACCTCATCGGTCGGCTCCTTCCTCGCCACCTCACCATCATCTACGAAATTAATCGCCGATTTCTTGAACAGGTCAGTGAAGAAAGGCCTGGGGATATGGCTCTGATCCGACGTATTTCCCTGATCGATGAAGACCATGGCCAGCAGATCAGAATGTCGCATCTCGCTATCGTTGGGAGTCATAAGGTCAATGGTGTCGCGAAACTCCATTCAGACCTCATGCAGGCAACCATTTTTAAGGATTTTGCAGCGCTTTATCCTGAACGTTTCATGAATATTACCAATGGCGTAACCCCTCGTCGTTGGATCCATGTGGCCAATAAAGGACTTTCGAGCCTCATTTCCGAGGCCATTGGCGGCGAGTGGATTAAGGATCTTGATCGGCTTAAAGATCTTGAACCTTACGCGGATGATTCACAGTTTCGTGCACAGTTTCGAAAGGTGAAGCATGAAGCTAAGTTGGCCTGGATCCGATCGCTGGGCACATTGGCCACTTCATCGTTCAATGCAGAGAGTCTTTTCGATGTTCAAATTAAGCGAATCCATGAGTACAAGCGACAACTCCTCAATGTGCTTCATGTCGTCACTCGCTATCAACGAATCCTGGAGGGGAAGGATGTCAACGGGGTTAGGAGAACCATCATCATCGGCGGTAAGGCGGCCCCAGCCTATCATCGCGCAAAACTTATCATTAAGCTCATTCATGATGTCGCCGCAACACTCCGTCTGAATCCTCAAATCGATCAACAGCTCCGCCTTCACTTTCTGGAGGATTATGACGTCACAAAAGCCATGATACTGATCCCGGCGACCGATCTATCAGAGCAGATCTCCATGGCGGGGACAGAAGCCTCAGGCACTAGTAATATGAAGATGGTGATGAACGGCGCTTTAACGATTGGAACGCTCGATGGCGCCAATATCGAAATCCGTGATCACGTCGGCCACGATCAATTCTTCCTCTTTGGGGCCACCGCGAAGGAACTCAAGGACCTTCAGCAAGTGGGATATCATCCGAAGGATATTTTGCGCGAATCCCCCGAACTTCAGAAGGCTTTAACACTGATGGGTGGGGGACATTTTTCACCCGATGATCGTGACCGGTTTAAACCTTTGGTTGATGGACTTCTCGAACAAGGAGATCCCTACTCATTGGTTAAGGATTTCTCTGATTACATTCGGGCCCAGGACGATGTGGATACCTTGTGGGCTGATCAAGAGGAGTGGAGCCGAAGGGCTATCCTCAATATCGCTCGCTCAGGCCATTTTTCGAGTGACAGAGCGATTAAGTCTTATGCTGAGGGGATATGGGGCATCCAACCCCGCCCCTGAAAAGGACGGGATTGACCGCTTAGGGATGCTCAACCTTCATCACGAACCGTGGTTTTCAAAAGAGCAAATCGGTAAACCAAAAGAGCGACGGTGATTCCAACCACTAACCAGGTGTGGCCAATGAGACCAGCAGTCATCGAGGATTTGTTGGCGGTACCCTGAAGCGAGGAAAGATAAGGTTTTGAGACCATAAGCATCCAAGCCCAAGCGGGAAGCTGGTAAGCGAAAGCCCCAACGATAGACCATTGAACGCTATTGGCATGCAGCCGTTGTGCGGTCTTATAAAACCAGTAAGCAAATCCCATCGTCAGTATGATGGACAAAAACATGGCCATTATTGATCTCCTCTTAAGTGTTTTTCATTGGGGATACTTTGAACCTTGGTCACAATCACCATGGCTTCAATGATCCCTCTGTTAGCTTTTCTAGGTCTAGCGATGAGTCTTACTAAAGGCATGCAAAGACCCGCGTTTATTAGATACTCAAAACACTGGGAGTTTCAATGTTTCAGGAAAAAAACCAGTGGATCGCCTTCTTTGAGCCATTGATCAAAGGGCCTTTGATCCAAGCCGAAAGATCCCTAAGCCCTGGAAGACCCAATAACAACAAACATTCCACTAAGGCGATCCCA
>CAILMG010000007.1 GCA_903835265.1 uncultured Methylococcus sp.
AGAGTATTTGGAGAAAAAAGATGGCAGGCAGTTTTGTATTTGAAGCAATCCCGCGCACCGACCTCGGTCGTGGCTATTCACGTCGTTTGCGCGTCGAGGGCAAGGTTCCGGCCGTTCTTTATGGGGCGGGTGGGGAGCCGGTTGCGCTGATGCTCAATCATAACAAGGTGGTCAAGGCGCTCGAAAACGAAGCGACTTATTCCCACATTCTGACGATTCAATATGATGGCAAGGAAGAGACTGCCATTATCAAGGATATTCAACGTCACCCAAGCCGTCCGATCATCATGCATATGGACTTCCAGCGGGTGACCGAGTCGATGAAGATTCGCGTCCACGTGCCACTTCATTTCCTCAATCAGGAAAATTCAGTGGGCGCAAAGAAGGGCGGTGTGTTTACGCACAACCTCACGGACATAGAAATTGTTTGTTTGCCGGCTCGGCTTCCAGAGTTCATTGCGGTCGATATGTTGAAGGTGGATATCGGCCAGAGTATTCATCTCTCCGATATCAAATTGCCACCGGGTGTCGAAATCATCGAGCTGAAGCATGGTGCCGATCACGATCAAGTGGTGGCGGCTATTCAGTCCCCGCGCGGCGGTGTTGAGGTTTCTGAAGAGGAAGCCGGCGCCTGATTCGGTATTCTTTAGGGCAACCATCGGGAGGCTGTTTTGGCTGATACGATCAAATTGATCGTAGGGCTTGGCAACCCGACTTCGCGTTACGAAAAGACCCGGCATAATGCCGGGTTTTGGTTTTTGGATGGGGTTTCGGGTCGAACTCAGGTCAGCTTGCGGGAGGAGTCTCGCTTTCAGGGTGCTTTCGGGCGCGATGATCGCGGAGGGGGTCCGCTGTTCCTCTTGAAGCCCTCCACCTACATGAATCGCAGTGGGGCCTCGGTCGGAGCGGTGGCGGCTTATTTCAAGATAGCGCCTGAGGAGATTCTGGTCGCGCATGATGAGTTGGATCTGCCGCCAGGCGTCGTCCGCTTGAAGCGAGGCGGCGGCCATGGGGGACACAATGGTCTCAGGGACCTCTTGGCCCATTTGAAGTCGCCCGATTTTCTCCGTCTGAGGCTCGGTATCGGGCATCCGGGTGATCGGCTGGCGGTGGCCAACTACGTTCTTGATGCCCCCTCCAAGGAAGATCTGGGGTTGATCGAAGAATCCATGGCAGATGCCCTTCGGGAGCTGGACTCCCTTCGGGTGGGCGATGTGGCTGGAGTGATGTCCCGCTTGAATGGGATTGATCGGCGACAACTAAAATAATAAAAAGGGTTGACGTACTTTAGTCATTTCACGATAATCGCCTGCTAACCCGACTGGAGGGGTTCCCGAGCGGTCAAAGGGATCAGACTGTAAATCTGACGGCTCAGCCTTCGAAGGTTCGAATCCTTCCCCCTCCACCAATTTTCTTACTGCGGGTGTAGTTCAACGGTAGAACCTCAGCCTTCCAAGCTGATGACACGGGTTCGATTCCCGTCACCCGCTCTGGCACCGTAGGTGCCACGCGTGGTCGCACGAATCGGGAGATC
>CAILMG010000008.1 GCA_903835265.1 uncultured Methylococcus sp.
GACCACTAAAAGGATTCCGCAAAAGAGGAGCTGGGTCACGCACAAAAAGTGATGAAAAGAATTCAGCAGTTGGGCGGCTGGCCAGACTATGTTCCCATCGCTCTGCCGGTAAAGGGTCAAAGCAAATGGAGCGTTAAAGAATTGTTCGAAGCCAACCTCGCTACCGAGCAGAAGGTTCTCGACAGCCTCACTAAACTGATTCAAGCAGCTGATAAGGACGAGCAGGACTGGGAAACTGACAACGTCCTAAGGACCTTGGTATCAGATACCGAGGACGACATCGAGTTCTACACTGCTCAGCTGGCTCAGATCGAAGAGATCGGGCTACAGAACTACCTGGCGGCGCAGTTGTGATTCTTTTCTAGCTTTCAAGGATCGAAATCCAAAAGATAACCCAAATTAAAGAGCTGCAAGAATTCTGTAGATCTCTTTCTTGGTCACTCCGGCCTGTGCAGCCATGCTGGTGATTAGGGTTTGTGAGAAGGGCGACTTTGGACAGTCAACCGTTACCTTGAATTTTTTTCCGCCCTCAACTTTTGTCCATTGATCATGCGATCCGGAGGTTGATTCGCGACGGAACCCGAGGAATTTCAGGATCGCCTTCATATCCTTGCAATCTATTGGCGGGTGATGCCCGCTCATGCAGGACGCAAAGGCATCACTTCATTGAATACGGTTCTTTCATTTTTACGCAACGCTGACATCACGCGGATTAAGTAATACTTGGCCCACAGCTGAATGGGAGCCTTTCGTAAAAAAAGCTGATCGGCATACTCCCTGTCTATCGTGAGGGCTTCCCTCACATAGGACTGAATCATCGACTCCAGCTTTTCCTTGGCAGAGCGTTCAGTGTCTGCTTGAGCGGCAAGGTTGAAATCAAGGCAAACAGCAACCCATGAATCTTCTTCATGCTCTAGGTAGCATTTCAAAATCAGTTCGTTTGACCTCATATCGGCACCCAACCATAGTATTTACAAGGATCAGTCTATGGCCTTAGAGACTCCGTTTCAATTCACCAAATATGCAACCAACATGTTGTGTCCAACTGATCTTCAGGCACAAGATGTAGTAAAAACCCAGCCATTAAGACTGGGATCCTTGCGCTCAATCAAAATCATCCGGATCGCGGAAATGAAAATCGTCGTCATGCCTTCTTTCCACCGGCATCGGTACAACCATCCGCCCATCACTTCCAGTGACATTGAAGCGACGACCGCCAAATTTCCTGGCCATAGTCATGGGGGCAAACTTGGAAGCCATAACCTGGGGGTTGAATCCAATATTCAAACCCCTTGCCAATCAACAATTCCCAAGTTCTTCCATTTTGGGAGGACAGGGCATCCGAATATCATCCATGTCACGCCTTGAGCTGTCGTCCTCTTCATATCGCCTGCTGACAGGCATTGGGACGATACGCCTTCCATCACTTCCGGTGACATTGAACCTTCGACCTCCAAATTTCCTGGCCGGAGTCATGGGCAATGTCTCTACCCATTCGTTACCTTCTCGCACATAACCGGAACGCGTTGGGTCCTCTGCACCCGAAAGCGAAATGGTGGGGTAAATACGATCCCCATCGATGGCCATTCCTCCAGCGAAACCATCATCTGAGTCGGTTCCTGGGATGGTTGGGTGGATGTAGGTGACGGCATCAGCTGCCAACGACACCAAAAGCATTGGGACAAATAGAAGTGATGTGATCGGTTTCATTTCTTTCTCCTCTGTAGATTGTTTATCATGTCGCTTTATTGATGCTCAATGGCACCGTTCTGAAATTCTTGAAATCTGTGTTGCATTTGAAAAACCGGGACAATTACCGGGACAAAAAAAGTCACGTCGGAAAGGAACCCAGCAATACCAAGGGGTCTAGACTCTTATGATCCTGATGATCGACAACTACGACTCCTTTACCTACAACCTGGTTCAGTACTTTGCGGAATTGGGTGCGGAGGTCAAAGTCGTTAGAAATGACCAGATCGGGGTGGATGATATCGAGGCGATGAACCCCTCGAAGATCGTGATTTCCCCTGGGCCCTGTACCCCGAAGGAAGCAGGGATTTCGGTGGAGACCATTCGCCGTTATCAGGGGCGTTACCCCATACTGGGTGTCTGTTTGGGTCATCAGAGCATCGGCTACGCCTTCGGCGGTGAAATCATTCGTGCGAAGTCGATCATGCACGGAAAAACATCGATGGTTTATCACCATGACCTCGGTGTTTTTGAGGGCCTTGACAATCCTTTTCAGGCGACCCGCTACCATTCCTTGGTGATTGAGCAAGCGACTCTTCCCGATTGCCTCGAGGTCACGGCTTGGACAAAAGATCCTCAGGGGGGAGTGGAAGAAATCATGGGTGTTCGTCACAAGACGCTTGATATTGAAGGTGTCCAGTTCCATCCGGAATCCATTTTGACCCACCAGGGGCATGATCTTTTGGCTAATTTCTTGAGGCGGTAGTGGGTTCCTCTTTGGATGCCGTTGATGCGATGACTATCCCCAAGGTCCTTGAAATCCTCTTGGCAGGGGGCCACCTCTCCTCATCACAGATGCGGCAGGTGATGCGCTTGATCATGTCGGGAGGGGCGACACCCGCTCAGATCGGCGGCTTTTTAATGGCCTTAAGGGCCAAAGGCGAGACGATTGAAGAAATCGTCGCCGCCGCGGAGGTGATCCGCGAAATGGCGACCCGGGTCCCTGTGACTTCAGATTATTTGGTCGATACCTGCGGCACCGGTGGCGATGGCGCTCATACCTTCAATATCAGTACTGCAGCGGCCTTTGTGGCCTCAGCTGCAGGCGCGAGGGTTGCAAAGCACGGCAGTCGATCGGTCTCCAGTAGTTCAGGAAGCGCCGATGTTCTTGAGGCCGCAGGAGTCCATTTAGCGCTTAATCCCGATCAAGTTCGAGCATCCATCGACACGGTCGGGCTTGGCTTTCTCTTTGCTCAGCATCACCACAGTGCGATGCAGCAGGCCAGTCAGGTGCGCCGGGAACTGGGGGTTAGAACGATGTTTAATCTTCTAGGGCCCCTCACCAATCCCGCGGGTGCCCCTCACCAAGTCGTGGGTGTCTTTTCAAGTGATTGGGTTGAACCCTTGGCGCATGTCCTCAAAGCCTTGGGAAGCCATCATGTGCTGGTCGTTCATGCGGAGGACGGTCTTGATGAAATCAGTCTGGCCGCTCCCACCTTCGTGGCTGAACTCAAGGGTGGGGAGATTACCCAGAGAACCTTAACACCGGAATCCTTGGGTTTTGAACGGCAATCCCTTGAGTTATTGGCGGTGACGAGTGCTGCTGAGAGCCTTGCCATCATTCGTTCCGTTTTTGATGGCGCGAAGGGCCCCGCCCGCGATATTGTCCTTTTAAATGCCGCAGCAGCCATTTATGTTTCAGGCGTTGCTCCAAGCCTTGAGGCGGGCGTTGATAAGGCGAAGGCGGCGATTGATTCAGGGGCTGCCCTCAAGAAGCTTGAGGCACTTATTTCATTCACCCATGCCGCATCATCTTCCTGATCATGAACGCATCCACCCCTGATATTCTCATCAAGATCCTCAACCGGAAGGCCTTAGAGGTCCAAGAGCGGTCCCAAAAGGTTCCTTTGAAGGATCTTTACCAGAAGGCTCTAGGCCAGGA
>CAILMG010000009.1 GCA_903835265.1 uncultured Methylococcus sp.
ACGGGAAGTGCTGCAGCTCTTTTCAATTGGTCTTTACCAGCTCAATAAGGATGGCACTCAGAAACTTGGGAGCGATGGTCAACCCATTGCAACTTATGACCAGGATACGGTCGAAGGGTTCGCCCATGTCTTTACCGGGTGGACTTTTGGAACGCTCACCGGCGCGACGCCTAAGAAGCACAATCCCTCCAATTATCTCGCGCCGATGGAAATCTATCGGGTCAATGGCCAAGATACCAATCACGATAAGGGCCCCAAACAGCTCCTGGTGTATCCAGGAACGACTGGCCAAGTCGTCGCAGGGCAGGATGCGGCGGTCGATCTTGAAGCGGCCATCGACAATATTTTTAATCATCCAAACGTCGGTCCCTTCATTGGGCGACGCTTGATTCAGGCCTTGGTGACCAGTAATCCGAGTACGGACTATGTGGCTCGGGTGGCTCAGGCCTTTAATAATAATGGCTCAGGGATTCGCGGCGATCTTTTTGCGACGGTGAAAGCCGTCCTCTTGGACCCTGAGGCCCGGAGTGATAAGACCGTTCAAGTCTCCTATGGGAAACTTCGGGAGCCGGTGTTGATGGTGACGGCTTTCCTCAGAGGCATGGAGGCCACCAGTGATGGGATTCTGGCCTCCCAGACCAAAGCGATGGCTGAGGATGTTTTCTATTCCCCAACGGTGTTTAATTATTTTCCGAATCCCTACGTCGTTCCAGGAACGAACCTCGATGGGCCGGAATTTGGTGTGGAATCGAGTGCCGTCGCAATCGCGCGCGATAACTTCATCAATACCTTGGTGTATTCAAGGATCAGTTCACCCGCCACAACCCCTCCTCAGGCGGTGAGTGGAACCGATCTTAATTTCACAAGGCTTGATGCCTTAGCGGCAGACAGTAATCCCAATGGGTTACTCGATTATCTGAGCGCCCATTTCCTTCAAGGCGGCATGACGACGTCCATGAAAAGCATCATTACGTCGGCCCTCAGTTGTACCCAGACGGGTGGAAAAGGCCCCTGCACCAATGCCCGAGACCGTTCGAGGACGGCACTGTATCTGGTGACGACGTCCGCGTTCTATCAAGTTCAGAGGTAAGCCCCATGAATCGCAGAGATTTTCTAAAGCACACGGGTTTTGGTCTCACCGGGACAGCTCTCCTGTCGACCCTTGGGGGCATCCGCCTGGCCGAAGCCGCTGGGAACGATTACAAGGCTTTGGTCTGTGTCTTCCTCTTTGGAGGCAATGACAGTAATAACATGCTCATCCCTCTGGATGCCGAAGGCTATGCGGCCTATAACGCGGTTAGGGGCCCTACTAGCGGCATCAATATTCCTCAGGCTAGCTGGCTACCGATTAACCCCTCAAGTCAGGGAGGAAAGGTCTTTGGCCTTCATCCAAGCCTCGCTTCATTGCAGCCGCTTTTCAGCCAGAATCGTTTGGCATTGATCGCCAATACCGGTACCTTGGCGAAGCCAACGACGCGGTCGCAGTATCTTCTGGGAGGCGCCAAGCCTGATAACCTTTTTTCCCATGTGGACCAGCAGAATCAGTGGCAATCAGCGACCACCAAAGCAGCCATTCGTCCAACCGGTTGGGGTGGGCGTCTCGCCGATAGTGTGGCCACTTTCAATGCCGCCACCACCTTTCCTCCCTTAGCCTCCTTGTCAGGGGTGAATCTCTTTACCCAAGGGGCGGTCTCCTCAGTGATTGCCCCCAATGCCTCGAGTCTCAAGGGGTTTAATACCTCGGCTTCATCGGTGGCGCGTTATCGGGCCATGCGGCAACTCGAGACACTCAGCTCGGGTAATGTCCTCATCAAGGCTAAAAATTCGATCACTGGGAAGGCGATCGATAGCCTTGATACCTTGACCAAGGCAACGGCGTCGGTCCCGGCCTTAACGACCGTTTTTCCAGGAAGCTCACTCGGTGGGCAGCTGAAGAACATTGCGACCATGATCGCAGCTCGAGGAACCCTTGGGGTTCAGCGGCAGGTATTCTTTTGTTCCTTGGGAGGCTTTGATACCCATTCAGCGCAGCTGAATACTCAGGCGGGACTCTTTAAAGATCTCGCTGATTCTCTGAAAGCATTTCAGGATGCGACCATTGAATTAGGGGTTGATCAGTCAGTGACAGCCTTTACCCTCTCTGATTTTGGTCGTACTTTTCTGCCATCAGCGAATGCGGGCTCAGATCATGGTTGGGGCAGTCATCATCTGATCCTCGGCGGGGCGGTTAAAGGCGGTGATCTTTATGGGAAATATCCGACCCTTAAGCTCGCTGGACCTGACGATGCGGATAGTGAAGGTCGCTGGATTCCAAGCACCTCGGTCGAGGAGTATGCCTATCCCTTGGTCCGCTGGTTTGGCCTTTCAGATCCCAAGGTGGTTCTTCCAAACTTGAGCGCCTTTGATCTCACCCGGAAGGATCTTGGCTTCATGACGGGGGTCTAGGCGCTGGAGTACGTCGCCGTCTTGAGGGAACTGACTTTCACGCTCTGGCCGCTTATGATGTCGTCTTATTAAGATAAGAGACGCGGTGGCATGCTCTCGCAACAAACAACAACACAATGGAGGGAGTAATGAGCGAATCATTGGATGTCCATAAGGCGATCGATTGGCTCCAAGACCGACTGAAGGAGCGGACCTCTTGGGATGGTCTAACAATCATTGTCATCAGTGTCGTGGGTCTCATAGCGACCCCGCTGATCAAATACGCTGCCTGGGCGGGACTGGCCTATGGGCTTTGGACCTTCTTTCATGAGGATCGGGGTCCAAGGATTCGCTGATCTAGCCAAGCTTCAAAATAGGCTAATGGACGGGGAGTACTATTTTACTAAAGAGTGCTTCCCAATCCTTTCGTTCACGAATATCCATCGCCCGATCGATAAGCTCTCTATTTAGGTGAGGGGCTAGCATCTTCAGAAAATCATAGAGAAAGCCTCTTAGGTACATGTCGCGGCGGATGACCACCTTCGTCGTGCTGGGGGCAAAAAGATGGCCCGCCTCGATAGCGGTGAGATCCTTATCGACCAAGGGATCATAGGCCATGTGGGCAACGATCCCGATCCCAAGACCCAAACGGACGTAAGTCTTGATGACATCGGCATCGACGGCGGTGAGCGAGAGGTGCGGCTTAAGCCCCGCCTCATCAAAAGCCCGATCGAGTTCAGATCGTCCGGTGAATCCAAAGGTGTAAGTAATGATCGGAAATGCTGCGAGTTGTTTCAGCGTGATCTGAGCTTCTTGGGTCAGCGGATGTCCATGCGGAACCAGGATGCTGCGGTTCCATTGGTAACAAGGAAGTTTAACGAGATTATCAAATAAATCGGTTCCCTCTGTGGCAATAGCGAGATCGACCTGCCCCCTTGAAACCTGTTCTGCGATTTGTGCTGGGGTTCCTTGATGGATGGTGAGCTTGATGTCGGGGTAGCGCTGCATGAATTGCTGAACCACCGGTGGGAGTGCATAGCGGGCTTGGGTGTGAGTGGTTGCGATTGATAGGGTGCCGATCTCCTTGTCATGAAACTCATCGGCAATCTCCCGAATATCCTTGGTCTTTGAGAGGACTTCTCCTGCAACCTTAAGGATCTCGATTCCTGCTGGGGTCAGCCCGGTAAACTGTTTTCCACTGCGTACAAAGATATCAACCCCAAGTTCCTGCTCCAAAAGTCGGATCTGCTTGCTAATGCCAGGCTGCGAAGTAAAGAGTTTCCCGGCCGTCACTGAGACATTCATCTCATGCTGGGCGACTTCCCAGATGTATCGGAGTTGTTGCAACTTCATAAAGGATCAGATTATTTAAGGCGAACCAGTTTTGTTCTCAAAAAAAGGGAGCGAAAGTGGGGGAGCATCTATCAATTGGGCTCATCGGGAACGCCATAAATTCCCCCGAGGTCATTATGCCGACGTCGATAGATAA
>CAILMG010000010.1 GCA_903835265.1 uncultured Methylococcus sp.
CCATGGATCATCTCCGTCAGGGGATTCATCTTCGGGGTTATGCCCAGAAGGATCCCAAGCAGGAATATAAGAAAGAGGCGTTTGAGATGTTCACCTCGATGCTTGAAGGAATGAAGCATGAGGTCGTTGGTATCGTGTCCAAGGTCCAGGTCCGCTCCGAGGAAGAAGTCACCCAAATGGAAGAGCAGAACCGCCAACCTCAGTCCCTTGAATATCAGCATGCCGAGGCAGCCGGGTTTTTGGCTGACGCTGAAGACGAAGCGCCGATCGAGCCTGAAGCTCAGCAGCCGGCTTCTACGAAGCCTTTTACCCGGGACGAGGCCAAGGTGGGTCGGAATGACCCGTGCCCCTGTGGCTCCGGTAAAAAGTATAAGGTTTGTCACGGCAAACTGGAGTGATTCATGACCAGCGCGGGTGTGATGGGTTCGGTGTTTCCTGTAGCTGGCATTCGCCTTGGTGCTGCGGCGGCTGGAATCAAGCGGCCTGGTCGGGATGATATTCTGATTATTGAGGCGGCGGCTGGGTCAACCTGTGCCGCCGTTTTCACGCAAAATGCCTTTTGCGCGGCTCCGGTGACGGTGGCTAAAGACCATCTTAAATCCTCGCCAAGATGGCTCCTGATTAATTCAGGCAATGCCAATGCGGGAACGGGTCAAAAAGGTCATGAGGATGCGCTCTCGACCTGTTCAGCCCTTGGCGGATTAGTGGGTGCTGAGGCCGAGAGGGTTCTCCCTTTTTCGACGGGCGTCATCGGGGAGTTTCTCCCCGTTGATCGTCTCAAAGCCGCACTGCCACAAGCCTTAGCGGCGCTCAGTGAAGCGGGTTGGGAGTCTGCAGCCAAGGCTATCATGACCACCGATACGCGCCCCAAGATAGCCAGCCGCCAATTCATGGTCGGTCAGCAGTCGGTGACGGTCACGGGCATCGCCAAGGGCGCCGGGATGATTCATCCCAATATGGCGACCATGCTGGCATTTTTTGCGACCGATGCTGGGGTTTCAAAGGATGACCTCCAGGGGGTGTTGAAGCGCTCCGTGGATGAGACCTTCAATTGCATCACGATTGATGGGGATACATCGACGAATGATGCTTGCGTCCTTCTGGCCTCAGGGGCTTCGGCACCCTTGGTGCCGGGATCAAAAGATTTCATGGCTTTTGAGCAAGCGGTTCTTGAGGTGTGCCAGATTCTCTCGGAGGCAATTGTCCGGGATGGTGAGGGCGCGACCAAATTCATGCGGATTCTGGTTGAGGAAGCGAATAGTCGTGACGAGGCGCTTCTGGTTGGAAGAACCATCGCGCTCTCGCCACTCGTGAAAACGGCCTTCTTTGCCAGCGACCCCAATTGGGGCCGAATTCTCGCGGCGGTGGGTCGGGCGGGAGTCCTTGATTTTGATATCGATCGTGTCTCGATCTTTCTTGGCGATGTCGAAATTGTTCGAGGAGGCGCTAGGGCCCCTGGGTATACGGAAGCAGCAGGGGCTAGCGTCATGGCCGAAGAGGAGATTCTGGTTCGGGTGCGGCTTGGGCGGGGAGACGATGCTGCGACGGTGGTGACCTGCGACTTCTCTTACGATTATGTGCGGATTAACGCCGAGTATCGGACCTGAGCGGCGGGCTTTCTTCTGATGTCCTGGTCTTTGTGTCATGGAAGCCAGGCATGACCCTTCGCCGAGGCATTGTGTGAAGGTTTTAGATGTGGCGGTTGGGGTCGTCTTCAATCGGGCTGGCGAGGTCTTGATTGCTCAACGGCCGGGGCATGTCCATCTGGGGGGGCTTTGGGAGTTTCCGGGTGGCAAGGTGGAAGCTGATGAGGGCATTGATCAGGCGCTACGGCGTGAGCTTTTGGAGGAAGTCGGTGTCGATGCGGCTCCATCAGTCCCTCTGATCTGCCTCCGTCATGATTATCCGGATCGCTCGGTCAGGCTTCATGTGCGAACTGTTCACTCTTTTAGAGGGGAGGCGCGGGGGCTTGAGGGGCAGCCGGTTCGGTGGGTCCCCCTCTCGGAATTGGATCGGTACCCCTTTCCAGAGGCTAATCTTGCGATCATTCATGCCCTAAAGCTCCCTTCTTATTACGCCATCATGAATCTTGGATCGGGCAGCGAACGAGCTCTCGAGGAGCGGCTTGAGGCCTTGGCTATTTCTGGAATTGATCTTGTGAGGCTGAGGCCTTTAGGGTGTGAGGCAGCCGATTATCATCGCCATGCGGTCCGACTGGTTCGCCTTGGGGAGCGACTGAATGTTCGACTTTTGGTGAGCGGTGAGCCGTCGTTGCTCGATCAAATAGGGGCTGCTGGACTTCATCTTCGATCTGATCAGCTCACATCCTTCTCCTCAAGGCCAATCCCTCCCGATCGATGGTTGGCGGCATCTTGTCATGATGCCGGTGAGCTTCAGCGTGCGGCAGCCTTGGGTGCTGACTTTGCGGTTCTCGGCCCCGTCCAGCCAACCTCGAGTCATCCGGATGCGATGCCCTTGGGGTGGCCTCGTTTTCAGGCGCTGGTCGAGGATGTTTCATTGCCGGTGTATGCCCTAGGGGGGCTTGATCGGTGTCATCTTGATTGGGCGCGACATCATGGCGCGCATGGGGTCGCTGCGATCCGCGGGTTTCAGTGATCGCCCGCACCTTGAGGGTGCGAAATTATCTAAAATGGTGTAGTTTGGCCGGCGGATCCGAGCTCAACGCTTGGATGCTCGGTAAGGTTTGGTCTTGGTACCGATCTTGCTTATAAGAAATGAATGTAATTCGTCCCCACTGATTTATGAACACTGCGAGGAGACAGCTGATGAGTCCAAAAGACGTTCTCAAGATGATCAAGGAAAATGAAGTCCGTTATGTGGATCTTCGTTTTTGCGATACCAAAGGCAAGGAACAACATGTCACGATTCCGGCGAGTACGGTGGATGACGATATGTTTGAAGAAGGCAAGATGTTCGATGGCTCATCCATTGCGGGTTGGAAGCATATCAACGAATCCGACATGATTCTGATGCCGGATGCCTCAACGGCGGTCCTAGATCCATTCTTTGAGGATGTTACTTTGGTTCTTCGCTGTGACATTATCGAGCCAGCTGACATGCAAGGGTATGAGCGGGATCCACGCTCTATTGCAAAACGCGCTGAAGCGTACATGAAGTCAACGGGTATCGCCGATACCGCACTCTTTGGGCCTGAAAACGAATTCTTTGTTTTCGAC
>CAILMG010000011.1 GCA_903835265.1 uncultured Methylococcus sp.
ATCGGCCAAGGGTAGTAGAGGTCCAGATCCTCGCAATCTTGAGCGAGGAGTTCTGGATCCGGTAGCCCGGCACAGGGATCTTCGGCCGCATAGCGGGCGATGCGAAGAGCCGCTTCGACAGTCTCCTTCATGGCTTTGGGGCTAAGATCGCTGGTGCTGGCGGATCCTTTTCGTTGTCCGAGGTAGGCGGTGAGACCGAGACCCCGACTACGATGGTGTTCTACCGTTTCAACTTCTCCGAGACGGGCACTGACCGAGAGTCCTGATTCGATGCTGAGGCCGACCTCACTGCCGGTAGCGCCTTGCCGGCGAGCCTCTTGAAGGCAGTCACCGACGAGATTTTTGAGGGCATCGAGAGAAAGTTCGTTGGGGTTTAAAGGCGGCAATGTGGACACAGAAAATCCGGTATTGGAAGGGAAGGAACGAACTAATCTTGAACGCGGGTTCCACCCACGGTGAGACTGTCCACTTTCAACGTCGGTTGCCCGACACCCACGGGGACACTTTGGCCATCTTTGCCGCAGGTGCCTACCCCGGTATCAAGGGCAAGATCATTACCGACCATGCTGACCCGGGTCAGGACATCGGGACCGTTGCCGATTAGGGTGGCGCCTTTGATCGGGCGGGTCAACTGACCGTTCTCGATGAGATAGGCTTCACTCGCTGAGAAGACAAATTTGCCGGAAGTGATATCCACTTGGCCGCCACCAAAATTACGGGCATAAAGGCCTTTCTTGACGGAGCGGATGATCTCCTCGGGATCATGAGGACCTGCGAGCATGTAGGTATTGGTCATCCTCGGCATGGGGAGGTGTTGGTAGGATTCGCGGCGGCCGTTCCCGGTGGGGCTAACGCCCATCAGACGCGCATTGAGCTTATCCTGCATGTATCCCTTGAGAACACCGTTCTCGATCAACGTGGTGGATGCGGTGGGCGTGCCTTCGTCATCGATCGTCAATGAACCTCGCCGTCCAGGGAGGGTTCCATCATCGACCACGGTACAAAGGGTTGAAGCAACCTTTTCGCCCACCCGGCCTGAAAAGGCAGAGGTTCCTTTTCGGTTGAAATCACCCTCAAGGCCATGACCGATCGCTTCGTGCAAGAGGATGCCGGGCCAGCCTGACCCAAGGACCACCGTCATACTGCCGGCGGGAGCTTCTTCGGCGTCCAGATTGACCAGGGCCTGACGGACCGCTTCGCGGGCGTATTCCGAGGCGCGATCGCCATCGAGGAAATAGCGGTAATCGGTCCGGCCGCCGCCGCCATAGCTCCCCTGTTCCCGGCGCCCTTCGTGCTCGACGATCACACTGACATTCAGTCGAACGAGGGGCCGGACGTCATGGTGGAGCGCGCCATCTTGGCCCATGACCAGAACGACTTCATGGCTCCCGGAAAGACTGACAAAGACCTGTTCAACCCTCGGATCAAGCGCTCGGCTTTCACTGTCGAGACGTTTCAGGAGGGCGATCTTATCCTCCTCGGAAAGGGAGTCTAAGGGGTCGATCGGCAGATAAAGGTCGACCCGCGGCGTCTTCGTTTTGATCTCTTGTCGTCCTTCATGGCCCTGATGGGCAATGGCGCGAGCGCTACCCGCGGCCTCCAGGAGCGCTGGGAGGGTCATATCGTCACTGTAGGCAAATCCTGTCTTTTCGCCGGAGACGGCCCGAATACCGACCCCATGATCGATGCTGTGGGATCCCTCTTTGACGATGCCGTCCTCAAGCCCCCAGGATTCAAAGCGGGTGGCTTGAAGGTAGATGTCGGCCGTGTCGATGCCGGGTCTCAACAGGTGCTGCATCACCCCGTCAAGGTCAGAAGGGGTCAGCCCGGTGGGCGTCAGTAGGACCTCATGGGCGATGGTCTGGGCGTCAAGCATCATGATGGGGCTCTATGGCAAGTCAGCTGGATGTGTTCAAGGGCTGGAAAGGAGGCGCGGACTTTATTGACGCGATCCCGGTCAAAGCTCGCGGTCACGACGCCGGAACCATGTGGAAGGCTGGCTAGCACGGCACCCCAAGGGTCAACGATCATGCTGTGTCCGAAGGTTTCCCGACCATTCTTGTGAAAGCCGCCTTGGTTAGCCGCAATCGTATAGCAAAGGTTTTCGATCGAACGGGCCCTGACTAAGACCTCCCAGTGAGCGGCGCCGGTGCGTTGGGTAAAGGCCGATGGAACGGCTAGGATGTCCATGCCAACAGCGGTCATCTGGCGGTAGAGTTCCGGGAAGCGAATGTCGTAGCAGACCGATAATCCGAGACGGCCAAAGGGGGTATCGACCACCAGCGCGTCCTCCCCAGCCTCAATAGTGGCTGATTCTTGGTAGCGTTCGTCGGTTCCTGGGACGCTGACATCAAACAGATGGATCTTGTCGTAGCGGCCGACGCACTGTCCCTTACTGTCAAAGATCAACGAGGCGGCTCTGACTTTCGAAGGGGAGGCTTTGATCGGTATTGTGCCCCCGACTAGCCACACCTTGTGGCGCTGCGCTGTTTTTGACAGGAACTCCTGAATCGGACCCTCTCCATCGGTTTCACCGACCTCGAGCTTATCCGTTTCGTCGACCCCCATCAGGGCAAAATTCTCTGGGAGAACCACCAGTTTAGCGCCGGATTGGGCGGCAGCTTCGATCAGCCGCCCGGCCTCGAGGAGGTTGCTGCTGACATTCGGGCTTGAGGCCATCTGGATGGCCGCGAGGGTCACTTTCTTCATCGGAACGGTCTATTCAGTCTTTTCCTTGGAAGGCCGATCTCGGCCGTGTGGTTCGCGGACATGGAAGGGGTTTGAGCCCTCTTCAAAAAACCTCCGAAAAACCCCTGATCGGTCTCGCGGTCGCCGATTCTAGCATAGGCGGCTCGAGACCTTGTCGCCTCCGATCATTAGAGGAGAACGACGTCGTATTGCTCCTGATTGTATTGCGCTTCACTTCTGAACTTGATTTTGACTTGGGTAAAGGTTTCGAGTTCCGAGAGGGTGTCTGATTCCTCATCCAGCAGTCGGGCCACGACGTCGTTTGAGGCGAGAACCAGAAGCTCCTGGACATTGTATTGTCGGACCTCCCGGATGATTTCCCTGAAGATATCAAGGCAGACCGTTTCCGCGGTCTTTAGAACCCCACGCCCACTGCAGCTTGGACAAGGTTCACAGAGGATGTGCTCGAGACTTTCTCGGGTGCGCTTTCGGGTCATCTCGACCAGCCCCAAACTCGACACCTGGCTGATCGCGTTTTTAGCGTGATCCTTTTCGAGGCTTTTTTGCAGCGATCCCAGCACCTGTTGGCGATGCTCCTGATCGCGCATGTCGATAAAATCAATGATGATAATGCCGCCAAGATTGCGCAGTCTTAGCTGCCGTGCAATGGCCTGAGCGGCTTCAAGGTTCGTCTTGAAGATGGTTTCCTCAAGGTTTCGCCCGCCGACGAAGGCGCCGGTATTGACATCGATCGTGGTCATCGCTTCGGTCTGATCAAAGATCAGATACCCCCCTGATTTTAAAGAAACCCGCCGCTCAAGGGCCCGTTGGATTTCATCTTCGACGGCGTAAAGATCAAATAGCGGGCGTTCACCGGCATAGTGCTCGAGCCTTGGTGCAAGCTCTGGAACAAATTCACGGGCAAATTTGGTCAGCCGGTTATAAGTTTCTCTTGAATCGACCCGGATTTTTTCCACCCGCTCGCAGTGCATGTCCCTCAAAACACGCATACTGAGAGGGAGATCTTCGTGGAGCAGGGTCTTCGCTTTGGCCGTCTTCAGGCGCTGGGAAATCGAATTCCACAATTTGATCAGGAACAGCATGTCGGCCCTGAGAGCCCCCTCATCGATGCCTTCGGCAGCGGTTCTTGCGATGAAGCCTCCCGTGCCATGCTCTTTTTGGAAGGCATCGACCACCGCTCGAAGGCGAGCCCGCTCAGATTCAGATTCGATCCTTTGGGAAACGCCGCCGGTCTTGGTTTGCGGCATGTAAACGAGGTAGACCGAGGGGATCGCTAATTCCGTGCTCAAGCGGGCACCCTTGGCGCCCAGGGGATCCTTCACGACCTGCACCACCAGTTCTTGGCCGTCCCTGAAAATCAGTTCAATCTGGTCATCATCGACCTTGTCACGCTCCTGGGCACAAAGATCTGCGACGTGGAGGAACGCGGCCCGCTCAAGACCGACATCGACAAAGGCTGCCTGCATCCCAGGGAGAATCCGGCAGATCTTTCCCTTATAGATATTCCCAACCAGTCCTCGCCGCCGGGTTCGCTCTATGAGGACTTCTTGGACCACCCCATTTTCAACCATCGCCACCCGGGTTTCTGGGGGGGTCATGTTGATCAGAATTTCATCACTCACCGAGGGTAGGATCCATGGGGTTGGCCAGAGGATTGATGCCGACCTGTTTTAGAAGGGCGGAGGTCTCTCGAAGAGGAAGGCCCATGACGCCTGAGAAACTGCCGGCAAGGCGCTCAATGAAAAGGGATCCGAGGCCTTGGATGGCATAGGCACCGGCCTTGCCAAGCGGTTCACCGGTCCGCCAATAGGCTCTGATCTCATGATCCTCCAGCGGCATAAAAAGCACTTGGCTGACACTGAGAGACGCCCAGTGCTGATCGCCGTGGCGAAGTGATACCGCACTGAGGACAAAGTGCTCGCGCCCGGAAAGCTTTTTGAGCATCGAAACGGCATGATCCTCGTCCTCGGGTTTTCCAAAGATTTCGCCATCGAGCACTACCTCGGTATCGGCTGCAAGCACCGGAAGGGTCGTCCGGGTCTGGGTTTGAGCGGTCAACGACTTTTCGGCCGCCAAACGCTGAACGTAATGATCCGGAAGCTCAAGGTCCTGGGGTTCTTCATGGAGTTCTGCCGGGTGGATCTGATAGCGAATACCCAATTGGTCTAGGAGGGCGCCGCGGCGGGGAGAGGCGGAAGCGAGAAGAAGTTGGACGGAGGCCATGACGCGATCTAAAGGTGGCTAAGGATGCAGCATTCTACTGGACCCACTCAGCGATGATAGGGGTGATGGCTCAATATGGTATGGGCGCGATAAAGCTGTTCGGCCACCAAGATCCTGACGAGGGGATGCGGCAGGGTCAGGGGAGAGAGGCTCCAGGCCTGATCTGCTCGGGCCTTACAGGCATCCGCAAGACCTTCTGGGCCGCCCACCAGGAGGATAATACGTTGGCCCATCGAGAGCCACCGCGCCATTTCGGCCGCCAGCGTTTCGGTTCGCCAAGCCTTACCCTCGAGGTCCAACGCAATGACGTGGTCATCGCGTTGGATCAGCGCCAGCATTCTCTCGCCCTCTTCCTCTCGGATGCGTTCAAGATCGGCGTTTTTCCCCCGTTTTCCGGGAGGGATCTCTCGGAGGACGAGCTCACACTCCCTCGGAAGTCGTTTGGCATAGTCCTGATAGCCCTTTGTGACCCACTCCGGCATCCGGTTGCCGATGGCAAGGAGATGAATCTGCATGACGAGGGGGTCCCCGCCTTCAGATCAAGGCCAGCATGCGTTCCAGCGCCTGCCGTGCTGGGATCTTATCCTTATCAGGGACCTTAATTTGGTTGACCACATGACCCATCGCGAGATTCTCAAGAATAAAGGCCAAATGCTGGGGGTCTGTTCGGAACATGGTTGAACACATGGAGACCGTGGTTGACATGAAATGGACCTCAACGCCCTGGTCTCGCACCTCTTCTTGAAGACGGTTGACGAGGTTAAGCTCGGTACCCACCAGCCAGCGGGTCCCAGGTTCAGCCTCCCGGATCGTCTTTAGAATGGATTCGGTGGAACCGATATAAGGCGACTTCTGACACACCTCGAAAGAACACTCAGGATGAGCGATCACGCGGGTCTCAGGATAGCGTTCGAGGAAGTGGTCAATCTGTTCGGGGCGAAACATTTGGTGCACCGAGCAAAAACCCTTCCAAAGAATAATGCGGGCCTTTTGGATAGCCTCTGTCGTCAAGCCGCCCTGGGGTTGGTTGAAATCCCAGGTGACCATCTCCTCGAGAGGGATCCCCATTCTAAAGCCGGTATTGCGCCCGAGGTGCTGGTCAGGGAAAAACAATACTTTTTCTCGCTGGGCGAAACTCCACTCCAAAATCTTCTGGGCATTACTGGAGGTACAGACGATCCCGCCATGACGGCCGCAGAACCCTTTGAGATCGGCGGCTGAATTGATGTAGGTCACTGGGGTAATCGTGGTCTCGGGATTGAGGACTTCTGAGAGTTCCCGCCAGGCCCGTTCCACCGCCGGGAGACTCGCCATATCGGCCATCGAGCAACCCGCGGCAAGGTCTGGGAGGATGGCGGCTTGGTGCGGACCTGAGAGGATGTCCGCCACTTCAGCCATGAAATGGACCCCGCAAAAAACGATGTATTCGGCCCCCGATTGGGCGGCCTCCCGGGATAACCTCAGGGAGTCGCCGGTTAAGTCGGCATGGATGAAAACCTCATTCCGCTGGTAATGATGGCCCAAAATGACGCAGCGCTTCCCGAGGGTTTTTTTGGCTTCTAGGATCTTGAGGCCACAGGCTTCATCGTCCAGCAGAGCGTAGTCTTCAAAAGGTCTCATAGTGTTCAGTATCGACGTCTGGTGTGGGATTCATAGACCGAAGGCCTCCCTGCCTTTCCCGAAGCCTTAGGTTTGGCGATCATGATCGGCCTCGGCATAGAGTTCGACATACTGTTGGGCACTCAGTGCCCAAGAAAAATCGCGCGCCATGCCGCTTTTCTGGATGGCTCTCCACACCGAAGGTTTTTGGTAAAGGGCCAGCGCCCGTTCGATGGCGTCATAGAGGGCTTCAGGCGTTGCCTCCTTGAACAGGAGGCCGGTGGCGGTTCCTTCTTTGAGAGCCACAGCATCGGCATCAACGACCGTGTCGGCGAGCCCCCCGGCCCGTCGAACCAGGGGGATGGCGCCATAGCGCTGACTGTACATCTGGTTGAGGCCGCAGGGTTCAAAACGCGAGGGCATCAGGAAGAGATCGGTTCCCGCTTCAACCAATCGCGCCCGCGCTTCATCATAGCCGAGTCGCAGGGCAAATTTATCAGGAAAGAGTTTGGTCCAGTGCTGAAGGCTCTGTTCGAAGCGGCTATCCCCGCTCCCGATCAGGACGATCTGGAGGGGGAGCGCCATCAGCCTCGGTAAGAGATCGACCAGGAGATCGATCCCTTTCTGTTCGACCAATCGACCCACCCAGGCGAGAAGGGGGGTCTTAGCCGCGATAGGGAGACCAAAAGCGGTCTGCAAAAGGGCTTTGGCCTCCTGCCGTTGAGGTAGATGCTCCCGATCAAAATGCACGGGGAGATAGGGATCGCTTGCGGGGTTCCAGTCGGCCATGTCGATGCCGTTGAGAATCCCTGAAAGCTTTGCCGATCGATGGGTCAAAAGCCCCTCGAGGCCACAGCCAAATTCAGCGCCTTGAATTTCCCTGGCATAGGTCGGACTGACCGTGCTGATCCGGTCAGCAAAGACGAGACCTCCTTTGATAAAGCTCATTTGGCCATAGAATTCGAGGGCATTGGGGCTCCAGAAACGGAGAGGGAGCCGAAGCTTTAGGAACATGTCGTGGCTGAATGTCCCCTGATAGGCCAGATTGTGGATCGTGAAGACCGTGGCCGGTCGATTGATTTCATCGTTCAGTAAAGCGGGAATGAGCCCCGTTTGCCAATCGTTGCAGTGGACGATATCGGGTTTCCAATCAAGACCCAATCGGTCCATGGCCAGATCGGTTGCAAGATGACAGAACGTTGAAAAGCGTTCGGCATTGTCGGGCCATGGCAAGCCATCTGGCCCCAGATAGGGATTGCCGGGGCGGCCGAAATGGATGTCATCGATGAAGGCGAGAACGGGTACTTGAGTGCCAGGCAGAAGGCCCTTTTGAAGCTTTGGGGTTTTGGTGCCGGGGATCGCTTCAACCCATTCGAAGGCGCCTTGTGCCAGGGCGCTTGGGTAGCCTGGAATCAAAATGCGAATATCGTGGCCCAGGGACTTAAGAGCGATCGGGAGGCTGCCTGACACATCGGCCAGTCCCCCGGTCTTGATCAAAGGATAGACCTCGCTGGTGACAAAGAGGATTTTCATCATAGGATCTGGGTCAGGGGATCAAGCCACGCGTCCTAAGATGATGCCGGCCAGAGGCGGAATGGTCAGACGAACTGAAAAGGGGCGGCCCATCCAAGGAATCGCCTCGGCATTTAAGGTCCCATTGCCGACATTGCTGCCACCATAAAATTGGGCGTCAGAATTGAAGATTTCCTCATACACGCCTGCCTCAGGGACGCCGATCCGGTAATCGCCTCGGGGAATGGGGGTGAAATTAAAGAGGACCAGGACCAGATCCTCATCACTCTTTCGAAGATAGCTCAGGACGGACTGGGAGGCGTCATGGCAGTCGATCCACTCGAATCCTTCAGGGCTGAAGTCGTGACGATATAAGGCGGGTCTTTCGATATAAAGCCGGTTGAGGTCCCCCACGACCTTATGGATGCCCTGATGGAGCGGGTAATCGAGGACATACCAGTCAAGCGTGCCTTCCGCATTCCATTCGGTGCCTTGGCCAAATTCTGACCCCATGAACAAGAGCTTTTTGCCGGGATAGGTCATGAGGTAGGTCATCAATAACCTGAGGCTCCCAAAACGTTGCCATTCATCACCCGGCATTCTTGCCAAGAGGGAGCCTTTGCCGTGGACAACCTCGTCGTGGGAGAACGGCAGGATAAAGTTCTCGGTAAAGGCATAAAGAAGACCAAAGGTGAGCTGGTCGTGGTGGTAGTGACGGTGGATGGGGTCCTTGCTGAAGTATTCGAGCGTATCGTGCATCCACCCCATGTTCCATTTCATGGAGAAACCGAGGCCGCCGGTCCAGGTGGGCCTCGTGACTTGGGGCCAGGCGGTCGATTCTTCCGCCATGATCAGGCTTCCAGGGCATTGCTGGTGGGTGATCGTATTCAGCTCTTTAAAGAAGGCGATGGCCTCGAGATTTTCATTCCCGCCATATTTATTAGGGATCCAGTCGCCGGCCTCCCTCGAATAATCGAGATAGAGCATGGAGGCGACCGCATCGACCCGAAGGCCATCGAGGTGGAATTCCTGAAGCCAAAAGAGAGCGCTGCCGATGAGGAAGTTGCGGACTTCATTGCGCCCATAGTTATAGATCAGGGTACCCCAGTCGCGATGCTCGCCGAGCCTTGGATCCTCATGCTCGTAGAGGGGGGTTCCATCGAACGTGGCGAGGCCATGGGCATCTTTTGGAATGTGGGCTGGGACCCAGTCCAAAATGACGCCGATCCCGTGCTGGTGGCAATAGTCGACGAACCAGCGAAAGTCATCGGGGCTCCCGAAGCGACTGGTGGGTGCGAAATATCCGGTGGTTTGATAGCCCCAGGACCCGTCAAAGGGATGCTCGGTGATCGGCAGCAGTTCAAGGTGGGTAAATCCAAGGGGCTTGATATAGGCGATCAGGGCTTCAGCCAGGGTTCGGTAATTGAGGAAGCCACCCTCTGGGCCCTGCCGCCAGGAGCCGAGATGGACCTCATAGATCGACATCGGCTCACGGAGCCAGTCTCTCTTGGCTCTTACTTCGGTCCATGCATGGTCCTGCCAGTCGTAATGGTCAGGCGCGACGGTGATGGACGCCGTTCCGGGCCGAAGTTCAAACCGTTGCCCATAAGGGTCGGTCTTCAAGAGGATGGTCTCGTGTTGACGGTTGCGGATCTCGAATTTATAGAGGGTCCCTGCGGGGAGATCCGGGATGAAAAGCTCAAATACCCCGCTGCTGCCCCGAGAGCGCATGCCATGGACCCGACCGTCCCAACCGTTAAAGTCGCCGACCACGCTGACCCGTTCGGCATTGGGGGCCCAGACGGCAAAGCCGGTGCCTGAGACATGGTTTAGGGTCATCGGATGGGCGCCGAGGATCCGGTAAATATGATGATGGCGGCCCTCACCAAAGAGGTAAAGGTCGAAATCCGAGAGGAAGGGAGCAAACGTATAGGGGTCTACCTGTTGACCCTGGCCGCCGGCTTTGTCCTCCCATGTGATGACGTAGTGTTGTGGAATGGCATTCCCGAGTTTGATCGTTGCCTCAAACAGATCGGTCCCAGGGATTCGGATGAGTTCTGGGCCCTCAAGGCCGATACGAGCCCGCTCCGCCCAGGGGAGGAAGGCTCGAAACACCTCCATACCATTTTCCCCGTGACGCCCGAGGATCTCAAAAGGGTCATGGTGGCGTGCGCCTAGAAAACGCTGGAAAAGAGGGTTTAACTCTGTTCCAGGGCCGATGCCGGGGGCTTTAGCCGTGTTGTTCGAGTTCACTTTGAGGGGCCTCTGGTAGTACAATGTCGCCACGTGGGACGCTTAAATTCGAGCGAGAATGGTAGCAAATTATGAATCAGCCCTGTCCGGCATCAAAAAATTACCGTGACAACGCGTTGGAAGAAGCCTTTTCAAGGCTACCCACCTAAAGCGATCGATCGGGTCGTAGGGCTCGGTTCTGGGTTCTTAAGAGAGTGACCTTTGACATCCCACACTAAGCCGCATAACCCCAATCCATAGGACATTCGATGCCAGAGCCACTGCACAAGACCCGATTCGTCAGCCGACTGACCCGGCAGACCATGGCCCTGGTTCTCGCGGGTGGGCGGGG
>CAILMG010000012.1 GCA_903835265.1 uncultured Methylococcus sp.
ACCCCATGGTGCCAAGACCCCCGGAATTGATCCAGCGTCTCGGTTCGTCAAATTTATAGAACTGTGCCGCCCACATTTGGTGTTGACCGACATCGGAGGTCACAAAGGCCTGACCTCCCGTCACCTCCCATAGTTCCTCAATCACCCGCTGAGGCTTGATCTTAGGGCTGTGTCGATCAAAACCGAGGCAATCGAAGGCGCGCCAGCGCTCGATCGACGCCCACCAATCACTAATATTCTGAGAGGACGTCTTAAAGTCAGACGCCTTCAACACAGTCATCATCTCTTCCAAGACGGTCTGAACGTCACCGACGATCGGGATATCAACCCGAACGGTCTTCGAAATAGACGCTGGATCCACGTCGATGTGGATAATTTTCGCATCGGGACAAAACTGGGCGAGTTTACCGGTCACTCGATCATCGAAACGAGCACCAATGGCCAGCAATACATCGCACTGATGCATGCCCATATTGGCTTCATAGGTCCCATGCATGCCGAGCATGCCCAGGAACTGACGATCCGTCGCGGGATAGGAGCCCAGGCCCATCAGGGTCTGGGTGATAGGAAATCCAAGGAAACGGGTGAGATCCATCAGGGCCTTGGAGGCATTACCCAGGATCACCCCACCCCCGGTATAAATCATGGGCTGCCGCGCGCCCTGAAGCAGGTCAATCGCCTTCTTGATCTGGCCGTGATGGCCTTTGATCTGGGGATGATAGGAACGGATCTCTACGGTCTTGGGATATTCGTAGGGGATCTTGACCTTGGGGTCGGTAATATCCTTGGGAATATCGACCACCACCGGGCCCGGGCGGCCGGTTGTTGCAATATAAAATGCTTTCTTGATCGTTTCAGCGAGTTTCGAGAGATCACTCACGAGAAAGTTGTGCTTGACGCAAGGCCTCGTGATCCCGATGGTATCGCATTCTTGGAAGGCATCACTACCGATCACCGCACGCGGGACCTGCCCGGTCAGAACGACCAGGGGGATGGAGTCCATAAAGGCGGTTGCAATCCCCGTCACTGCATTCGTCGCACCAGGTCCTGAAGTCACGAGGACCACACCAGGCTTGCCGGTTGATCGCGCATAACCATCTGCAGCGTGGGTAGCACCCTGTTCATGACGAACTAGAATATGACGAACGTCATCCTGCTGGAACAACGCATCATAGATGTGCAGTACCGATCCACCGGGATAACCGAAGATGTACTCGACGCCCTCGTCTTTCAAACACCGGACTACGATTTCAGCACCGCTGAGCTCCACGCCACTTCACCCTGTCGCTATGCCGCAGGATGATAAAAAAGACCCTGAAGCAGTTGAAAAAAAGACTTATAAAGGTACTAGGACTTGCCCTCATCGTCAAGGCTGCGTGCGCCAATAAGGCCTTTTCTAAAGGGGTATGCTCGGGGCGTTAGATGAAGACCTTCCCCTTAGCGCCGCTTGCGGCGACTCCCTCTTCACGAGGATGGAGACCCTAAAGGCACCCTGGGGGCTTCGGAAGGCCTGCGATCAGGCAGGCGTTTCGAACCGGCGCACCCGCAAATAACTGGTTGAGGTGGCGTGAATTGCCTTTTTCAGGGCCCAATGCTTTTTCTACAGCCTTGATAAAGAGGCGATTTGTCGGGAGATGGTCAAATCGCTGATGATAAGCTCTGATGAAAGCAATCATCTCGAAATGATCCTCCCGAAGCGCCAGGGGAATCTTTGCGGCTAACGCCCTTGCAAGTTCTGGCGTCCAGGTTTCTCTATCCATCAGAAAACCGTCTTCGGAAAGGATCGGAGGTGGGTGGTCATGCATCGCTGGGGCCCGACACTCAATACCATCGAACCACGACAGGGTGCGATTCCGTCAGTCGCACGAACCCCACCATATCAATCGGCTGAACGCCTTCGAGAGAGGGCGATCCTCGGCGCTGACGATGTGCCTCGAGAATAAAAAAGGAAGGTAACCATCTGGCTTCGGTTAAAGGAGGCAACCGACCAAGGACACCGTCTTCCAGGAGCAAAACCACATCGCCCCTGCCCGCTCTTAATAAGCATGAGGTTAAACCCAGAGGGCTCATGACCAAGTGCAGCGACCCCATTATCCAGCCACCACGATGTCTTGCTGATGAATCAGTTGTGACCACTCAGAGCGAGCCATGACGGTCACCGGAATCGACAGGGCTTCGAGAGACAGTTGTTGCTCTAAAAGCGACTCTCGCTCCACCATGATCTGGTCGACCTCATAGAATGCAAGCGCGTCGAGAAGTCCCTGAAGCCCTGGCGGCCGACCTTTTGACGAATGATTCAACAATTGGACAGACTGGTCTAGGAACAGCAGGCTCACGTATTGATCAAAGGCCTTGAAGGTCAACAACTGATCAAAGACCTCCTGGAGATCACGAGATTCGAGCGGGCAGACCCTCAAAATGAACAGGCAACGCTTAGGCTTCACGAGGTCTGCCAAAAACGAGGGTCCGATCGGCCCTCAAGCACGCATCGACCCATGATCCGAGCCCCCCTGGCTTAAATCCCGCCCGAAATGTTTTGGCATCACCCGCGAAGCCTCGCCGCTCTGAGGCTGCTGTGCAGACTAACAGCTCGACCCCTCTTTGGGCCAACGCAGACCAATGAGGCCCTTTCATCTGGGTATCCGGATCCGAAAAAGCATTCATGACCCCGTCATGATAGAAAAACACCAGAACCACCTCATGCCCACACGCCAATGCGGCTTTGATAAACTCATACCCACAAGTCACCGCCTCACTGTCAGGTCCTCCATCATTGATCTGAATAGCGTAGCGCATGATCTCCATTGAACTGAACTCGATTGAACCCCACTATACCTCTACCTGTCACTTTCGAGGTACTACCAGTCTTGTTGCGACCCACCCGCCCACTGATTGCCGCCATACTATTGGTCTTCTCGGTCACCACGCTGCCCGTGGCCGTCAAGGCCGAAATGCCCAATATCGAGCTGCCGGACATCGGTGACCCGACCGGCATCATTATGACGGCACAGCAGGAAACGGAGCTTGGAGAAGCCTTTTACCGCAACCTCCACGCTCAGATGCACATTGATGCAGACCCCGAAATCAAAAACTACATCCAGTCTCTCGGGGACAAGCTGGCCGCCAACAGCGATAACCCACAACAGCATTTCACCTTTTTCGTGGTGGACGAGAACGTCATCAACGCGTTCGCTGGACCCGGTGGCTTCATTGGGGTTAATTCCGGGCTGATCCTTCTGACCGAGCAGGAGAGCGAACTCGCGTCGGTTATCGCCCACGAAATCTCCCACGTCACCCAGCGCCATCTTTTTCAGACCTTCCAGGCGGCCACTCGCATGGCTATCCCTAACGCGATCGCTATGCTCGGCGCGGCCCTCATTGGTGCCAAGGCCGGAGGGAGTGGCGCCATGGCGGCCATGATGGCAGCTCAGGGCATGAGCGCTCAGTATCAGATCAACTTTACCCGCGACAATGAAGTCGAGGCGGACCGAGTGGGGATGCAAATTCTCTCGAAATCAGAATTTGATCCCCGATCTATGCCGGAGTTTTTTGAGCGGATGCAGCAGAGCACTCGATTTGTCGGCAACCGTATCCCCGAATTTCTCCTGACTCACCCGGTCACCACCGCCCGTATCTCTGATACCCGCGACCGCTCAGAACATTTCGACTACAAGCAATATCCTGACTCACTGACCTATCAGGTCATCCGCGCCAAATTGAGAGTACTCGGCTCAGCGAGTCCCCGTTTGGCCCTCGAATACTTCTCCACCATGCAGAATAGAGGAACAGCACAACAACAGCATGTGATGAATTATGGGATGGCCCTGGCTCAGGGGAAGATCGGCCAAACCGAGAAGGCACGGTCCACCCTCCAGCAACTCGTGCAGCAATATCCTCATCAGTCGCAATTCATGAATGCGCTCGCCAACACAGAGATGGAAGCTAAGAATTTTGTCCGTGCCGCCCAACTTTATGAGCTGGCACTGCAACGCTTCCCAGACAATGAGGCGATGACGCTCAGTTATGCCCGGGCGCTGCTCAATACCCATCAGGCCAGCAAAGCGCGGACGCTCCTCCATCACTTCACTAAACACCATCCGCCGGACCCCGACCTCTATGAATTGATGGCGGAAACGTACAGTAAATTGAATGATGAGGGAGAATCTCATCGCTATTACGCCGAAGGTTATTATCTCTTGGGGCAAACCAGAGAGGCTTTACTCCAACTGCAACTGGCGAAAAGAGCTTCAGGCAATAACTTTTACCTGAATGCGGTCCTTGACGAGCGGATGGAGCAATGGAAGAACGAGCAAATGGCGCAGAAAGATAAAGACTAAAGACCAGAGACCCCTCGGTCATGCTCTCCTTCTTTTCTGAGTTCACGTTTTAGGATCTTACCGGCACCATTGCGAGGGAGTCGCTCCAGCACCACAAAGCGTCTTGGCATCTGGTGCCGCCCCAAATGGTTTAGACAAAATTCACGGAGCTCTTGACCACTAAGGCTCTGCCCGTCATGGCAGGCGATATAGGCGATGGGGACTTCCCCATGGCGGGAATCCGGTTGCCCGATGACCGCGGCCTCAAGGATCGACGGGTGGGTATAGAGAACATCCTCCAGCATCCTTGGGTAGACATTCATTCCGTTGACGATAATGAGATCTTTTTTGCGATCCACAATGCTGAAATACCCCTCAGCATCGCGGGTGCCTAGATCACCGGTCAACAGCCAATCGCCCATCATCACGGCCGCGGTTGCTTCGGGTTGGTTCCAATAGCCCTTCATAACATTCGCACCGCGAACCGCAATTTCGCCGACCTCACCATCCTTAAGCAGACAACCCTGCTCATCGACAATGCGCATTTCAACCCCGGGGACCGGTAATCCAACCGTACCCGGTTTTGAGACACCATCGATGGGGTTGACACAGGTGACGGGTGAACACTCGGTAGGCCCATCGCCTTCATAGACCCTGATTCCGAATTTCTCTTCGAAAGCCCGAAGCACCGAGACCGGCATGGCCGCCCCCCCGGCGATACCGAACCGGAGCGTCTGGAACAACCGGACCCGGTCATCACGAAGCCTCAGCAGAACGCTATAAAGACTCGGCACCCCGAGGAATATGGTCGCCTGATGCCGATCGATCGCCCGGGCCATACCTTCAGGATCAAAACCCTGTATCGGTATCAGAGCACACCCATTCATCAGCGGGGTCCAAAGACCCACCGTCGCCGCAAAAGCATGAAACATCGGCAAGACGACCAACACCCGATCGATACCCTGGCGCCAGCGCATCGCAACATGAACACTGTCGGTATTCGCCACTAAATTGGCATGGGTCAGCATGGCCCCCTTTGGAAAACCGGTGGTGCCCGAGGTATAGAGGATCACGACCAGGTCTTCATCGGGATCAATGGGCGGTTTGACCCAGCCTCCCTCGAGGCGCAGTAAAGGCTTGAGATTTTGAAAGGGGTGGGGCGATTCCTCAATCTCAACAACAATACTGAGGGCCTCAAGATCTCCAAGAATGTCTTGAATCCTTGGCCGAAGTGACGTTTGGACCAACAAAGCCTTGACCCCGGCGTCTTTCAGAATATAGGCAATCTCCCGGGGCTTGATGAGGAGATTGACCGGCACCAAAATGGCGCCAGCTCGGACCACCGCAATATAAAGCAGCGCAAACTCCATCCCGTTGGCGGCATAAAGAGCAACCCGGTCACCCTTTCGAATGCCCAGATGTTGAAGCGCTGACGCCATCATCGTGGCGGTTTCTTGGAATTCCTGATGACTGATGGTCACCGAATCTGTGATGACCGCAGGGCGGTCACCCATGGCCTCAGTGACGGCGTCCATGCGTCTAATCAGGTCATTCATATTCGCAGGGGCCCCGCTGAACGTTCGTTAGGCCGAGGATCAATTGATGATGTTATGGCCGCGGCCGCGCATACAATTGATGTAGGCTCGTTTATATTCCTCATCGCCATTCACACCGGTATAGGCGCCTCCACCAATCCCCCCGGTGGCCGCACCAATGGCGGCACCACCCCCTGGATTCCCAACAACAGCGCCAACCGCTGCACCGGTTGCAGCGCCGAGAAGACCACCGACGGCTACGCCCTTGGCGGCCTCCGTGCCAACAGACCCGGCCTGCGAAGCCAGTGAACGACATTCCTCAGTATCTTTTGGAAGATTCGCGGCATTTTTATCGTTCTGGGTATCCGCAACGGGCTGCCAGTTCGAATAAGATGCACACCCTTGAAGCCCCAACAGCAGTGCACTGATAACAATCAACTGACGCATGTGAAGTTCTCCATGTGGGGTTAAAGTTAACGATGAAAAATAAGGCTCACCGGTCGATTCACCCAATCAGGGCTTCCCCTTGCGCCAATCGAGGCAGAGATCGATGGAGGCCCATAGCCTGAATCATGGCAATCTTTTTGGCTGGCCTGATCCTTTCAGCCAGCCCGAGTCCTAGGTTACGCAACACGCGCAAGGGAACGCTGCGACTGCCAAAGGCACGATAGAAACCATCCATGAGCGTCATCATCATCAAGTTATTATTCCGCCGCATGCGTTCATAACGATGAAGAGCAGCCTCTGAGCCAAAGTCTAGGCCTTGATGATCGGCATCTAGCAACACTTCGGCCAACGCCGCCGCATCGAGGAGCCCGATATTGACCCCCTGCCCGGCGAGGGGGTGAATCATGTGGGCTGCATCGCCAATCAACGCGACCCCCTCTTTCACATAGCGAAGCGCATGCTGACGACGCAGCGGAAAACTGCCACGAGCGGTGATGGACTTAATCTCTCCAAGACACGCCGGAAAAGCCTCAAGCAGGGCCTGCAACAGTTGAGGGTTCGATAGGCTTTTAAGCCGCCGCACTTCCTCTGGCGTGTTGTACCACACCAGAGAGGCATGAGCCCCCGGCAAGGGCAATAGAGCCTGGGGCCCATCGGGCGTGAAGCGCTGCCAGGTGATGTCCTGCTGACCACACCCGGTTTCAACGGTCAACACCAGGGCCTGCTGATCATAATCCCAGCCGCTCACACCCATCCCTGCCGCTTGCCGAACCTTCGAAAAACCACCGTCAGCAGCGACCAAAAGACGCGCCTTGAGACTACGACCATCCTCTAGTTCCACCGAAGAACCTTTGGGGTCATAGGACATCGACCGCGTTTTCACGCCTTTGATGACCTCGACATTGTCGAAGTCCTTCAGTCGTTCAAGCACCGCGAGTTGAATAACGCGATTCTCAACAATGTGGCCAAGCACCGGCTGATGAATCTCGTCGCTTGAAAATTCAACATCGCCAAGATCTTCCCAAACACGCATCCGGCGGTAGGGGCAGAGCCTGCGGCGGGTGATTCCCCCCCAAGCCCCGATAGTTTTTAGAATATTGGCCGAGGCGACACTCACGGCGGAGACGCGAAGGTCGAAGGGCTGGTCAACCACAAAAGGCTCAGGGGGTGCATCTTCTAAGAGGACGACCCGGAGTCCCGATTGGCCTAACGCGCAACCCAGCGTTGCACCCACCATACCGCCACCGACGATCAAGACGTCACCTTCACTTCCCATCAGCATCTCCCTGGATAGAGTGGCACATTATCCACCATTGAGGTGCGCTCCGCACCGACCGATGAGCTTCCAGGAGCTGTTGGGTGATGGGCGGCTTCGTTGAGATTTAATCAGAGGGGTCGCTCTCCACCATATTCGTCGCAACCAGACCTGCGAACGCAGAAAGGAAAGCGTTGATGACCAACCAAAAGGGTAAGGTCTCAAGCCCAAAGAATTTACCGCCCGTCACAATGGCCCAGATCATAGCAAGGAGTGCAGTCAACACCGTGCTGACCCCACCCACCACACCACCATGAATAAAGCCATGATGTCCGGCCTTTTTGGCCGCAATGAAGCCTGGGATTAAGCAGGTCCCCAAACCGAGGGCTTGATTGATGGTATAGAGGATCCCCGCATTGTCACCGGTCGCTGCCGCCTCACCCAGCAGCTGTGGCAACAAGACGATGTGAACAACGTAAAGGATCATAAACAATCCAATACCCCAAGCAAGGGCTTTTCCATTGAGCTCCATGACATACCTCTAAGAGTCGACTTTGTTATTCGGGGAAGGTTTGCTGTTAGACGGTCATCCTCGGAAAAATTCAACAATAAGAAACAAACCGCCCTGAGGCGACAAATCAAGCCAACAAAAGGTATATTGAGGGAATACGACAAGGGGCCCACGAGGGCCACTTGTCGCCGCCTGACATGTCAAGGATTTGTGCGAAGTTTCATGAAAAAGCTCGTTAAACGTCTGGCCATTCGCTGCGCCAGCCACCCCTTTGCCGTCATCGGCATCGCCCTACTTGTCTCCTTGCTGGCCATTCAATCCGCGATTCAGCTTCCGGTCTATACCTCAAGGCAAGCTCTTCTCCCTCAAAATACAGAGGTTGCCGCCCGATTGAACCGGTTTCTTGAGACTTTTGGCGCCGCGTCGGATCTGGTCGTGGCCCTTGAAAACGCCCCAAGAGAAACCATGGAGGCGTTTGCCACCGAATTGGCCAGCAATCTCAGGACACAGCCTGAAATCGCTCAGGCTGCAGAGCGTCTCGATACCGATTTTTTCCTGCACCAGGCCTATCTGATGATGCCGGTCTCGCAGTTAAAGAGTCTCGAAAGCCTCCTTCTTGAACAGGCGAAAGCGCCATTAAAACCCCTTTCTGCGCTGCTGCTTGAGGGTGCAGAAACGCTCAAAAACCCGCCAACCACCAAAGACATTGATCTCAAGGATGCTGAAAAGCGCCTTGACGCGCTCAATGCGACCCTCTCTGAATGGCAGCGCTGGCTGGAACAACCTGAACCACCCAAGGAGCTCTCTCTGGCTGGAATTCTAAAAGCCTTTGGCGCTGAACAGCTCGGCAATGGCTATTTTTCTTCCAGGAAGGGTGACTTGTTGTTTTTGTTTGTCCATGCGAGAGATCCCAGCGAAAACCGTGAGAGTCTAGCCCCCTTCAATCAACGTATTCGTCAGGTAGCCGAGGATCTACAGGAGACATTTCGGGCCAAGGGACAGCAGCCCCCCGAGGTGGTCCTGACTGGCCTTCCCGCCATCGAATACGAGGAATACCTCGATATCGAAAAAGACATTCGACTAGTGATCTGGTCGGCGGGGCTGCTGATAGCGACACTCATTTTGATGGTCGTTAGAAGCATCCGTTGGGCCCTTGCCATTTTCATTCCAATGGGTCTTGGGGCTCTTTGGAGTTTGGGTTTTGCCTATTTGGCGGTTGGGCATCTAACCATCATCACTTCGAGCT
>CAILMG010000013.1 GCA_903835265.1 uncultured Methylococcus sp.
GGATCGTGAAATAGCGGCAGTCAATTTCCTAAGAGCTTGTGACATGAGGCGAGCCTGAAGGCCCATATGAGAATCACCCATCTCACCCTCAATTTCAGCTCTGGGTGTCAGCGCCGCTACCGAGTCGACCACCACGATGTCGACGCCGCCAGAACGCACCAACATGTCAACAATTTCGAGCGCCTGCTCCCCGGTGTCCGGCTGTGAGACCAGCAGTTCATCAAGATTGACGCCAATTTTTTCAGCATAGCTAGGATCGAGGGCATGCTCGGCATCGATGAAAGCAGCGACGCCCCCGAGTTTCTGCGCCTGCGCAATCACTTCGAGAGTCAAGGTCGTTTTACCCGATGATTCAGGACCATAGATTTCTACAATACGGCCCCGGGGCAGACCCCCACAGCCGAGCGCGATATCCAGCGTCAAGGAGCCTGTAGGGATAATTTCAAGGTCTCGATTAGCGGGGGTATCCCCCATCCGCATGACCGTTCCCTTGCCAAACTGTTTCTCAATCTGAGAAAGAGCTGCACTCAACGCCTTTTGCTTGTTGTCGTCCATAGGGGGTGTTCTGGGTCTCAGGGTAACGGGGGTTAATCCTTGATTATCTCATAGCCTCAGGCCCGCAGGATACCTTTCAAAGGGCCTGTTTTATCGATCTGGATCACTGGACTTCACGCAAGGGAAACCCCCCCTAAGAGATTTCCCCTCCCTCTTCCAAAAGCTGGATCAGCGCAGCGATGGCGGCCACCACGGCTTGTTGCCTGACGCCGTGACGGCTTCCCTCAAAACAACGACAGAACGTGAGGACCGGAACCTGCCGGCGGGCCAGCCCGAACCAGACCGTGCCAAGCGGCTTATCCGGCGTCCCCCCCGTAGGGCCTGCGATCCCAGTGACCGCCACCGCGAGATCGGCCTGACTGCGATCAAGAGCACCCCCGACCATGGCGGCCGCCACCGGCTCACTGACGGCGCCCCAATGAGCGATCAGCGATGGCTCAACGCCCAGCATGTCGATCTTGGCTGCATTGCTATAGGTGACAAAGCCCCGATCAAACCACCGGGAGCTCCCAGGAACCGAGGTGAGAGCCTCAGCAATACCCCCCCCCGTACAGGACTCGGCCGTGACCAGTAGAATACCCCGATGCGTCAGGATTTTGGCCAATTGGATCGCCCATGGATTCGTCTCATCGGTCACTGCCACGCGCTACCTCCTATCGATCAACGTCCCATTCACACTATCCGTCAAATTCATTCCTCATGTCGAGCCTAGCATCTCCCAAAACGGCCCACACACCGCTCATACAGCAATATCTTCGAATCAAGGCAGAGCATTCCGAACGCCTCTTATTCTTTCGCATGGGGGATTTCTATGAGCTGTTCTACGACGATGCTAAGCGCGCCGCGAAGCTCCTCGACATCACCCTGACCGCTCGAGGCGAGTCTGCCGGGGCTCCGATTCCGATGGCCGGCCTGCCCTATCACGCTGCAGAGGGGTATTTGGCGCGCCTGGTGCGGCTGGGTGAATCGGTGGCCATCTGCGAACAGGTCGGTGATCCCCAGCTGGCCAAAGGGCCCGTCGAACGCCGCGTGGTCCGTATCGTGACACCAGGAACTGTGACCGAGGAAGCCTTACTTGAAGACCGCAGGGACAACCTTCTAGTGGCCGTCGCAACCAGTGGGTCCAGCCTCGGTCTTGCGGCCCTCGATCTTGCAGGGGGCCGCTTTATCGTCGAACCACTCGCATCCATGGACACCCTCTTCAGCGAACTTGAACGCCTTCATCCAGCGGAACTCCTGATCAGTGACGCGGAAACGCTGCCATCCGCCATCCTCAAGCGACCAGGGATCACCCGCCGGCCTTCTTGGCATTTCGACGCCGAAAGCGCCAGGCGCCTCCTGATTCGCCACTTCAATGTCCACGACCTCACGGCCTTTGGTTGCCAGAATATGCCAGCGACATTGGCTGCAGCCGGCGCCTTGCTGGAATATGTCAAGGAAACCCAACAATCAGCATTACCCCATATTGAAGGGATGCGCCTTGAACGCCACGAAGACCTGATTGCCTTGGATGCAGCAAGCCGCCGCAATCTTGAACTTGATCATCACCCTTCGGGCCGCGTTGAACTGACACTCTTCGGCGTCCTCGATCGGACGGTGACGGCGATGGGTGGCCGACTGCTGAGACGTTGGCTGCATCAGCCGTTACGAGCCCAGACGACTTTGAGCGCCCGTCATGACGCTATCGATAGCCTGCTGGGGTTCGGGGTGGTTGGGGGATTAAGGGATCACCTGAGAGCCATTGGCGACATCGAACGGATCGTCGCGCGGATTGCTTTGCGATCAGCCCGACCGCGGGATCTGGTCACCCTTCGGCTCGCGCTCCACGCGCTGCCGACTTTTCAGGCTCTCTTAACCCCTCTTGAGGCACCATTACTTCAAGATCTAAGAAGAGCCCTGGCCCCCCAAGCTTTACTCGGGGATCTTTTACAAAGAGCCATTATTGATCAGCCCCCAGTCCTCATCAGAGATGGCGGCGTCATCCGAGAGGGATACCATCCAGAGCTCGACCAGCTGAGGCGCTTAAGCTTAAATCAGGACCAGTTTCTTCTCGATCTCGAACAGCGTGAGCGCGAAAAAACCGGTCTATCGAATCTCAAGGTGGGGTTCAATCGGGTGCAAGGCTTCTATCTTGAACTCTCAAGAACCCAGGCCGATCGCGTGCCCCAAGAGTACGTGAGGCGCCAAACCCTGAAGGGTGTTGAGCGCTATATCACTCCGGAGCTTAAGGCCTTTGAAGATCAGGTTTTAGGGGCTCGCGAGCGGTCTCTCGCTTTTGAGAAAAGCCTTTGGGAGGCTCTCTTGGACCGATTGGCCGAGGACCTGATGGCACTCAAACTGATCGGCGAGGGCCTCGCTGAACTGGACGTTCTTGGAACGCTCGCAGAGCGCGCAGACAGCCTCAACTTTCATCGTCCAAAGTTTACCCAAGAATCTGGCATTCGCATTAAGGGGGGACGCCACCCGGTGGTCGAAAGCGTCCTCGATCAGCCCTTTGTTCCGAATGACCTTGAACTCTCTAATCAGCGGCGGATGCTGATCATCACCGGACCTAATATGGGGGGGAAATCAACCTATATGCGACAAACTGCGGTCATAGTCCTTCTTGCGCATATAGGCTCCTTTGTGCCGGCAGAAGAAGCGGTCATAGGCCCCATTGACCGCATCTTCACCCGAATTGGCGCCTCAGATGATCTCGCCAATGGCCGCTCGACGTTCATGGTCGAAATGACCGAAACGGCCAACATTCTCCATCATGCCACGCCTAAAAGTCTCGTCCTGATGGATGAAATAGGTCGGGGCACCAGCACTTTTGACGGCCTATCGCTCGCTTTCGCAACGGCCGAGCATCTCGCCCGCGTCACCGGATCGATGACCCTTTTTGCAACCCATTACTTTGAATTGATTCAGCTCCCGGAGGAGGTTCCGGAAGTGGCTAACGTCCACCTGGATGCCGCAGAGCACCATGAGGGCATTGTCTTTTTGCACGCGGTCAAAGAGGGGCCTGCCAACCAAAGCTACGGGCTTCAGGTCGCCGCCTTGGCGGGAGTCCCCAAAAGTGTCGTCAAAAAGGCGCAAGGGAAGCTCAGGGCCCTTGAAGCTCAGGCCCTTCATCGGCCAGTTGAGCCTCGCCAAGGACAACAGCTAGATCTTTTCAAAGACATGATCAAGGACCCCGCGCTGCTCCTTCTCGATGCGGTGGACCCTGAAGAGATGACCCCGAGAGAAGCGCTGGATTTTTTATTTGAGATGAAGGCCAAGCGCGGCTGACCCCGCCCCGTTGAGAGACGTTGAGGGGTCAGCCGCGCGGGATAGCGGACCTAGGGTGCGGCCGCCGGGTCAATGCCAGGCATGCCTTCAGACTTTTCTTCAAGGATCTTGAGCAATTCTTTGGCCGGTACATAACCCGGATAAATGGTGCCCTTTTCGGTCACGATCATGGGCGTGCCATTAGCACCCATCGCTGAGGCCAGCGCCATATGCTCATCCACCGGATTCTTGCACTCTTTCCGCGCCAGATTCTCGCCATTCTTTGCTCGCGTCAACGCTGCATTTCGATCCTTGGCGCACCACACGGTCACCGCCTTGTAATAGGAGTCGGTATCTTTTCCTGAGCGGGGGAAAAACAGGTAACGGATTTCAATACCCTCGCGGAGGTAGTCGTCCATTTCAGAGTGGAGTTTCCGGCAGTAACCGCAATCGATATCGGTAAAGACATAGACCACGTGCTTTTGGATCTTCGGCTTGAAAATGATCATGTTGTCGGTACCAATCTTCGCCAACGCCGACAGCCTTGCACCCGATAGCTTCTTTTCGGTCACATCCTCACGGGTCTTAAGGTCGATCATGGCCCCCTGCATTAGATAATGACCATCTTCTGAGACATAAAACATGCGGGTACCGACCACCACCTCATAAACCCCCTTGATGGGTGATTCTGCAATCGAGTCCGCCTTGAGGGTCGGCAATGCCAGCTTCAGGGCCGCTTCGACCGCCTTGGGATCAGCTTGAACCCATCCAGAGGTGAGAAGGAGGACTGCGAAGGCTCCAAGCAGTAATGACTTCATAAGTTACCCTAAGTAATGTGAATTAATTCGAAGCGAAAAGGCGGCCAATATCGAGATAGAAACCCAGCACCATCAATAGGAGCAAGATCGCCATCCCAATCTGCTGAAAGCGAATCTGAGTCTTTTCATTCAGCGGACGACCCATGATGGCTTCCGCCCCATAGAACAGCAGATGCCCGCCGTCGAGCACCGGAATAGGCAACAGATTGAGGACCCCCAAACTGATGCTAACGAGGGCTAAAAATTTGAGGAACTGAATCATTCCAAGACTGGCCGATTGCCCCGCATACTGGGCAATGCTAATCGGACCACTTAGATTTTCAACCGCGGCCTTGCCAATCAACATGCGGCCTGCCATTTTGAGCGTGGCCAAAGAGTAAGTTCCGGTGCGTTTGATCGCAGCAACCAGGGCCGACCAGGGGCCTAAACGATAATCTACCTGCATCGACTTTTTAAGATCCTCAGGGACCTTCACCGCAGCACCGATCTGTCCAATCGTTCCCTCGGGAGAGTCCACCGCGTCGGGCGTCACCTGAAGGTCAACCGCCACATCATTCCGTTCGATCACCGCATCAATGACCTGACCGGGTCGAGCTCTGACATGATCCACCCAAGCCTTCCAGGTTTTGATGATCAAATCATCGGCTTTGAGAATTCGGTCGCCGGCCTTAAGTCCAGCGCGCTCAGCGGCACTTCCAGCCACAATCCGTTCAATCACAGGCTCGAGGGCAGGCTCCTTAGGCTTTAGACCCAGTCGCTGGTATACCGCCTCCGGCTGGTCGGCGACATCCTGAGGCTTCACCACCGAGAGATCCCTCATTTCACCCGCAGCCGTCCTCACTTTAACCGGAATAGGCTCTTCATCGAGAAGTCGTTCCATAATCCCACCGACAGCCAAAACCCAGGTTGGGGTGGGCGTGTCATCGACTTCCAGGATCTCATCATCCTCTTCAAAGCCTGCAAGGGCGGCGATCGTCCCCTGAACCACCTCGCCAACCACTGGCCGGGTCCCCGTTTCACCCCACATGAGGGTGACCCAATAGATGAGAATCGCTAACAAGAAATTAAAGAGGGGGCCTGCCAAAACGACCGCTGAGCGGACGCTAAGAGGCTTCCGATTGAACGCGAAGGGAAGGTCGGCATCAGCGACCGGGGCCTCCCTTTCGTCCACCATCCGGACATAGCCCCCAAGGGGCAATGCAGACAGAGTGAACTCGGTATCCATCGGTGTTTTCTGATGGCGCCAGATCACCGTGCCAAAGCCAAGGGAAAATCGCAACACCCGAACGCCAAGATGCCTCGCCACCCAATAATGGCCGAACTCATGAACCGCGATCAGGACAATCAGAGCGACAAGAAAAAAGAACAGCGTATGCAGCAACTCAGGCATCAGGGCTTCACTCTCTCCTTCAGTTAAGACTGTAATCGAGCAATATAGGCCGCCGCGACTTCGCGTGACTTGCGGTCCGCCTCCAGAACCTCTGGAATATCGTGCGCCCTGATCACCGTAACGGAATCCATACAGTGTTTGATCACATCAGGAATCGCCGTAAACCGAATACCCCCCTCAAGGAAGGATCCCACGGCCACTTCATTGGCCGCATTCAAGATCGCGGGCATCGTCTCACCTACTTTGACCGCATCATACGCTCTCTGAAGGCAGGGAAACCGTTCAAAGTCGGGGGCTTCGAAGTCCAAACGTTGGATACTAAAAAGATCGAGGGGTTCAGCGCCAGAATCAAATCGTTCGGGCCAGGCCATGGCATGGGCAATCGGAATCCGCATGTCGGGGTTACCCATCTGCGCAAGCACAGTGCCATCGACATAATCCACCATGGAATGAATCACACTCTGAGGGTGGATCACGACCTCTACTTTTTCGGGGGGCGTATGAAACAACAAGCAGGCCTCGATGAGTTCAAGTCCCTTGTTCATCATGGTCGCCGAGTCCACGGAGATCTTTCGACCCATCACCCAATTAGGATGGGCCACCGCCTCATCAGGGGTCACATCATGCAAGGCCTCAATGGCCTTCCGAAGGAAGGGGCCTCCAGAAGCC
>CAILMG010000014.1 GCA_903835265.1 uncultured Methylococcus sp.
AAGACCTGATCGCGCGCTAGATTGATTAGCAGGGATGCCTTGCCGATGACGGGCTTTGATGAACCGAAAAACATTAATTTCTCCAACCCATTTAGCGATATCCAAAGAACCCAAGCCCCAGAAGCTCCACTCATAAAGGGCTTCCCTTTCGATCCAGCGACATAAACTATGGATCATCATTGACCCACATTAGTTTCAATCCATTGGAACTTAAGATCAAAAAAACACCTCTGAAGGACACAATAGGATCCATCATGAAACAAAATCGAGCCTTAAAAAAAAAGAATCTCAAGATCCTGATCATCGGGGGAGGCATCGCCGGGCTTACCACGCTCATCAGTCTTAGAAAAAGATCAGCAGACGCGGAGATAACGCTGGTCGATCACCGAGATTTTCATTTAAAGATCCCCAGACTTCATGAGGTCCTTCGAACCCCCTCTCCCCCAATCAAAATTCCTTTCAAAGACATTGAAGACCGATTCAATAGCCGCTTCATCAAAGCCGATATAAGCCTGACTCGCGATGCCATTGAAGGCATTGCATCCAGTCAACGTCTCATCATTTCAGGTGAATCAATCGATTTTGATTATCTGGTTCTGGCCAGCGGCTTGAGCGATCCCATCGGGAGCCCGGTAACTCCAGGCTGTCTCTCTTTGAAAGATTTTGTGGAGGGTGATTTAGAGGCCCTCCTTAATCCTAAGACCAAGACTCAAAAGACAGGGGGCGACATTGTCTCCATTGTAGGCGCAGGTCCAACGGGTGTTCAGTTTACTTTTGAACTGATGGATTATTTCGAGCGCATCGGTGATCCGAGAAGCATCCATGTGATTGACGCTGGGGAGAGGCCCCTTGCGAATTTCCCTTCTCGGGTGAGTGAGTACGTTCTTGATCGAATGGCGGAGAGGGGCATTAAGCATCATCCCTGCCAAAGGCTCGTTTCCTCAAAACCTCGGGAACTGATTCTGGAGGACCGGGCCGGAAGCCACCACCAACACCGATCGGGTATTACGGTTCGGTTTACAAGTGCGCCACCCTTCGTTACTTTCCCGGTCAATCTTTTCGGACAGGCGCTGATCAACAACAGATCGTTTACCCGCGTTTACATTACCGGCGATCTCGCTCAATTCAAGGGGCCCATCGCCCCGGCGGTAAGCGCTCAATCAGCAGTCAGAAAAGGAAAACTTATCGCTAGCAACATCCTTAAGAGTCAAAACTGGTTTCCTCTTCTTAGGCCCTATCTTCATCAGGATAGGGGCTACATCGTTAGCCTTGGAGGTCGTGATGCCGTGGGCTGGATCGGATCAAGGGGCCATATCGTAACTGGATCCTTTGCCCTCGGCCTTCGGGAGGTGGTCGACAAACAGTACGATCTTCTCCTTGAAGGGATAGACACCTTTATCGTCTAAACCCAGCCAACCTTCAAGAACATTACTGCCATCTTCTCCCATTTGGAGAGCGTTGGAATCCGTGTTTGAAATCACCTCAATGCTGAGCCAAAAGATCCATCAGCTTATGATGACTTCCACTCAAAACGGAAGAGGGCCAAACATTCTCGAAGCAAAGGGGTGGGGTAGATGCTTCACCACCAAACGAAAAACGGGGACTTTAGTCCCCGTTTTTCTCAATCACAAATCAGTGATCCATCAATGTGGCGCTGCCCCCTGTGGTTCGCGTGAAGGGAACTTAGCGGCCCTTGCTGCTGAATAACCGTGGGTATGCGGCGTTAGCGCATCGAAAGTAGACGGCTTTCCGCGGTAGCAGCCAGGCCCATACGGGTACTCGCTGTTAACGTGGTAGTGGTACATCGTTGTCCACTTGCCATCCCATTTAATACGTCCGGTATGCCCATGGCACTCATCGAGGTCGTTATTGGTCAGGAGCTCGCCATTGTCACCGCGCGGGCCATAGATCCCAAACCCATCCAGGGCATAACCATAGAGCGGCGAGTGGGTCTTAGGACCCCCTTTGTTCGGTAAGCATTTCCAAGCGTAACCATGATAGTGATATTCCTTGTTGTAGGGGTGTCCCCAGCATTCATCAATGGGTAGCGCCGCGATAGGATCGACCCAATAAGTGCCATAAGCCAGATTCGCGTGCCACACAGAACCTGTCTGGGTGACCACCCCTGTCACCAGAGAATTGATGCAGTAAGGTTGTTCAGAAAAACGAGGATCTCGTGGGACGGTGATGTCGAGGTTATAAGGCGCAATGGGGATCGCTGCTGCGCTCGAATAACCATCGGCAG
>CAILMG010000015.1 GCA_903835265.1 uncultured Methylococcus sp.
ATGTTGCGCTATGTCAACATCGAGCCTGAGGAGCTCGAACGCGCCTATCGCAAAAAACTCCTCGAGTCCGATCTCACCCCAGAACGCCGCAAACAGTTTGAAAGCGAACTGGTCGCGGGCCTTGGAAGCTACACCTACCTTGAGGAATAATGACCTGCGTGGTGTCTAAACCTGACGTCAGCGATCTCACAGCCGCCTTTGTCGGCCTCGGTGCCATGGGCGCCCCCATGGCCGGCCATTGGGCCCTAAGAGGCTATCTCAAGGCCGTCTGGAACCGGACCCCCGAGCGTGCTGAAGCCTTTGCTCAAGAACATAAGGTCATGGCCCTTCAGCATCTTCAGGAGCTACCCAGTAAGGCGAAGATCCTTGCGCTCTGTGTCTCAAGGGATGACGATGTGCTGATGGTGCTTGAGACCCTTCTTGAAGGACTGACCTCAGAACATCTGGTGATCGATTTCTCAACCATCAGTCCTGACACCTCAAAGCGGGCCGCGAAGAGGGTGCGCGGTTGCGGCGCCGATTTCCTAGATGCCCCGGTCACTGGTGGCGTCGAAGGAGCCTCGAATGCCACCTTGGCCATTATGGTCGGGGGCCGCCTGGAATCCCTTGAAAAAATTCGCCCACTGCTTGACACCATCGCGACCAAGATCGTTCATATGGGTAACGTTGGGAGGGGTCAGAGTGCGAAAGCGGTGAACCAGGTCCTTTGCGCAGGGATCAATGAAGCGGTCACCGAAGCACTGGCCTTTGGCCATCATCTCGGTCTGGATATGGAACAGGTCATTGAGGCGATCAGCGGCGGCGCTGCCGGCAACTGGTTCCTCGATAAACGAGGAAAATCAATGATCGAAGGGCGCTTTTCGCCGGGATTCAAACTGGCTTTGCACCTCAAGGATTTGGAGATTGTCGCCGCCTTGGCCCAAGACCTTGAGATCACTCTCCCGCTGACAGAGGCCACGCGCGAGCACTATGTTCAACTTCTTCAGCAAGGCTATGGTGATGAAGATATTTCAGCACTTTACAGATTGAAGCGCCCCAGCTGATGCAACAGCCATGGGTCGACATCCTCTTTGAACAGACCCCATTGGCGAGGGTTCTGATCGGTGGCGCATGGCGCATTGGCCAGAACTGCCCACGCGCTGACGCGACCATCAACCGATTACAATCCCTTCAAGGTCTTGAGATCGTTCGTCTTGAGAGTCTGGACCTCATGCACTGGGACAGCCTCTTGCTGACGTATATCAGGGCCTTGAGCCAGTTCTGTGACGCGCAGGGCATTACCCTCGATACGCGCGCCCTTCCAGAAGGCGTCCAGGGGCTTTTAATGTTAGCGGCTGCTGTTCCTGAACGACAGGATGCTAGCCGTCAAAAGAATCTGGATGATTGGCTATCCATCCTTGGTCGGCAGACGCTCTGGCTCGTTAAAGATATCGGGCTTTTGGCGGACTTCATCGGCGAGGCGATCCTCGGCTTCTTGAGGCTCCTCGGGGGCCAAAGCCAGTTGCGCTGGAGCGACTTCTGGCGATTGGTTGAGGCCTGTGGCCCCAACGCGCTGCCGATCATTACACTCATCTCCGCCCTCGTTGGGATGATTCTGGCGTTTGTGGGTGCCGTCCAACTGAAGCTCTTTGGCGCCCAGATATTTATCGCCGACTTGGTGGGACTCGGTATGGCGCGAGAAATGGGGGCCATGATGACCGCCATCCTGATGGCCGGCCGGACCGGAAGCGCCTATGCCGCCGAAATCGGGTCGATGACCGTCAACGATGAAATCGACGCACTCAAGACCTCCGGGTTTTCACCTATGGATTTTCTGGTGATGCCGAGAATCCTTGCCATGCTGGTGACGATCCCCCTCCTCTGCCTCTACGCGGACATCTGGGGAATGATTGGCGGCGCACTGGTCGCCGCCGGTCTTTTTGATATCTCAGCCTCCGAATACCTCATCCAGATCCAAACACGGTTGCGCCTCATCGATTTTGAGGTCGGTATCGGCAAAAGCGCGGTTTTCGGTATTCTGGTCGCGTCCGCCGGTTGCCTCAGGGGGCTTCTGTGCCAGCGCAATGCCTCCTCAGTTGGGCTCGCGACCACCTCCGCGGTGGTGACAGCCATCGTCTATATCGTCATCTCCGATGCCGTGATGACCCTCCTGGTGACGGCCCTCAACCTTTATAAACGCTGATCGTGTTGACGCCATTGATCACCCCCCATCGACCCGATCTTTCGCTCAAACAGGTCCATATCAGCGTCCGCGGACTGACCATGGCGTACGATGATTTTTTGGTCCAAAAGGAGGTGGACTTCGATGTTCTTCGGGGAGAGATCTTCATCATCATGGGCGCCAGCGGTTGTGGCAAAAGCACCCTGCTTCGACACTTGATCGCTCTCAAACCACCGGTCACCGGTGAAGTTTTCTTTGATGGCCAGAATCTTTGGACACTTCCCCCGAAAGAACGTCAGTCGGTGCTCCTTAAAATGGGGATTCTCTATCAAAGTGGCGCTCTTTGGAGCTCAATGACCCTGGCCGAAAACATCGCATTACCGCTGACCGCCCATACCCCACTCAGCGCTCCGGAGATTGCTGATCTGGTGTCCCTCAAACTGGCTCTCGTTGGTCTTTCAGGCTTTGAAGGCTTTTATCCAGCTGAAATCAGTGGCGGCATGCAAAAACGGGCCGCACTTGCAAGAGCGCTGGCGCTGGATCCTGAAATCCTCCTCTTTGATGAACCTTCAGCCGGGCTTGATCCCATCAGTGCGCGCCGTCTTGATAGACTGATCGTCCATCTGAGTGAGAGTCTCGGAATCACTGCGGTGATCGTTACCCATGATCTTGCGAGCCTATTAGATATCGGCACCAATTCGATATTCCTCGACACCGAGACCAAGACCATTATTGCTAAGGGCCCACCTGATATGTTGCTGAGGACCTCCACCCATCCGACCGTCAAGGAATTCCTGACCCGGGGTCAATCCAAAAAGACCGCCACGAACCCCCCTGAGGCCCCGCTATGAGTCACGGTGCAAGCCCTCGATTGATCGGACTTTTCACCTTAGGAGCGATGATCCTTGGAACGGTTCTGATCCTCACTTTCGGGGGTGGCAATGCGTTCAGCAAGATCCAGCGTTACGTCGTTTACTTTGAAGGGTCGGTGAATGGTCTCAACAATGGCGCCGCCGTCAAGCTCAAGGGCGTGACCATCGGCCGGGTCAATGAAGTCCTCGTTCAGTACGATGTTGATCACAATCGGGTCCTGACTCCAGTGATCGCTGAAATTGATCTCAAAAAGGTGATGGAGACCCATGGCGATGAGGGTAACCACGGCCATCCAGACCTCAAGGCGCTCATCGATCGCGGCCTCAGGGCTCGTCTATCGCTGACCAGCCTGGTCACCAATCAACTCTATATCGAAATTGACTTCATGCCTGATCGGCCCCTTAAGCTGATGGGGAGCCAGGCCTTTCAGCTGCCTGAAATCCCTGCGGTCCCTTCCAGCAAGGATGATATTGAAAAGACCGTGCAACATCTTTCGCATGAAGTCCAGGACCTGCCACTCAAGGATACCGTCGATGCGACCCTTGCTGCGATCCGCCACCTTGATGGACTCCTCACCAAGCCTGAAACCAGTGCCAGCGTCGATAACCTCAACCAGACGCTGATCGATCTTCAGCGCCTCCTAAGACATCTTGATGGGATGACGCAGGACAGCCAAGTGCTGATGAAACAGCTCAATCACGAGATTCCCCCCCTCCTCGGGACGGCCAACGAGACCCTCAAGGAAGCCAAAGCGGCGCTGTCATCGGTGGGCGCTTTGACCGAACCAGATGCGGAACTCCAAAGGACACTGCATGATCTCTCCGATGCAGCGAAGGCCATTCGAAGGCTGGCAGATGCGATCGAACGGCATCCCGACGCCCTCCTCATGGGCCGCGATCAGGCCGAGCCTCAAAAGCCCTAAGACCCCGCTTCGCCATTCGTTTCAGACAACCGCCTAGCGGGATGGCATAATGAGTGCATAGTTATTGATGCATCTTCATGGTCCGAGACTTACAACCCCACCGCCCTGCCCCCCACTTTGATGCTCGCGCCCTTTGCGAGGCCGGCATCCGAGTGATTGCCACCGAGGCCGCAGCCGTCAAGGCTCTGGAGTCGCGTATTGACGATCGCTTTGCTCTAGCTTGCCGCATCCTCATGGAGTGCCGGGGCCGTGTGGTGGTGACCGGTATGGGGAAATCAGGGCATATTGCCGGCAAGATTGCGGCCACACTGGCGAGCACCGGAACCCCGGCTTTTTTTGTCCATCCCGGTGAGGCAGGACACGGAGATCTTGGCATGATCACCCCCGAGGATGTCGTCCTTGCTCTCTCCCATTCGGGTGATTCAGCCGAAATTCTGACCATCATCCCAATCCTGAAGCGCCTCGGTATCCCTTTGATTGCGATGACCGGCAATCACCAATCAACGCTCGCAACCCAGGCGGATGTCGCACTCGACACCGGCATCACAGAAGAAGCCTGTCCGCTGGGCCTTGCCCCAACGTCCAGCACAACCGCCGCGCTGGCCATGGGCGATGCCCTGGCGGTCGCCATGCTTGAAGCTCGGGGTTTCAGTCGGGAGGATTTTGCTTTCTCTCACCCCAGTGGCAGTCTCGGTCGCCGCCTTTTAATTCGGGTTCGAGACATCATGCATCAGGGTGACGCCGTCCCAAAGGTCAGGGAATCTGCAGTTCTCCGAGAGGCCGTCCTTGAAATGACGGCCAAAAAGCTCGGAATGACGGCTGTGGTCAACGAAAGCGATGAAGTGCTCGGCATTTTTACCGATGGCGATCTTAGAAGGCTTTTAGAAATCTCCATGGATCTTCATGAGACGAAGATCAGCGAGGTCATGATGCGACACTGTACCTCCGTGGATCCCGACTGTCTGGCCGCTGAAACGGTCAGGATCATGGAAGAAAAGAGCATTAATGCTCTTCTCGTCGTCGCGCCTGAAGGACACTTAGTGGGCGCACTCAACATGCACGATCTGCTCCGCGCTGGGGTGGTGTGATGATGCCCGGTGTCGCCCCATCCATCCTTGAACGGGCTCAAAACATCCGGTTACTGATCTGTGATGTGGATGGTGTGTTGACCGACGGCCGGCTCTATTTCACACCGGAGGGTGAAGAACTGAAGAGTTTTCATGCCCGCGATGGCCATGGCATTAAGCTGGTCCAGCGGGCCGGCATCGACACCGCGGTTATTTCAGGTCGGAACTCAAAAGCCGTTGCTCTTCGAATGGAGAGCCTTGGAGTTCGCCATGTATTTCAGGGTCAAGAGCACAAACTGCCGACATTTTTAAACCTTCTGGATGAGCTTGGGATCACCGCCGATCAGGTCGCTTTTGTGGGAGATGACCTCCTTGATCTTCCCCTATTGCGGCGGGTCGGCCTTGCTGTTGCGGTGGCTGATAGCCACTTCACGATTCTTAATAGCGCGCACTGGATCACCTCCCAACCCGGCGGCATGGGCGCTGTCAGGGAGGTCTGTGACCTTCTATTGACCGCTCAAAATAAGCTTGAGGCTATCATTGAAAGCTATCATTGAAGCTCTTAAGACACTGCTTGAATTGCCGCGCTATTTGTTTGCGGTCTTCATGGTAGTTCTCTCCTGGTGGCTTGCTGATCAACTAGGCCCTCCCGATGAAGGCCCAAAGAAACTGAAGCCAGGAAAAGTCGATTATTATTCAAAGGGGCTCAGGCGAACCGTGATGGATAAGGAAGGCAACCCCAAAGAACTCTTGTTTGCGACTGAAATGATCCATTACGAGGAGAAGAACCTCACCGAATTGATCAAACCCGAGATCTCTCTTTTCGTGAAAGACGGTCCCCCTTGGGTGATTCGATCGGAAACCGCTACGATTCCCTCTGATAGTGAGTTTGTTTTTCTGAATGGGGATGTTCTCGTCCTTAGGGATGCCAACAAGGAAGGTCGAACCGTCCGAATTGAAACCACGAATGTCAGGGCGCAACCTGAAAAGGACTATGCGGAGACCGATGAAGACATTCGAGTGATCAGCTACCCCGATTACATGACCGGCACCGGCGCCAAAATCAATTTTGGCAGTGAGCTCAAATACAGCGTCCTCGCCAATGTTCGAAGAAAGCATGATGTACAGAACGAATCAAACTAAGTTCAATCAACGGACGCTTGGGGTCGCTGGCCCCTGGCTGATCGGTGGCTTACTGCTCGCCATGATGAGCACGCCCGCCATGGCCCTGACTTCCGACTCCAAGGAGCCCATGTTGATCGAGTCTGACGACATGATCTTTGATGAAGCCAAGGGAGAAACCGTCTACAACGGCAATGTGAAGGCCCATCAGGGAAGCCTTGAGGCGATCGGCACCAAAATGATCCTCAACCAGCAAAAGGGACAGGCGGATCAGGTTATCATTTACGGAAAGCCAGCCCGCATCAAACAAACCCCGGATGGCGGAGGCGCTGATAACCATGGTGAGGGGGAGCGCATCGATTACTTTCCAGATTCAGGCATTCTGATCCTTAATGGCAAGGCCATCACCTATGAAGGCCATTCGCCGGAAACGAGCGAACACACCGTCCGCAGTGAACACATCGAGTACGACACCAAGAATTCGGTTTACAAAGCGGGATCCACTCGTTCCGGCAATCGTCGTGTTCATGTGACGATTCTGCCTAAGAATAAAGAAGCGGAATAAGCCATGTCCATCCTCTCAACGCATCATATCGTTAAGCGCTACCACCGCCGAAATGTGGTGGACGGTGTCTCGGTCACGATCAATACCGGGGAAATCGTCGGTCTTCTAGGACCCAATGGTGCCGGTAAAACCACTAGTTTTTACATGATCGTCGGGCTCATTAGTCCGGATGAAGGCGATATCAGGCTGGATAACGAGGACATCACCCACCTGCCGATGCATGAGCGGGCTCGTCTTGGTATTGGCTATTTGCCCCAAGAACCCTCCATTTTTAGAAAGCTGACCGTGGCTGAAAACCTCTTGGCCGTCCTCGAGCTTCGTAAAGAACTGACGCATGGTCAACGGGAACTGATCGCCGGCGAACTCCTTGAGGAGTTCAGTGTGGGACATCTTCGTAACCAACCCGCCATGGGCCTCTCGGGGGGCGAAAGACGGCGCGTTGAAATTGCCCGCGCACTGGCCTGCGAGCCGCGTTTTATGCTATTGGATGAACCTTTTGCTGGTGTTGATCCTATTTCCATTATCGATATTCAAAAGATTATCGTCCACCTTAGAGCCCGCGGCATTGGTATTTTGATCACGGAACACAACGTGAGAGAAACCTTAGGGACTTGCGATCGCGCTTATATTCTGGCCGGTGGCCGCGTCATCGCGGAAGGCAGTGCGGAGGAGATCATCCATAACCCAGAAGTTCGTCAGGTCTATCTCGGTGAAAACTTCTCCATGTAGCCCGGCACTTTTTTCACCCCAAAGCCTTTTTATCTTCCCCTAAGATAGCGCTCAACGTTCTCATGAAACAGTCCTTGCAACTCCGAATGGGTCAGCATCTGGCGATGACCCCCCAACTGCAGCAGGCGATCAAGCTGCTGCAGTTGTCGAGCATGGACTTGCAGACTGAAATTCAGGAAGCGCTTGATTCCAATATGATGCTGGAAGTCGCTGAAGAAGAGACTCAAACTCCTGCCGGTCAGGAATCCACTGCGCCGATAATGACGGAGACGACCACCGATTATCGGGAACTGAAGGACATGGATGCTGCCGCCGACATTCCCAGTGAACTCGCCGTCGATGTCTCCTGGGAAGAGCTTTATGACAACCTTCCTCAGATGAACGCGACCGGCTCCCAAGGGGGGGCCGAGCTCGATGATTACGCCTTAAATCGAGCCGTCGGTGAAAACCTCCATGACCAGCTGACATGGCAAATGGAGCTCGCCCGCTTCAGCGAGCGTGACTATGCCATTGCGACCACCTTAATCGATAGCATCAATGACGACGGCTATCTCGGTAACACGCTAGAGGACGTGCATCAGGGGCTGTTGCACCAGATACCGGCCCTAGAGCTTGATGAGATTGAGGCGGTTCTGCATCGGATTCAGAGCTTTGACCCTCCCGGCATCGGAGCCCTTGATCTCGCCGATTGCCTGGCCATCCAGTTACGTCAACTGCCGTCTGAAACACCTTACAGAGAAGAGGCCCTCACAATGGTCAAGGAGCACCTAGAGCTTCTGGCCAAACGCGATATTGGCGCACTCAAGCGCACCACCGGGCTTGAAGACGAGGCATTAAGCGCTGTGGTTCAACTGATTCGAACCCTTGAACCCAAACCCGGGCTCACCATTCATAACGATGACGCCCAATACATCACGCCGGATGTGTATGTGGTGCGATCCAAGGATCGCTGGACCGTCAAACTAAATCCCGATATAGCGCCAAAATTAAGAGTCAATCCTTACTACTCGGGGATGGTCCGCCGCGCGGACAATAGCGCGGACAACACCACCATGCGCAACCACCTCCAGGAGGCCCGTTGGTTCATCAAGAGTTTACAAAGTCGTAACGAAACGCTGTTGAAGGTCGCCCGGAGCATTATTGATCATCAACAAGCCTTTCTTGATCAAGGCCCTGTGGCCATGAAACCCCTGGTCCTTCGGGATATCGCTGAAGAAGTCGACATGCATGAATCGACGATTTCAAGGGTCACGACGCAAAAGTACATGCACACCCCGAACGGTATCTTTGAGTTCAAGTACTTCTTTTCGAGCCATGTCTCGACGCAAAGTGGTGGTGAATGCTCAGCCACTGCGATCAAGGCGCATCTCAAGGAGATCATCAGCGGCGAAGACACTCACAAGCCTTTGAGTGATGAAGTCATTGCCAAAATGCTTCAAGACCGGGGCATCAACGTGGCGCGAAGGACCATCGCCAAGTATCGCGAAGCCATGGGCATCGCCTCTTCCAGCGAACGAAAACAAATTTTTTAACTACGACCATCAATGGACATGACTATGCAGATCGATATTACCGGACACCACATCCAGGTCACCGAAGCCCTAAAGAACCATATCCACGAAAAGTTTGCGCGGATTGAACGTCACTTCGAGCAGGCGATGAAGATCCACGTGGTCCTCGAAGTCGAAAAACACGGCCAAAAAGCAGAGGCGACCATTCAAGTCAAAGGGGAAACCATCTTTGCAGAAGATACCCAAGATGACCTCTATGCCTCCATTGACGCACTCGTCGACAAGCTGGACCGGCAGCTGATCAAACACAAAGAAAAGCACCAGTCACATTAATTTTCGAACGATTGGTCTATGATCTGGAACGGGTGTATGTGTTGGACCCGTTCCAAATTGATCTGAGGAATCACAGGTGGACCTGATCATCGTCAGCGGCTTATCAGGGTCGGGCAAAAGTATTGCCCTTGAGACCCTTGAAGACAGTGGTTACTACTGTATCGACAATCTTCCCGTTGCTCTTTTTGAGCCTTTCGTCCGGGAGGCCATGTCCGAAGGCCAACAGGACTACCAGAAGGTGGCCATCAGCATCGATGCCAGGAGTCGCTGTGAAAGCCTTGAACAATTCCCCAAAACGCTGGAGCTGGCCGGTCAGCTCGGTATTTCCTGTCAGGTTCTTTTCCTAAAATCAGGGGTCGAGAGTCTTCTGAAACGTTTCAGTGAGACCCGACGAAAACACCCACTGACTGACAGCGCCCATTCCTTAACCGAAGCCATCGACCGGGAGCAGCGCCTGTTGGTCCCTATCGCGAGCCGGGCCGACCTGATCATCGATACCAGCCATACCAACATTCATCAACTGAGGGATCTCATCAGAGATCGGGTGGGCGCGAAGCGTGATCACCGGATGTCGGTCACCTGTATTTCCTTTGGTTTCAAGAACGGCGTCCCCTTTGACGCCGACTTCATCTTCGATGCCCGCTGTCTTCCAAATCCCCATTGGGAGCCCACGCTGAGGGCTAAGACCGGCCTCGACCCGGACGTGGAGGCATTCCTTGACCCCATTCCCGAAGTTCAGGAGTTTCTTCATGACGTGGTTCAGTTCATGTCTCGCTGGGCGCCTCGTTTTGCCTCTGAAAATAGAAGCTACCTGACGATTGCCATTGGATGCACCGGCGGACAGCACCGCTCCGTCTACCTGACTGAAGCGCTCGGCAAGCAGCTCAATTCTGATCGCTATGACCTCCTCGTTCGTCATCGAGATCTCCACTAGAAAATGTATCCCTCACGGCTCCTTCATGCGCTATTAGCCATTGGGCTCTTATTAAGCCCGTTTGCCTCGGCGCAAAAAACTAAAAAGATCAGCAGTCCCCTCAGCCAAGGGCCAGGGACCCTCAAGGCCTCTCCCCGAGCCCTAACCCTCGTTTACCTGAAACATCAGCGGGGGAACACCGAGGTCCGACCATTTTTTGATCCTATCATTACAGATGAAGGCATCAAGGGCGCTGAACTTGGAATCATTGACAACACCACCACGGGCCAGTTTACCGGCCAATCCTTTGATCTTAAAAAGGTCGATATCCCACTCGAGGATTCCCTGAGCGATCGATTCAAAGCCCTTTTGAACGAGGGGTACCAGCTCTTTCTGCTGGATCTTACCGCGGAGGAACAGGTTACCCTGGCCAGCCTTCCCGAGGCCTCAGGCGTCCTGTTATTCAATATAGCGTCCAGTGAAGATCGCCTTCGAGGGGCTGATTGTAGGAAGAACCTTCTCCATATTCTCCCTAGCCACGCCATGAAGGCCGATGCCCTCGCCCAGTATCTAGGTAAAAAACGCTGGCAGAAATGGTTCCTCGTCACCCAAAGTCAACCTGAAGATGCCTTGTATGCGGATGCCATCAGGAAGTCAGCTAAAAAATTTGGCGCCAAGATCGTGGCCGACAAACCTTGGTCCCACACCTTCGATGAACGACGTACCCCAGAATCTGAAATTCCAGTCTTCACGCAAGACGCGGACTATGACGCCTTGGTCATGATCGATACCGAACGGTCACTCGGTGATCTTTTTCCATACAGGACCTGGCTCCCAAGACCGGTCGTCGGTACCAGTGGGCTGGTGGCCTCCTCTTGGCACTACACTCACGAGGCCTTTGGCGCACTGCAGCTGCAGAACCGCTTCATGGCCGCAAATGGACGACCCATGAAGGATAAAGACTATGCCGCTTGGCTTTCGGTCAGGGCGATAGGGGAATCAGCGACAAGGACCAAATCCACAGAACTCGGCAGCATGAAATCTTTCATGCTCGGCAACGACTTTACGTTAGGCGGATTCAAGGGGGTCCCCCTTTCCTTTAGAAGCTGGGATCAGCAGCTTCGCCAACCCCTCATCCTTGGTGCAGAACGCGGCACCGTGGCCCTCGCCCCGATTGAGGGATACCTCCATCCCACGAATGAACTGGACACCCTTGGGACCGATCAGCCCGAATCTACCTGCAGACTTCAATAGCAACAGCCTTATCAGGGAGCCTCAAAACGACCCTGATAGCTTGACGAAAAGGCGTTTTGGGCGTTTAATAACTGACTGATTAGCGACTTGGCCAAGTAGCTCAGTTGGTAGAGCAGGGGATTGAAAATCCCCGTGTCGGCGGTTCGATTCCGTCCTTGGCCACCATTCATATCAAGAGAACAGGCTCACTGCGGTGGGCTTTTTTTATGTCCTAAAATTTCTGGGTTAGCGCTCCGGTAGCGCTGAGGAAGCATAGTGGGAGAATATGCCTAAGATCAAATGCCCCCTTGCCTGACGGTAACCCACAAAGAGCAGCCCATCTGGGGTATGGCTTTTTCAAGCACCTTGCTTGAATCTTTCAAAATCTTTTCCAAGAAAATCAGGTTTTGGCGAACCCACCCGGGGGACACCCCCCGCTGCTGGAGAAGGAGTCCCGCCTTGCCCCCTAAACTCAAATCCGCACATCCGAATGATTGTTGAGACGCTTCAGGACCCGTATGCGAACCATGGTCTCACTCGGAAATGGCGGGCGCCCACCCTTGGGGCTCGGCGCACGGGGAGCAACCCGATCTATCACAGCGGCCAGCGCCTTGAAGTCGATACAGAACGTTATCATACATAATAGAGGCGCAAGGGAGCTGTAAGGGTGATGGAAGTCTGTACAAACGGCCGAGAACGCATCGTTCTGGGTTTGAGTGAATTCACTGATGCAGACATTCAAGCCATCGAGAATACAACAGCCCCGTCCGAGTCGTCAGCTTTCGATCAAGAGTTCTCTTTACTGCTTGAAGAAGACACCTAATCGGACCATGAATTGGCATTGCACAAAGTGCTATAGTTCATTCCATGAAAGTCAGACCAGTTTTTAAAACTAAAACTTTCTCGCGGTGGGCAAAAGACATTTTGACAGATGGTCAACTATGCGCGGCCGCTCGGGAAATTATGCACGGCATCTATGAGGCTGACCTAGGCTCAGGTCTATGCAAAAAGAGGATCGCTATCACCGGCCATGGGAAACGGGGCTCCACAAGAACATTGGTGGCTAAAGAGAGTGCGAACGGAATCTTCTTCATTGTCGGAAGACAAAAGAATGATCCGGGATCTGATTTCTCCAAGGCCCAAGTTGATGCGGCCAAATTGATTGGCTCTGATTTTCAAAAGGCTGACCCGAGACAGATTGAAGGACTCATTTCCGATGGTGTACTGAAGGAGATTTGTAATGAAAACCACGAATAAACCAGACCGGATTGCGATTGAACTATTAGACACAGCTCGCGCACTCAGCAAGCACGGTTTGTTATCCGCGCATGAGCTTGGCCAGGTCAAAGTCTTGTGCACCCCGCCGCCCGCCTACACAGCTGATGAGGTTATTCTGATTCGAACACAGAAGGCGAAGATGAGCCAAACCGTTTTTGCTGGTTTTCTCAATGTAACGGCTTCCACGGTCCAAAAATGGGAGTCGGAAAGCTCGGGTAAACATCCAGGTGGAGCAGCAGCCAAGCTACTTCAGCTGATCGAAAAAAAAGGGATCGAGGCGATCACTGTATAGTCAGCGGGGAAATGGCCTCCCTTTACTCCGTTGAATCGTGTAGTTCGCTGATCTCAGAAAATAAGGCCCCTGATGGGCAGGTCCTTTTTTAGTTTTAAGTGAATGAATACCCAGGGGGGAACGGCGCCGGGTTTGTGGAAGGCTACCAGTCCAGTGGGTGCATTCAAGCCTGGCTATCCTGCGAAGAATCGATTCAAGAGTCCGGGGCTTCCGCGGGCTATGGGTTGACCCAGTTTTCAACGCGCAGGCCCGGATAATCCCTAAAATCGGCTTCATTGTTGGTAATGAGAGTAGCCCCGATGCTGATGGCGTGGGCGGCAATTAGGCGGTCCAATGCGTCACGGCGTCGGTCGCGGATAGCGGCCGCGATAATACCGTAGCTTTCGGCGGCTCGCTGATCCAGTGCGATCACAGGGACAAGGGCTACGAAACGGTTCAATGCTTGTTCGGCCAAGGCCCTATCCTCAGGGGGACAGCGTTCAATGCCGTGGCGTAATTCTGCATAGGTCACAACAGACATGCCGACATGCCCTATGGGGGTCCGTTTGAAGCGCTCGAGCACTGCCGGTGGATGGACCTTCATCAGGTAAGTGCAGATGTTGGTATCCAGTAAATAATGCATCAGGACTCGTCCTTGCTCAAAGTCGGCCAGTCACGATCATGCTGTTCGTGAAAGTCACGCCCGTCCGCCATGAAACTTTGTGGAAACGACGACAGGATATTCACCAGTTCGTCGAGGTTTTTCTGGGCCACTGGACGCACGAGAAGCGTGTTGCCGATGCGCTCGATTTCGACTTCTTGTGGGGCTTCGGCGAAGGCCAATTCTTTTGGGATGCGCACGGCAAGGGAATTGCCGCTTTTGAAAACTCGGGTCAGCATGCCTGTCTCCGTCAAATTAGTAGTATATACAGGATATACGTGAAGTGGCTCAATATGCAATCGGGCGTTCAGCAAACACGGATTGTTGTCAGCGCATGAGCTGGGATAGGTCAAAGTCTTGTGCACACCATGTCAATCTTCGGCAATGAAGCGGAGGCGGAAACCTTGTGAACGGAAAGTCTCTTCAGATACTCTGGATTGAGAAGCTTCCAAAGCTTTTTGTGCCAGATCCTCATGCCGCGAAGCGGTTCATTGAGTTCTTTAATGCCAATATTCGGAATGCGAACACGGTTAAAGCCCACGCACATGCTGCTCAGGAATTCGGTAACTGGTGCGAGCTCAATGGATTCCATGAACTACGCGATATCGAACCCGTTCATATTGCAGCCTACACCGAGAAGCTCCAGAACCCTCTAGGCGCCTTCATTGAAGCAGCACCTGGCCGCCATCCGCATGCTCTTCAACTAGCTCGTTCTGGGCCAGGTGCTCGCCGTTAATCCCGCTAGTCCGGTCCGAAGACCCAAGCACTCCCTCAAAACTGTTCAGACGGCCGTGGTCGCGGTGAATAGCCTATCTATTAACCGCATTATTCGCGGAGCTTGTCTTGACCATGCGGCGAATCCTGGCCATAATCACCGCATGAGAAGCGAAGATAAACGCTACATCTGGCAACGCAACGACTGGCCGCACTGGGTTTACGACCACAAGCGGCTGGCATTCTTGCTTGCCCAGGTTCACCTGGCGCAAGGACACCTGCTGGGCCGCATGCACGACCTGGGGATGGATCTGCGTGACCAGGCCACGTTGCGTGTCCTGACCGAGGACGTGCTCAAGACCAGCGAAATCGAGGGTGAAAAACTTAACCCCGAGTCGGTGCGCTCTTCGATTGCCCGACGCTTGGGTGTCGACATCGGTGCTTTGGCACCCGCTGACCGGCATGTCGATGGGGTGGTGGAGATGGTGCTCGATGCCACCCAGCGGCACAACACGGCACTCACGGCGGATCGATTGTTTGGCTGGCATGCCGCCATGTTTCCTACCGGCTACAGCGGGCTCAGAAAAATCCGAGTCGGTGACTGGCGCGACGATGCGCAAGGCCCCATGCAAGTGGTTTCCGGTCCTGTGCATCGCCAAAAGGTTCACTACGAGGCACCTCTGGCACATCAGCTGGATGCGGAAATGGCCAATTTCCTGCTGTGGTTCAACGTGAATCAGCATGATGACCCGGCGGTTAAGGCTGGGCTGGCCCACCTGTGGTTTGTGACCATCCACCCCTTTGACGATGGCAATGGGCGAATCGCCCGTGCGGTGGGGGACATGGCGCTGGCACGAGCGGAAAGATCAGCGCAGCGCTACTACAGCCTGTCGGCCCAAATTCAACGAGAACGCAAGGACTACTACGACCGTCTGGAAGCCACCCAAAAAGGTGATCTGGACGTCACTGATTGGCTTGAGTGGTTCCTGGCCTGTCTGCTGCGATCCCTCCAGGGCGCGGAAGAGACACTGGCTGCGGTACTGACGAAAGCCCGTTTCTGGCAGCACTGCGCCGGCATGCCGCTCAATGAACGTCAGATCAAACTGCTCAACAAGTTGCTCGATGGCTTTGACGGCAAACTGACGAGCAGCAAGTGGGCGGCGATCGCCAAGTGCTCTCAGGACACCGCCCTGCGGGACATCACCGAATTGTTGGCGCGCGATGTGTTGAAGAAGTCCGAGGCCAGCGGCCGCAGCACCAGCTACGAGTTGGTGGCACGGCCCTGACGCAGCAGGGTGCGTCTCGTGGTCAGGCAACTCGGTAAACGCGCGGGCCATCCTCATCCTTGCTGGAGATCATTGTCAGGCCCAGCTTCTTCTTGAAGGCCTCGGCAAAGGTCCCGCGCACCGTATGCGGCTGCCAGCCCGGTACCTCAAAGATCTGGCGATGGTGGCGCCTTCTCAGCGCTGAAGCATGGCGATGATCTGCGCCTGCTTGGTGCTCTCTCGGGGACGCGGCGCGGCCTTGATCGGCTCGATCGGATCCTGAGGCACCGGTAGGCCCTACCGCAGCAGGCTGCCCAACACCTTATCACGGGCACCGCCCTTGAGGTTGTGGGGAAACCAAGCTCAGTCGGCCGTCGGCGACTGGATGGCGGCGTTGAGGATCAGGGTCTGGGTGTCGGTCACTTCCTTGAGGACTGTGACATAGCGCGTTACGTCACCGACGTAGCCCTGTTAGCGGCTGAGTGTTAGCGATCGTCCTGAA
>CAILMG010000016.1 GCA_903835265.1 uncultured Methylococcus sp.
CGGTCTATTGTAGTCTGTCTTTCTAAACCAAGGAATCGGTGACACCTTCAAGGTGATCGGTTACCTTGCTATGGCGATTTAAAAAATGTAAGAATCCTGTTTGTTTTGGCAAGGCCGCTGATCCCTTGTTCAACGTTTAGAGGCGGCTCGCAACAATCACCTTCGCTGGGGGACCCCGATGAATAAAAAAATCAACCATCGCCTGTTTGGACTTTGCCTGGTCTTGGGATCGCTCTCGAGCGCCTGGGCTGATGTGGCCCTCACCGATAATTCGACACTGATTGGGCACTGGAATCTCGAATCAGTTGCTGCGTCACTGACCAAGCCCAAAACGGAAGAAAACCGGGACTGGGAGTTCCGTGCCGATGGGGTCATCGTCACCAGCGGCTACAACCGTCACTTTAAGACGGAAGACCGTCATGAATGGAAATATCAGATTCTCGAGGGCAAGATTGTCGCTGATGACCCAGGCCGTCCTGGAAAAACGATTGATTATTCGGTGTATAAGATGGAGGGGAATGAACTCATCTTGAAAGGCGGACTCGAAGGGTTCTATTTCTTCAAAAAACAATAAGGAGCAACCATGATCAAAGATCTTTTCAAGTTCGGTAAAGCGGATATCCTCATGTGGTCCGGCATTGGTGTGTTCAGCATCATCCTGATCATCGCCTTCAGTCTTTATTCAGATGGGGGCGGCCTGGTTGTGAAGGACCTCTTTGGTCTTGCTGTTGTGCTGATTGCCCCGGGTTATGTGATTGTAAAACTCTATTTCAATGATCTTGAAATCAGCGAGAACCTCACCCAAAACCCAGATATCAATCGGGCGATTGATCTCCTTATCATGTCGATCGGTATCAGCATCGCGACCATTATTCCGATGAACTTCGTCTGGAACTACATGCTGACCATGGGTGGCGGGGAAGACCTTAAGCCTGGCGGTGGCGGCAATCTTTGGGGCAATGTCGACGAAGAAGAAATCTACAGTGGGAGCGCAAGCTTCCGTTCAATTTTCACGGTCCTTGTTGTGGTCGGTCTTGCGATCGGCTACAAGGTTTTCGATAACAAAAGGAAGGAAAAGGCCTAATTGGTTATGGTCGATCACAAACCTTCGATCTTTCAGATCATGGGTAGCGTGGTGGCCGCTGCATTTGGCGTCCAGACTGCTGCCAACCGGGAAAGGGACTTTAAAGGCGGATCGGCGGTCCCTTATCTGGTCGCAGGGGTCATTTTTACTTTGGTCTTCATTCTTTGCATTGTCGGTGTCGTGAAATTGGTTCTAGGGTCCTGATCCTCGTAAAAGCCCGGCCTGCCGGGCTTTTTTCTATCCAAGATTCATCTCGTTCAAGCCTTCTAGAGGCCTCAGTGCGACTTTCCCTTCACGGATGATCCACCGTTTTAAGTGCCTAATGTCATGATACGAAACATTTATTGGGTCATGGGCCGAGCTTTTTTGATGGGCCTCATGCTCAGCCTCTCCGCCTGTTCCCTTAAGGGCCGTTCGCTGACGCATTATCAAGTGCCGGCGGAAGTGCTTAAGAGCTTCAGGACGACCCACCCCACCATTGAGCAGGTAGAGTTTTCTTCGTTCATGAAGGACGGAGTCAAGCTCTTTCAAGCCTCGTTCGAAGAGGATGGGGAAATGCACGAGGTGCAATACAACGTCCATGGGGTCGTCTTTGTACCCAAAGCCGAAAAGCATCCAAAGCCTGAACCTAAGGAGCCTTCGGAGGAGGCTGAGGCGACGGAATCAGAACCAGCGCCAGAAGGGGAGGCGCCTAGTCCAACAGCAAAACCAACCGTGGTGGCGCCAAAGAAGCCCACTACACCTTAAAGGTCATGTCTCTATTACCTCCTTAAAGGAGTCTCTCCATGAAGATCCAACATTTAGCCCCCTTGGTGGCGGCGCTGTGCTTTGATGGCTGTGTGATGCAGTCCACATTTGATCGTGAACATCAGCTGAATGAAACCTTGCAATCAGAAGTCCAGTCAGATCAGGTCGAAATCCACCAATTAAAGGACCGACTTCGCATTACCATCGAAGACAGTCTTCTTTACCCTTCTGGTCAGGCGGCTCTTTCAGGGAGCGGAAAAAAAGCCCTCGATCAATTACTGCCAGCCCTTAAAGATGCCGATGCCGACCATCAGATTGAGGTGGAAGGCTATACCGATAGCGTTCCAGTCGGGCACCATCTCAAGGGCAAGTACAAAACCAATTGGGAGCTCTCATCGGCACGCGCAGCATCGGTCGTTGAATACCTCCAAAAGAAAGGAGTAGACCCCAGTCGAATGACGGCAGCAGGGCATGGCCAGTATCAACCGAAGTCCGATAACATGACCGCAGAAGGTCGTGCCGAAAATCGCCGGACGGATATTGACCTTGTCCCCGTCCAGTCGAAGTAAACCTTTTTCTATAACCCTCAAGGAGACTGATTATGATCAAGCATCTAACCCCTCTTGTCGTCCTATTGGTTCTTACCCTTGGGGCAGGCACCGCCTCCGCTGGGGGGGGGATAGGGAACAGCACGCCGACCCAAAGGGCTGACCTTCAAACCGCCTTCATGAAGGACAAGCTCCATATTGATGGGGCGACGCTCGCCAAGATCAAGGCCATTAATCTCAAGTATGCTGAGAAGATGGAGCCCATTCTCAAAGGCGATGACAATCAATTTTCGAAGATGGCCAAAGGAAAATCAGTGATGTCTGATAAGGATGAGGAATTGAAGGCGACCTTTTCGGCGGATCAGTATAGTGCCTATGAGGATCTTCGCGACGATCTC
>CAILMG010000017.1 GCA_903835265.1 uncultured Methylococcus sp.
GTGAGCTATACGACCTGTCCGACCGGCAACCAAGACTGGGTGATGCATGCTGATCATGTCAAAATGAACAAAGAGGCTGGGATCGCGACAGCCCGCAATGCCTGGTTCGAGTTTATGGATATTCCGATGTTTTGGGCGCCCTATATGGAATTTCCAACCGATGGGCGGCGGGTATCAGGTTTCCTCACCCCCACCCTCGGGAGTGCGCCGGGTGGGGGGGGTGGGGCCTTCTCCGTTCCCTATTATTTCAATATCGCGCCGAACCTTGATTACACCGTTGAGCCACGCTATCTGACCAAACGCGGTTTTCAGCTCCGCAATGAATTTCGTTACCTGACCGACACCTCGCAGGGACGGGTGATCGGTGAAATCGTGCCTGAAGACACGCAAACTCACACCACCCGTGGACGCTTTGGGCTCCGCGATGATTCCCGCTTTTCAGAAGATGTCACGGCCCATGTGGATGGTAACTGGGTCTCTGATCCTAATTACCTGAACCAATTTGGATCCTTGTTGTCCCAGGTGGACTATCGAAACGTCGCAAGCATTGCGCAGGTGAACTACAATTCGCCCTATGGTCTATTTAATTCTACGGCCAATTTTTTCCAGACCATCGACCCCAGCACTCCGAAAACCGCGTACCCCTATTTCTATCTCCCCAAGCTGGAACATAGCTTCGCCGATAACCTGGTCGGTTCCGGTCTCATCTTCTCGAACCTGACCCAGGTCGCTGACCTTCAGGCCGACAGCAACCAGATGACCACGGGGCAGCGTTTTTTGATCCGGCCGAAAGTCACCTATCCGATGGAGAACAGCTTTGGCTTTGTGAAGCCGAGCGCGACCTTTGCCTTCAATCAATATACTTTGCAAAACACCGAGTACTGGCAGCAGATCCAGAAAACGGCGAAGGTCGATACCCAAGTCGGTACCAGTCAGACCCTCGCGGTGCCCATCTTATCGCTCGATTCTGGAACCTACTTCGACAACGATATCTCGCTCGGCGACAAGACGATGCAGCAAACCATCGAGCCCCGTTTGTTCTACGTCTATATCCCAAAGTCGAACCAAGAGAACATTCCCCTCTTCGATACCCAAAGCTACGACTTCACCTACTACCAACTTTTTCGCGAGAATCGCTATGCCGGTTATGACCGCGTTGGTGATGCCAATGACCTGACGGCAGCAGTGACGTCACGTTTGATTGATCAAACGACAGGGGTTGAGCGGGTCAGGGCAACCCTTGGGAACCTCGCCTATTTCAGCAACCGTTCGGTCACAGCCATTGGACCTGCGCCCGATACCTATAGCCAAAGCTTCTCGAATATTATTGGCGATCTCTATACCGCGGTGACAGACGATTGGTCGTTCTACTCGGCGGGCCAATACAACGCCTCATTGAATCGGATCCAGCGTGGTCAAGTGGGCATCCAATACAACAACAAACAAAATCATATTCTGAATGTGGCCTATCGTTATAGGACCAATCAGAATTACGATACCTGTGCTCCCAGCCAAAGCACGGGCAGTGTTTTAACCAACAATGATGGCTGTCTGAACCTGACCGACGTCTCGATGCGTCTCCCCATTCTGGCCGGTTGGTATGCCATTGGGCGCTGGGAGTATTCCTTCCTCAACAACACGACGCTCGAGAGCTTTGTGGGGTTTGAGCGAGAAACCTGCTGTTGGAAGTTTGCGCTCATTGGTCGACGTTTTCTTAATACGATCAATTCGGATGGAACGGCGACGGCCAGCAATGCCTTTTTTGTGCAGCTCGAGCTGAAGGGTCTTACATCGCTCAATAATGATGTGGATACCTTCTTGCAGCGGAGCATTAATGGTTACAGATACCAGGATTACTGATGCCGAGATTTCCTGAGCGCTTCCGATCAGACCGCCTTCTAAGATCCTTTCAAGGAGTCCTTGGACTTCTGATGATGGGTCTCACTTCGGGGTATCTTTACGCCGAAGGGGTGGACCGCATTGTTGCGATCGTTGAGGATGAAGTCATTCTTGAGAGTGAATTGCAGAAACGGATCGAGATGGTCCGGCAAGGCATGTCCGCAAGCGATGCGCCGACCCCCTCCGGGCTTGCGTTAGCCCGACAGGTGTTGGAACGATTGATTCTTGAAAAGATTCAGATCAATTTAGCCGAGAAGTCAGGGCTTCGTATCGACGATGAGACGCTTCGACAAGCGGTCCAGCAAATCGCCCAGAAGAATAATGTAACCCCGGAAGAGCTTCGCCAGTCTCTCCGGACCGAAGGGATTGAGTACTCAGAGTTTCTAGAACAGATTCGGGGCGAATTGGCGCAGCAACGACTCAGGGCCAGTCAGGTCAATAATCAGATCAAGATCAGCGACCGTGAGATTGAGCATTGGATGAAATCACGAGGTCAATCGGCCGCGAATCCCGATGCGGAATTTCTGTTGGGTCATATTCTGATCTCCACGCCCCAGGCGGCCAGTCCTCAGGCGTTAAAAGCCGGAAAAGAGCGAGCCGACAAGCTCATTGAAGAATTGAGGGGGGGACTCGATTTCAAGGAGGCCACGCTGCGTTCTTCAGACTCATCAGAGGCCCTCAAGGGGGGTGATCTTGGCTGGCGGAAACTCAGCGCGATGCCCACGCTTTTTGCTGATCTGGTTCCTAAGATGAAAAAGGGCGATCTCGAAGGCCCCATCCGGAGTCCGAGCGGTTTTCACATCATTAAGCTGTTGGATACGCGCGGAGGCGATGCCGAGCGGATCACCAAGACGCGGGTCCGCCATATCCTGATCAAGCCCAATGAGCTGATCAATAATAACGATGCCAAAAAGAAGTTGGATGCGATTCGCGCCCGAATCGAGGCCGGGGATGATTTTGGTGACCTTGCACGGGGCAATTCGGATGATAAGGGATCTGCGGTTAAGGGGGGTGATCTGGGGTTTGTCTCCCCAGGAGCGCTCGTCCCAGAGTTTGAGCAAGCGATGATTGCACTCGATCCTCATCAGCTGAGTCAGCCGGTCCAAAGCCAGTTTGGATGGCACCTTATTCAGGTTTTGGAGCGACAGGAGTCGGACGATACGCAGGAACTTCTTAAGAAGAAAGCACAGGACGATATCTTTAACCGAAAAGTGGGTGAGGAGACGGAGATTTGGCTCCGTCGGATTCGAGATGAAGCCTTCGTAGAGATCAGGATCCCTGAGTTGTTGCCTGAAGGAGCTCAGCCGCCGCCTGCCCAGACCAGCGATCCATGAGGCCCCGCCTTCTAATCACCGCCGGTGAACCTGCGGGGATCGGTCCTGACCTTTGTCTTCAGCTTCAAGGGCACGGATTTCCCGCCGATTTAGTGATTGTTGCGGATCCGCAATTACTGATGGAGAGGGCTCGTGCCATGGGGCTTCCTCTGGTGATGCGTTCTTGGTTTCCGGGGCAACCTTTCCACGCCCCAGATGTCTTGTCTGTCTGGCCCGCCTCAAAAGCCGTTTCCACGACCCCAGGGGTTCTCGCTCCGCACAATGCAGCTTACGTTCTCGAGACGATCACCGCCGCCGCGAAGGCATGCCTCCGGGGTGA
>CAILMG010000018.1 GCA_903835265.1 uncultured Methylococcus sp.
CCAAGACGGTGCATACCGGTATCGACTTTCAGCCAGATTCTGATGGGGACGGGGGAGTGTATCCGTTCTAGAAGGTCGACTTGCCAGGCGGAATGAATGACCGGTTCAAGCCCTAAAGCAGCATGGGCCTTTAGTTCATCTTCGTTGAAGAAGCCTTGAAGGACCGCGATTCGATGAGTGATACCTGCTTGCCGGAGTTCGATGGCACCATCGGTTCTTGCAACGGCAAAGGCATCGATACCGGCTAGGGCTAACGTTTTAGCGACGTCCAGCATCCCATGACCATAGGCATTCGCCTTGATCACCGCCATGATGTTCGCCTTCGGTGCGACGGTTCTTAGCCGCTGAACATTATGTCGGAGCGCGCCATGACAGATCAGCGCATGAGCCGCGCGGGTCGGATCAGTAAGCGTCACCGGCATAAGGATCGTGAATGAAGTTCTCGAAACGGGTGTACTGGCCTAGGAAGGTCAGGCGGGTTGTCCCAATAGGGCCGTTACGCTGCTTGGCGATAATGATTTCAGCGGTTCCCTTATCGGTGGTATCTTTGTTGTAGACCTCATCCCGATAGATGAAGACGATCAAATCTGCATCCTGTTCTATTGCGCCAGATTCACGAAGATCGGACATCACAGGGCGTTTATTGGGCCGTTGCTCTAGGCTTCGATTAAGCTGAGACAGCGCAATGACCGGCACATTGAGTTCCTTGGCCAACGCCTTAAGGGATCGCGAGATCTCGGAAATTTCGTTGACTCGATTTTCAGCGCCCGGAGACTGCATGAGCTGGAGATAGTCAAGGACAATCAGCCCTAGTTGACCATCGTTTTCACGCGCTAGACGCCTGCAACGGGCCCGTACTTCGGTGGGCGACATCGCTGGGGTATCGTCAATATAAAGCTTGGTTTCAGAAAGAATGGTCATCGCGGAGGTGATTCTTGGCCATTCGTCATCTTCGAGCTTCCCGGTTCTGACGTGATGCTGATCAATGCGGCCAAGGGATGAAATCATCCTCATGGCCAGCTGTTCCCCGGGCATTTCCATACTGAACACAGCGACAGGCACCTGTTCCTTGATCGCCACGTGCTCTGCAATGTTCATCGCAAAGGTGGTTTTGCCCATGGAGGGCCGACCCGCCACGATAATGAGGTCCGAAGGCTGCATGCCTGAGGTCATTTCATCAAAGTCACTGAAACCGGTACTGGCCCCTGTGATCGATCCTTCCTTGTGGTAGAGCATCTCAATGCGGTCGATGGCTTTACTGAGGAGGGGGCGAATTGAGGTGAAGCCGGTTCCCTTACGACGATATTGGTCGGCGATCCGAAAGACGGTCTGTTCCGCTGTTTCAATCAATTCGACGGTCTCACGACCTTTGGGGTTGAATGCGAGATCGGCAATGTCATTGCCGGAGGTGATTAGTTGGCGAAGGATGGATTTTTCCCGAACGATCTCCGCATAGGCCATGATGTTGGCAGCGCTTGGGGTCTCTTTAGCAAGCGTTGCAAGATAAGCAAGACCCCCACAATCCTCAAGCCAACCCAGTTTCTCAAGGGACTCCGAGAGGGTAATGACATCGAGCGGCGACTGCTTTTCAGCCAGAATATTGATGGTCTTATAGATCAGCTGATGGTCGCGTCGGTAGAAGTCCTCCTCCACCAGATAATCGGCCACCTTATCGAAAGCCTGCTTATCGAGCATTAAGGCGCCGATCACGGATTGTTCGGCCGAGACTGAGAAGGGCGGTACCTTCAGAGATTCAATGGTTTCTGTACTTTTTCGGGCGCGTTCAGCCATGATCAGTGCGTCGCCGGGGGAAGAGGGGTTGAGGCCGCTGGGTGTTTTTGGCCCTCGCTGATCCTTCGGATGAAGGAGGTGGTGGAGTGACCCTCGACAAACGGCAAGATTTTGACTTCCCCGCCACGGGCCA
>CAILMG010000019.1 GCA_903835265.1 uncultured Methylococcus sp.
CGAGGCCGAGTTCCTCGAAGAACGGTTCAGCTCGATCAAGCGCATCGTCAAGGTGGGCCGCAATCCACTGCCATCGAGTCGCGACCTGATGCAGGGTTTCGAGCGCACGTTGTTGCCGTTCGCCAATGATCGACTCTCGGTCGAGGCCTTCTTCGAAGGCTCTTAAAGGGAGTTCCCCCTCCAGCGCGGCCTCAAACGCTTCGATCAGGCGGAGCTTATTTTTAAGCGAGAGTTCGATATTAAAACGTTCGATACCGTCACAGTATTCCCCCATCCTAGGAAGCGGAATGACGACGTCTTCGTTGATTTTAAAAGCGTTGGTATGACGGGCGATGGCCGCTGTCCGGGCCCGGTCGAGCCAGAATGTTTTACGGGTCTCCTGGCTGATGGCCACGAAACCCTCACCCCCCCGAGCATTGCAGAACCGGATCACCTCGCTGGTGGCGCGGGCAACCGCATCCTCGTCGTCACCCACAATGTCGCCGATCAGAACCATTTTCGGGCGCCCATGTTGCTTTGCCTTCGTCGCATAGCCCACCGCCTTAACATAGCGTTCATCGAGGTGCTCAAGGCCTGCGAGAAAGACCCTTGAAGCTCCCGATTTTGGGAGGGCGTCGAGATAGTCCCTGATTTCAACGATGGCCGGGACAGCTTCACGAACCTGCCCGTAAAATTCAAGGCAGACCGTCCGAATCTGAGGGGGCATCTCATGGAGAATCCAGCGCGCCGAGGTGATCATGCCGTCGCAGCCTTCCTTCTGGATCCCGGGAAGTCCTCCAAGGAACTTGTCAGTCACATCCTTGCCAAGCCCGGTCTTTCGGAAGCGATCTCCAGGCATCGAGAGGGTTTCCTCATCGATCAGGGTTTCGCCGTCGGGGCCGAAGCGCCGCAGCCGGAAGTGCACCATGGCCTCGAGATGGATTTTGCCAAGATTATGATGTAATCGTTCGACCTCCAGCCAGTTGCCATCGGGCGTCACCATCCGCCAGGACAGGAGGTTGTCGAGAGCGGTCCCCCAGAGGACCGCTTTTTTACCGCCGGCGTTCATGGCAATGTTGCCTCCAATACAGGAGGCATCGGCGGAGGTAGGATCACAGGCAAAGACGAGGCCCACTCGTTCAGCGGCTTCCATGGCACGGCGGGTGACAACCCCTGCACCGGTCACCAGCACGGCCTTGGGTACGTGAGGGCCCTCTGTCTCAGGCGGCGTTTTGACCAGCCGCATATCCAGCAGTTTTTCGGTGTTAATCACCGCGGAGAGGGGGTGGAGCGGCACCACACCACCGGTATAACCGGTCCCGCCGCCGCGGGGGATGATGGTGAGCCCAAGGGCAATACAGTCGCGGACCAGATGGGCGATTTCTCGTTCGTTCTCGGGATGAAGGACGACGAAGGGGTACTCTACGCGCCAATCGGTCGCGTCCGTCACATGAGTGACTCGGGCATAGCCATCAAAACAAATATTGTCCTTGCGGGTATGCTGCGACAGGCGGTGTAACACCTTGCGCCTAAACTGCTGGGTATGTTCAAGGCGCGCTTCAAAAGCACTGACGGCTTCCTGGGCACAATCAAGGAGCTTTTGGACTTTAAGGCTTCTTGCCGCATCTTGGTTCGAGAGAGCGTCTCTGCGCTCTTGCATCTGTTGAAGACGGTGGCGCAGGGCGTCTAAGAGGGCTTTGCGGCGGCCCGCGTTTTGAATGAGATCATCTTCAAGGTAGGGGTTGCGCTGGATCACCCAGATGTCCCCAAGCACCTCGTAAAGCATCCGCGCCGACCGACCAGTGATGCGTTCACTCCTCAGTTCTTGAAGCATCTCCCAGGCGGGTTCACCGAGGAGGCGAATCACAATCTCTCGATCGGAGAGCGACGTGTAGTTGTAGGGGATTTCCCTGAGTCGATTGGCCGTTTCAGGCGTTTGTTGTCCTTTAGGTTCGGGGGAGAGGTTGCCGCCGAAGCCTTGGATGTCCCCTTGAGAGGGGATGATGTCGATGTCCAGAGGGGGTCTCCCTACGCGTTAAAAGAATCGTTTTGGGTGAAATCAGAGGGCTTGTTCGCCGGTTTCGCTGGTTCTGATTCTAATCACTTGTTCTAGGTTACTGACAAAGATCTTGCCGTCACCAATTTTTCCGGTATTAGACGATTTAATGATGCACTCGATCGCTTGATCAAGGAGACTGTCGCTGACGGCGACCTCCACCTTCACCTTTGGAAGAAAGTCGACGACATATTCCGCCCCTCGGTAGAGTTCGGTATGCCCCTTTTGACGTCCAAAACCCTTCACCTCGGTCACGGTAATCCCCGTGATCCCAAGGTCGGAAAGCGATTCCCTGACGTCATCGAGCTTAAACGGTTTGATGATGGCAGTGATCAGTTTCATGGGAACTCCGATGGTGATGATGGGGAATACGGGTGCGCCCGTTGCAACCGATTTTACAGGACTTTCCGGGAGAAATTGGAAGAAGCTTAAAAGCCCCTTAGCTCTCGAGCAAAAAGTCTTTGGCTTGATTGATTTTAGCCGCGAGATAATCAGAACCTCCCCGGTCCGGATGCAGCTTTTGAATCAGTCGCCGGTGGGCGGTGATGATGGCTTCGCGATCGGCTTGTGGCGGCAGCCCTAAGATCTCAAGAGCATCGGCTCGGGTCATCTTAAGATCCTGGGATCGGTTCTTTTTCCTTTGGAACGGGTCTTCCCAATGGCTCCCGAAATGCCGTTCGATATAGGCCTTTAGGAGGTGAGCCGAGGTCTCATCCTGTTCTCGATAGCGTTCGTAAAGGGCGTGGAGATCTTCGATATGGAGTCGATCCAGCGAAAGCCCGGCATGCTCCCCTTGGATAATTTCTCCGGTCAAAGTCCCTTTGGCGGTGTCGAGATACATTCGAAGAAAAGCGGAATCGACGGTGGTGCCCCCCTTGGATGATCCCTTAACTTGGGACTCTGACCAGGGTTCAACCCGTCCTTGACGCCAACGCTCAAGCGCATTGGGAAGATGCTGGGTGATGATCGGGAGCAACGCGGGAAGAATGCGAGTAACAGTCGCTACGAGGGCGCCAAGGACGGCTGCCAATAAGGGAATCATGAATCCCAGTCGGCCGGTAAAAAGCAGGATGAGAACCAGGGCCAGGCAGAGAGCAGCCAACGACTGCTGGGTCGGAGTCAGCCTTGCAAGGCGGGTCTTTCGGAGGGGGCCCCTCAGGCTGAGGACGGCCAAAAGGGCTAGCATCACCATTACCAGAAACGTCATGATCAAATCGGCCTTGGAAGCTGAGGGTGGTTCCCAATAGAGTGGGCTCTTATCATGGCGCATTGGATGATTTAAGTCATCCAGCGTTGATTTCAGCGGGCACCAGAATAGGGCTTTGATGGTGATGGTGCTTTCAAATGAGCTGGATAATAATGGCGTTTGCATGGGGCCTTAAGATCCCATGACCAAAAGAAAAATAACGACAACATGGAGGGGATCATTATGTCTAGACAGCCGATCAATCCTAAGGCGCTGTATGCGCTGATTGCCATCGTCGCCCTGATTTCTTTGATTAAGGCGGTGACTGGGGACGACGCCGGGCAGGTTCAGGTGCGAGCGCCCGTCACCAGCGGTCAGGGCGTCATCCTTGATAATCCGAATGGCGGCCTTTCCCATCTCACCTTATCACCGGGTCTCATGAATGCTTCCGATTCAGAAGACGATAGCGATCAAAGTGTTTGTACGGTTCCTCCTGGGACGCACGGGATCGTTGAAGAGGAGCAGGTCGTCGGCTTGCTGCCCTTTGTGAAGGTGAAGGTCACTGATGGCGAATGCCAAGGTCAGACCGGCTGGACATCGAAAATTAACCTCAAATGACCTTTGGCAAGCTTTTAAAGGGATCTCAGCAGCGCCATCGGGCTGACTTCGGTGATCTTTCGGGTGCTTAAAAAGCCTGCGGCGGAGATCAACAGTGCGCCACCCAAGGGGGTTGCCAGGAAAAAAACGCCATGGAAGTGGTAGGGGAGATCCATCACCGTAGTCGCGAGATAGAACACGATCAACTCCGTCGTCAGGGCTGAAAAAAGACCGCACATCAGCCCTAAGGCCCCGAATTCTATTGCTTGGGCGCGCCGAAGAAGGCGTTTTCTTGCGCCGATGACCCGAAGCAGGGTGTCCTCATGAATCCGCTCATCGGACGTCGCCCTCACGGTGGCCAAAAGGACGGCCACCCCGGCTAGAAGCGCCATCAAAAGAATGATTTCAATCGCTTTAGAGAGTTGCTGAAGGATGATATTGAGTTGCTCTAGGAGTTTGCTCATGTCCAGCAAGGTGACCGCGGGGAAGCGTTTGGCCAGAATCCTTTTGACATCGTCCTGATGGGGGTCCAGATGAAAGCTCGTCAGCCAGGTTCTGGGGAAGGCATCGAGACGACCGCCGCCAAAGATCATGTAGAAGTTGGGGGTCATCCGGTCCCATTCGAGGGCCCTGAGACTCCGAACGCGAGCGGTGAAGGGTTCGCCGGCGATATCGAAGGTTAATTGATCTCCTAAATGAAGTCCGAGACGACCCGCGAGCGCTTGTTCGACTGAAACACCGGGTTCAGGGCCGTCATCAGGCCATCGACCTTCTACTATTCGATTGTCAGGGGGAAGCATGTCGACGGCGGTCAGGCTTAATTCTCGATTGATCGACGCTTCAGCGCGCGGATCCTTTCGGGCTCGATCAAGCGCTGGATCCTCATTGATCTTTGTCAATCGGCCTCTGATGACGGGATAAAGAGGACTCGGTGTGATCCCCGAAGCGGTCATGAAGTCTCTAAAGCCGGGAAGGTCAGCATCAAACAGGTTCAGCGCAAAATGGTTGGGTGCGGTCGCTGGGAGCTGCTGCTGCCAGTCGTTGATCAGCTCTGTTCGAATGACCAAGATCAGTTCAAGTGCGATCAAGGTGATACTGAAGACCACTATTTGGGTGACGGTTAAGAGGGGAGTTCGACACAGATGCTGGAATCCGAGGCGGGCTGAGAGGGGCATTGAGGGAATCAAGCGATTGGTGGCTATGAGGCCGATATAGGCGAGGCCCCCCATCACCAGGCAGAGGACGCCGGCGCCTCCAAAAAGACCGAGAACCATCCACCCGGAATCGCTGTGCCGAGACAGCAGCCAGCCAATCGTTACGCTGGCCGTTAAGTAGATGGGCCAGGGGCTGCCAGCAGGTTCAAGCTCGCGGCGGAGGACCCTTAGAGGGGGTAGTCGACGAAGCCTTTGGATGATCGGTAGTGAAAATCCAAAAAGAATCAGGAGACCCGAACCAATCCCCAATAGGAAGGCGCCACCGCCAGGGTCCATGAGAGTTCCCGGTAAGAGCGGGCGCATCAGCGCGACCAAGAGCGATTCCAGCAGCCAGCCGAGGCCAGCAGCAGGGACTGAAACCACGAGACCGATCATGAGATATTCAAAGACTTGGAGAACCAGAATGTCTCTCGAGGTGGCGCCATGGCACTTCAGGATGGCGATCAGATCGTAATGTCGCTTGAGGTGTCGCTTCGTACTCATGGCGATGGCGACGCCGGCGAGCAGCACCACGGCTACACTGCTTAAGCCAAGGTACTGTTGCGCCTTGCCGATCGCCTTCCCGAGTTCTGGGCGGTCTTCATTGAGATCGTTAAGGTGCTGATCTTTCAGTAGCTGGGGTTTGAGCCATTGTTTAAAGGCTTTGAGCGCTTCCGGGGTCCCCTTGAATACGGCGATACGATGAACATGACTACCGGGCTGGACGATATGGGTCGCCTCAAGGTCCTTGGCGTTGATCAGAATGCGGGGTGAGAGGCTGTAAATATCGCCGCGACGATCAGGTTCATAGGCGAGAATGTGGCTAATGCTAAAGGTCGCTTCTCCGACCGTCAGTGGGTCGCCTAGTTTCAGATGGAGGGCGCTCAGAATGGCTGATTCAACCCAGACTTCTTGAGGCCGCGGTATCTCACGAGTCGCGAGAGCGGGCCCGTCCAGGGTTTCTCTTATCTTGAAGGTGCCTCGCAAGGGGTAGTGGTCGGGGATGGCCTTGACGCCGGCCAAGAGCAGTTCATCGTGTTCGACCAGCATGCTCGAGAACTCAGTGGTCTCGGCGCTTTCGAGCCCTCGCCTTGAGGCTTCCTCGAGGAGGGCGACAGCCAGGGGCTGATGGCCACTCAGAGCGAGATCGCCGCCCATGAATTCTGCCGCTGCCTGGGTCATGGTGCGATCGAGCCGGTCCGCCAGCAAGTCGATGGCGGTTGTAGCGCTCACTGCAACCAGAAGGGACAGGGCGAGAATCAGCAGTTCACCCCGGCGTGCATCCCGGATGAGGAGTTTGAGTGCCAGTGCAAAGAGGGTTTTCATAGGCCTTTATCTTGAATCACACGCCCCCCCTCGATGCCGATCACCCGCTGACAGACCCCGGCGAGTGATGGGTCATGGGTGACGAGGATGAGGGTCGTTTGATGTTCACGATTGAGGGTCATGAGAAGGTCAATGACGCTTTGGCCGGTTTCCCGATCGAGATTTCCCGTGGGTTCATCGGCGAAGAGGATGTCAGGAGCGCCCACAAAAGCCCTCGCTAAAGCGACACGTTGTTGCTCGCCGCCTGAAAGTTGTCTTGGCGTATGGTGGAGCCTTTCTTTTAGGCCGACCTTTTCAAGGAGCGCAGTGGCCCTGGTTGCCGCCGTCTCATCACCACGGAGTTCGAGCGGTAGCATCACATTTTCGAGGGCTGAAAGATGATGGATCAACTGAAAGGATTGGAAGACAAACCCCACATGCCGCGCCCGAACCAGAGCCCTTTCATCCTCATCGAGTCGCGTTAGGTCATGGCCTTTGAGGACCACCTCGCCCGATGAGGGCTGATCAAGGCCGGCGAGAATCCCAAGGAGGGTCGATTTCCCAGAGCCTGATGTCCCCGTGATGGCCACGGTTTCAGCGGGTTTGATCAAGAGGTTAACTGCTGTCAATATACAAAGCCTTCCGCTCGCGGTCTCGACCTCTTTACTGAGATCGGACGCGCGGATAGCTGGGATTGCCTTTTGTTCTTGAGATAAAGCTTCCATGTGGTTTAGTGTTCGTGCGTCTATTGGTTTTTTATTGATCACCAGCTCTTTCGTGACCTCTGCCGAAACCCTTCTGGTGGTGGGTGACAGCTTGAGTGCGGCCTACGGGCTCCCGAGTCCATCGCTTGGATGGGTGCACCTTCTGGCCGAAGATCTCACGCCTCATGGCATAACGGTTGTCAATGCAAGTATCTCAGGGGATACGACCGCCGGGGGGCTTCAAAGACTCGAGCCGCTCCTCGCCAAACATCACCCGGATCTCGTGGTCATTGAACTCGGTGCCAATGATGGCCTTCGAGGTCTTCCCCCCAGCGAGACCGAGAACCATCTCCGTCAGATGATCGAGGCCATTAAAGCGAAGGGAGGGCAGGCCTTACTGCTCGGAATCAGGATCCCACCTAACTACGGCAAGCGGTTTACGGATTTGTTCCAGTCACTTTACCCGAAGCTGGCCCATGAGACGGGATCAGGGCTGGTCCCCTTTTTTCTAGAAGGGGTCGGAGGGCACGAGGACATGATTCAATCGGATGGCCTTCATCCCAATGAAAAGGCGCAACCCATTCTCAAAAGCAATGTCCTGTCAGGACTCAAGGCGATAGGGATCGGTCTCGATTCCACCCGTCAAGCGCCCCGCCATCGCTAGCCCTTTATTGTTCATTCGGAGATGATGATGCTGCCTGCTGTGAATGACTTTTTAACTCGATTGGCGGCTGGTGAGTCGATTGAATTTCAAGACACCATGGTGCTGATCAATGAATGCTTTGACTATCAGCCCACGCATTTTGAGAATGGCGCTGATGACGACCTGGTGGTGAATGCAGCCGGGGTTAATGAAGGCTCCTGCAAGATTTTTGCACTGGCCTCTCTTTTGTGTCTCGATCAGTCCCAGACGCTGGCCTTGTTCGGTCGCTATTACCGGGAGGATGTTTTAGGTCATCCCGAGGGGCAGGATCATCGCAACATCCGTTCCTTCATGACCCATGGATGGGCGGGCATCTCCTTCAAAGGGGAAGCCCTTCACCCTAAACCCGCCCTTTCAGGGTTTGAACCTGGATGAATGCGGGAGGTCTC
>CAILMG010000020.1 GCA_903835265.1 uncultured Methylococcus sp.
CCGTTTGACCGACAGACCAATGGCATCACCAATGGCGGTCTTATCACCCGCAAGGCCAATCACGGACTCATCAAGAAGCGTTCTGACCGTCTTGCGATCGAAAGTCAAAGGGGCCTGAAGGTAGGCCTTTTCACCAAAGAGAATTAACCCAAGGCGATCACCCACCCGCCGCTCTATGAACTGACCGGCGACTGACTTGGTCGCGGTCAAGCGATCGACCTTGCGGCCGCGAAGGACAAAATCTGAGATTTCCATACTGCCTGAAAGATCGACCGCGAGCATAAGATCGCGGCCGCTAACCGCCTGCTCCAGAGGTTCACCTTGCCACACAGGACGGGCAGAAGCTGTGATCAATAAAGCCCAGGCCAACAGCATCGGCCAGGGGGTAGAGTTCTTTCGATCAAGTTGCCCCCCCCTAGCCGAAAGGGCAAAGAGCTCATCCGCAAAAGGGACTTTAAGAACCGCGCCATCAGCCTCTCGCTTCTGCGGAAAAATCCGCTGAATCAGAAACGGAAGCGGGAGAAGGAGAAAAAACCAGAACCAAACAAACTCAATCATACCTTCATGGAATAGATGCTCCGAAGGGAGCCTTAGATCAACGCACTTCAACCTTAAGATAGTAGCGCCGTATGATGGCATGATAAATTCTTTTGTTCTCGTTTCAAGCGGATCTCTGCTCCGTTCATTCTCGCTAATCGACGCGCCTTGAGAAGGTCTCGATATCAGGTGCGAGCTCAAAATAAGTCTCGAGCAGGGAGAGATCGGTCGCCTCAGAAAGAGAGCATCTCATGTCATTCTTTCTTTGGTCTCCTATGAGGCATAGAGGACTCAGGAAGATTGAGGGGCTCGCTTAGGAGGACCGGACTTCACTGAGAAGGCGGGATGACGGTCCAACACTTTGAGAAGTTGGACCAGAGCCATAGGTGTCTTGGCTTGGCCTTCCCGTTCTCGTAACGAGAGAAAGCATTGACACCACCACCAAACAGTTCAGCCGCTTGCCGTTGATCAAGATCGAGTTTCCTCCGCACCCTCGCGATGTCATCGGGATCAACGAAGGCGGAGTTTACCTGACGCTGAAACAAGCCAACCAACTCACTGTAGCGGTTGCCATGTTCACGATTCAGGACGACTTCGCCACACGCAGGACAAAAGTCACCGATTACCGATGGCATCAGGCTTTTTTCACCCTTGTAGGTGTAGGGCAGATCGCGGGCGTCATGAATCTACTCTGCCGCACCGCATGCGGGACATTTCATCGTCATAACTCCTTGAAGGAAACAATCAGCACATCGTCTATAACCGTCAGCTTCAGGTAAACCTCTTGCCCACTTGGGGTCTTGCCGCGATAGACGTCCTGGGAGATCCGATGGTCGGCATGCGTTGTCATGCTCTTATAGAAGTTCTCTGAAGTCAGCGACAAGAAATGGAACTCCAAATGCTCCATCAGCGCGGCCAAGCCATCAAGAAAAGCGATGACCTCCACGCCGTAAGCCCCCGAAGGGTTGTGCATCGCCGAAACAATGACATCTGTGTCTAGATGCCAATCTCATGGCATGTAAGATATCAGATGCGATCTCACTTGGGCCCCCTTTACTCCTTCCTAAGAAATGGGAGCTTATGCCGCTTGCTCAATAAATCACCCTGACCTGGCGGTAGGCTTGATTGCCGGCCCTATCCAGTATTATTTCAAATAGTCCCTCAATAAATCAGTGACTTCAAAATTTTCTTCAAGGTGATCCTTTAATGAAATTTCACGCCTTCTTGGCATCATGACCCAATTACGGGAC
>CAILMG010000021.1 GCA_903835265.1 uncultured Methylococcus sp.
AAAATCTCCTGATCGCCATTGGTGACCCTGGCCATCCCGCTCACCACGACCCAGTGTTCGCTCCGATGATGATGGATCTGCAGACTGAGACTGCGACCTGGACGAACTACAATGCGTTTAATCTTAAACCTGGGACCTTCTTCAAGAACCGTATAGGTTCCCCAAGGTCGCGCGACCGTTCTAGGCAATCGATACGCTTGATGATTCGCCTCTTTGAGGCGACGGACCACTTCTTTAACGTCTTGGGACTGATCCGCCCTGACCACCAGCAAGGCATCCGGGGTATCCACGATGATGAGATCCTCGGTGCCGACCGTTGCCACCAACCGATCTTCACTCTGCACAAAGGTATTGTGACTGTTCACGAAAACCGCCTCCCCAATACTTCGGTTAGCATCCTCATCGGGCGGGACTAAATCTCTCAAGGCATTCCAAGATCCAATGTCGCTCCAGCCAAAATCAGAAGGGATAACAGTGACCTGATCGGAGCACTCCATGACGGCATAGTCGATGGAGATATCCGGGAGGCCCGCAAAATCTTCCGCCGGAATCTCGGTCATGGATTCCTCTAAAAGCCCCCGCCCCATCATCGCCTGCCAACAGGCCTCAGATGAAGAGGCCACGGTTGGGGCATGAATCGCAAGCTCCTTAAGGAGAACCCCTGCTTTGAAGCAGAACATACCGGAATTCCAAAAGAAATTGCCGGAAGCCACATATTCCTTCGCCATCTTGAGGGGCGGCTTCTCGACAAACCTTAATACCCGCTGACCCACACCAAGAGGCTCGCCGGCCTCGATATAACCAAAACCGGTTTCAGGTCCGGTCGGCACCATGCCGAAGGTGACCAACTGGTCCAGCGCCGAAAGGGTTGTCGCTGCCTTGACCACCTCAGCAAATTGAGCCTCATCGGCGATCAGATGATCCGCGGCTAGAATGAGGATCTGAGCCTCAGGACCAAAACGTTCAACGACCCATCGAGCCGCCATGGCGATCGCCGGTGCCGTATTACGCCCCATCGGCTCCAATAGAAAATGAGCCTGCCAGTGATCGCCTAGAGCGGCTTTCTGAAATTCATCTCGACTCATGAAGAAGGCATCGCGCTGGGTCACTGTCAGGATGTCAGCCCCTTGAGCGACCTTGGCCGCGCGCTTATAGGTCTTTAACAAGAGGCTTTCACCATCTTGGAGCTTCATGAATGGTTTAGGGTTTCCCTCACGGGACACGGGCCAGAGGCGGGTGCCAGCCCCCCCCGAAAGAATGACAGGAATCAACATGCGGGTCGTTACTCTTGATAAAGGCGTTGGACGAATGTGTTTGGCGGGCGGGCCGGCAAAATTAAAAATTGAGAATCCTAGGAAGCATGAGGATAACGGGGCGAACGACAGCCGGCAAATATCCCTTTATTTAAAGGCAGAACAAAGCCAAAGATCGCCTCTGTGGACGCGGTGCCGGCACCGGGGTCCGAAGGGCCCCGCGCTTTTTTTATCACGGCAGTTGAAATTTCATGCAGAACTTCTGTATAATCAGGTTTCCTCAAACAAGTGATTAAATCGCTTCCGACATCTGGCACCCCTCGTGCCTACATCCCTGGTGTGAATTCCCTGTCCCGAAAGACAGTCGATGAGACCACCTTCCTTCCAGTCACCGACTGGAAATCCTGCAACCTGATTCACGGCGCTCCTTAAAGGGAGGTCAGCACTTGGATGGTTGCGACCACGTTCCGTGTAGCGTTCAACCATCGCACCGGCACAAACCTAGATCGAGGTACATATGATCAAATATTTTCTTATCCTGATTCCGATGCTGGTATAGACCGCCGCTTTTTCTTATGAAGCGAGAGGCCATGCCTCTTGGTACGGCCCGGGCTTTCACGGACGCAAGACCGCATCGGGTGAGCGCTTCAACCAGCACGCCCTGACCGCAGCGCACAAGACACTCCCCCTCCATAGCCGGGTCCTCGTGACCAATCTCGCCAACAACGAATCGGTCGTCGTCAAGATCAATGATCGTGGCCCCCACAATCGGCATCGCCTGATCGATCTTTCAATGGCTGCCGCCAAGGCCATTGGCCTCAACGGGGTCGGCAAAGTAGAAATCACCGCTCTTGACTGATCTCAATCATCAGCAAAGATCACCAAACCCCTTTCATGAGTCGATTGATTGCCCCATAGCGATTCGCCATAATGCCCCAACAGTGGAACGACGATTCCCTGAAGGCGACTATCAATGCCTCTCACAAAAAGGATCCCCCCCTGAACCCCCCCACGCTTCGTTTGAACAACGGATGGGCGGGATAACCCAGCGGGGACCCTGATCGCAACATGGGTCCTAAATGAATCACAGCGACATGCACGAGGCCTCACCGGTTGGTGAACGCCCAAAATCCGGAGTCATGCGACTGGTTTTGCCCGCCCTCGGCGTCGTTTTTGGAGACATCGGAACCAGCCCCCTCTACACGCTGCGCGAATGTCTTCGTGCCGCCGAAGAGGCGCCGACAGAGCCTCTGGTGCTGGGGCTCTTATCGCTCATTTTCTGGACCATCGTCTTGGTCGTCAGCGTCAAGTATGTCATTTGTATCATGCGGGCAGACAACCATGGGGAAGGCGGCATCATGGCCCTTCTGGCGCTCGCGCTGCACTCAGACCGCCTATCAACATTCGGCCATCAAGGGCTCGTCATTGCCGGCATGATTGGCGCTGCCCTTTTTTATGGCGACGGCGTCATTACCCCGGCGATTTCGGTCCTGAGCGCCATCGAAGGCATCGAATTGGTCAACCCAGCCATCACCCCCTATGTGATACCCCTGACCCTGACAGTTTTGACTGGCCTTTTCATGTTGCAGCGACAGGGAACGGCTCTGGTCGGCGGCTTATTTGGCCCGATCATGCTCATCTGGTTTTTCTGCCTTGGCGGCATGGGGTTGAGCAAAGTCATCCAAAACCCCATGGTCTTGATGGCCATCAACCCCCTTCATGCGAGCCATTTCATCATCGCGCATGGGATGCAGTCCATCGTGGTTCTCGGGGCCGTGGTGTTGTCCGTGACGGGGGCCGAAGCCCTCTACGCTGACATGGGCCACTTTGGTGAAAAGCCGATCAAAAGGGCCTGGTTCTTCTTGGTATTCCCCGCGCTGATCCTCAATTATCTGGGCCAGGGTGCAACGGTCCTTAGCGAGCCTGAAACCATCAGCAACCCTTTCTTTCTGATGTTTCCGGATTGGGCACTGATCCCGATGGTGATCCTTGCCACCTTGGCCACCGTGATTGCCTCACAAGCGGTCATCTCAGGAGCCTACTCCTTGACCCAACAGGCCTTCTTGCTGGGGTATATCCCAAGAGTTCGCATCCAGCATACCTCTGAAACCGAACGGGGCCAGATCTATCTTCCGGGCCTCAATACCTTGTTGTTGGTGGCCATCATCCTTTTAGTGCTGACCTTTAGAAGCTCCAGCGCGCTGGCCTCTGCCTACGGCATCGCGGTGACGGGTACGATGCTGATGACCACTATTCTCTTTAGCGTTGTGGCTCGTCAAGCTTGGGGATGGCCCCGCCACCGGCTGATTCCTCTGATCCTCTTATTTCTCGTCCTGGATTGCGGCTTCCTCGGCGCGAACCTTCTCAAATTCATGGAAGGCGGCTGGGTCCCGGTCCTTATCGGGCTCATCGTCTTTATCTTGATGACCACCTGGGTCAAGGGGCGCGACCTGATCAATCGAAGCCTAATGCCCCGCAAAGGTCAACTCGAAGGGTTCCTTGAAATGGCCCTCGATACCGCCCCGCTGAGGGTCGATGGGACTGCGGTCTATCTATCAGCCCCAGGAGAAGGCATCCCTAATGGTCTGTTACAGAATTTCCGGCATAACAAGGTCCTTCATGAGACGGTTATCATCCTCAGCATTGTCACCACCGATCGCCCGAGGGAGGGGGAGTCTAGACGTTACAGCCATGAATCCCCCCATCCCGGCATCCATCTTCTGACCGCTCACTTTGGTTTCATGGAGCTTCCTGATATTCCAAAGATCTTGTCTAAATCCAGCCGACTCTTTGAATTTAAAAAGGATCCTAGCGATATCTCTTATTTTGTCAGTCGCTTGCAACCGGTCGCCACAGATCTCCCAGGGATGGCACTTTGGCGCGAAAAGCTGTTCGTCCTGATGCTAAGAAATGCGGCTCAGGCCTTCGACTTCTATCAAATCCCCTCAGAGGACGTGATCGAACTTCATATGAAAATCGATATCTGAACCTCAGCTAATACCGCTCTGAAATGCCGATGATGATCTCGATAATCTAGGCTAATCTCTTCCTGCTTCATTGAGAGTGGTTTCACACTGCCAAGGCAGCGCCAGAGCCATTCTCTCCAGAGGCTGCCACGGCAGAGCTTGCCGCAGTTTTCAGGATGATCGAGGCGTTCAAATCAGAGTCCTTAAGACCCTTCTTTTTGAACTGGGGATAGCCAACATCCCGGCCTTTCTTGAGGCGGTCGAAGAAGTTCTTATTAGGCCGTTTCGGCATTCTTGATGGCCTGTTGCAGCGCGCATTTGATGACTTCTAAGGCCCACGGGAATTCGACGGGCTTGATGGCGTTGTATTGCTTCCTTAGATTCGCCTCGTTGTTAGGCTTTACTAAGGCTTCATGCTGACGCTTCCACTCAGCTAAGGCCCCGTTATAGGCGTGACGGGCCACACCGCAAGCCATACGGAAATAGACGTCCTGTCCGTGATGAGGATTCAGCTTGATCTTTTGAACCTGAGGCTTTCCGAGCCCACGCTCTGTCTCAGGCCGTTCCGGTAGACCCAAAAGAACGATAACTGCCTCATCAGTTCAGCACAATCCCTCGCTTGGGTATAATCAGCCGTCGAAAATTTCACTTCCACAAGGAGACTAACCAGTGCCGTCATTTGTCCCGGGTCAACGCTGGATTAGTGAGACTGAACCTGAACTGGGCCTTGGGATCGTAGTCGCGGTAGAGGGGAATCGGGTCAGCATCCTTTATGTTGCCGCCAGCGACCGGCGGATGTATGCCACTCAGAACGCTCCCTTGGCGCGGGTCCGATTCGTCAAAGGCGATCGCATCGAAGGTCAAGACGGTGTCAAAATCTTGGTTCGTGCCGTAGAGGAACATCAGGGGATTCTGACCTATATCGGGACGGACGACGATGGTCTTGAAGCGCAGCTGAAGGAAATGGATCTCAATCATTTCCTGGAGTTCAATAAGCCCCAGGATCGTCTTTTTACCGGCCAACTGGATTCCGCAGAGCTCTTCAATCTTCGCCACGAAACGCTGGAACATCTAGCGCGACTCGATCAGTCGGAGATGCGTGGATTTCTCGGCAGCAGGACCAGCCTGATTCCTCACCAGCTTTACATCGCCCATGAAGTCGCCAGCCGGGAGGCTCCAAGGGTACTCCTAGCCGATGAGGTCGGCCTCGGCAAAACCATTGAAGCCGGCCTGATTCTTCACCACCAATTGATCACAGGACGTGCCGAGCGGGTGCTGATTGTGGTTCCAGATCCCCTCCTCCACCAATGGTTGGTGGAAATGCGGCGCCGTTTTAATCTCAAGTTCAGCCTCTTTGACGCCGAACGGATGGTGGAATCGGACAGCCAAAATCCTTTTCAGGACGAACAGCTGGTTCTCGCCAGCATCGAGTTCTTTATGGCGGATCCTAAACGAGCAAGCGATGCCATCGCCGCCGGCTGGGATCTCTCTATCGTTGATGAGGCCCATCACCTCGGCTGGAGCCCATTAGGTTCAAGCCCTGAATATGCCTTCATCGAGGCACTAGGCCTTGAGGTAAAGGGACTTTTGCTACTGACCGCGACCCCTGAACAGCTTGGGAAGGAAAGCCATTTTGCAAGGCTAAGGCTTCTTGATCCGGGTCGCTTTCATGATTACACCCAATTTCTTCATGAGGAAGCGGAATATGAGGGCCTGGCTGACGTTATCCAGCATCTCCTTGATGACGACTCTTTGGATCTTGGCTTATTGCAACGCCTTGAGACCCTGATAGCGCAGGACCTGGCTGACGACCTGATGGCCCGTCTCACCGATCCCATGGCCACAGCGGAAGCCCGAAAAGCGCTGATCCAACTTCTGCTGGACCGACATGGCACCGGCCGAATTCTGTTCAGAAACACCCGATCGACGATCAAGGGCTTCCCAGGACGGCAATTAAAGGCCACAGCCCTTCCTGGCCCTAAGGGCCCTATCATCGTTGATGAGACGTCTGACAATGTCCAAGACCTTCTCTATCCTGAAACCCAGATCACCGCCTCCTCTCAAGGAGAGGCGTGGTGGCGGGATAATCTCAGGGTCGATTGGCTGATCAAAACTCTCAAATCCATTCGTCCCGCGAAAGCACTGGTCATTGCCGCCCACAAGGAGACGGTCATGGATCTTGAGGATGCTTTGCGTCAATCAGGTCTCCAATCCGCGCTATTTCATGAGGGCCTCAGCATTATTTCAAGGGATCGGGCTGCTGCCTGGTTTGCCGATGAAGAGGATGGGACTCAAGTGCTCATCTGCTCAGAAATTGGCAGTGAAGGACGTAATTTTCAGTTCGCTCATCATCTAGTCCTGTTTGACCTCCCGCTCAATCCGGACCTCCTAGAGCAACGCATCGGGCGTCTCGATCGCATCGGTCAACGGGAAACGATCGAGATTCATACCGCTTTTCTTGAAGGCACCGCTCAAGAAGTGCTATTTCGTTGGTACGACCAGGGCCTTAATGCTTTTAGACAACAGAACCCTGCGGCACAAACGGTCTTCACGGCACTTGGAAATGACTTGATGGGCCTCTTAAAAGCCCCTCAAGAAGACCAGGCAGAACGTCTGATCGAGGCCGCGAAAAACCTCTCCCAGCAGACCCTTGAGATCTTGCATCAAGGGCGTGACCGCCTCCTTGAATTGAACTCCTGCCGTGAATCAGAAGCGGCTTACCTGGTCGATGCCATCGAAACCCAAGATCAAGATCAGGAACTTTGGCCTTACCTTGAACGTATTTTTGATGCCTACGGCATTAATGTCGAAGAGCACTCCCAACTGTGTCACATTCTTCGCCCCGGCGAACATATGCGACTCCAATTTCCGGAGCTTCCCGATGAGGGGGTCACGGTCACCTTTGACCGGAACACTGCCCTGGCCCGCGAGGATATTTTGTTCCTGAGCTTCGAACATCCGATGGTTCGAGGCGCTATGGATATTATTTTGAACGGCGAGCATGGCAACGCCGCCTTGAGCATCCTCAGTCATCCCGATCTTGATCCTGGAACCCTATTGATCGAGTGCTTCCACATCATGGACTGCGCCGCCCCGAAGCGCCTCCAAATAGGCCGCTTCTTCCCCCCGGTCATGATGCGCACACTCATCGACGGTGAGGGCAATGATCTTAGCCATCTCCCCCCAGAAAGCTTTGAGCACCATCCACGCCAGTTCGATCGTGAACATGCCCGTGAACTTCTGAGAAGTCAGCGAAAACCGATTGAGCGGGCCATTCGGTTGGCGGAAAAATCGACCAGAGCCTCTTTACCCGAACTCATTGAAGCTTCTGGTAAAAAGATGTTGGATAGGATGACGTTGGAACTAAAACGTCTGGCTGCTCTTAGGAAGGTGAACCCCAATGTCCGCAAGGAAGAATTGGATCAACTGAAAGCCAATGCGCTCGAAATGCATAGCAGTATCCAAACGGCAAGACATCGACTGGATGCCATTAGAGTCATTGTAACAAGTTAAATCAAAGTGTTAGAGGGATCAGAACGATCCCTCAGCATAATCAGAGATTGTTGAGAGAATAATTCTTAGAATAGGCCGCGGCGGATGTCCGCCCCGGATCATATTCATCACGCTGAGGAGTCATTCATGCACAAGCGATACGTCTATGCCTTTGCTGAAGGAGATGGAAAAAACAAACGCCTTCTTGGCGGCAAGGGGGCTAACCTTTGTGAAATGACTCAAATCGGACTCAACGTTCCGCCCGGGTTTGTGATCACGACAGAATCCTGTGTGGAGTATCTCGAGTCGGGCGCCCTGCCCCATGAACTGATGGACCAAGTGCATCACAATATCGTGGCGCTTGAAACAAAGACCGGAAAAACGTTCGGCGATCAAAACAATCCCTTATTAGTTTCTGTTCGTTCAGGGTCCCCGCTTTCGATGCCAGGCATGATGGATACCATCCTCAATCTTGGGCTCAACCAAATCACCCTTCAGGGTCTGGTCGATAGGACCCAAAACCTCCGCTTTGGCTACGATACCTACCGCCGTTTCATTCAACTCTTCGGCAAGGTGGCTCTGGGGGTTAACGACGCGCACTTTGATGCAGAACTTAACGCCATTAAGCAGGCGGCGGAAATTGAAAGTGATCTTCAGCTCACCTCTGAACATCTTAGGGAAACGTGTGAGCGCTTCTTAGGGGTTGTTCTTCGGGAAACAGGGAAACCCTTCCCTGAGGATGTCTACCAGCAACTTGAGATTGCGATTCGCGCCGTCTTCAACTCCTGGATGGGTAAACGAGCGATCGATTACCGGCGTGAATTCAATATTACCCCTGATATGGCTCACGGCACGGCCGTCAATGTGGTCACCATGGTCTTTGGCAACATGGGCAATGATTGCGCGACCGGGGTTGGATTCACTCGAAATCCAGGCACCGGTGACAATGAGATGTATGGCGAGTATCTAATCAACGCACAAGGCGAGGATGTCGTCGCCGGCATCAGGACCCCAAAGGCTGTTGCAGAAATGGCGACTGAAATGCCAGACCTTTACAGTCAGCTTGTGGACCTTAGAAATCGATTGGAAGGTCATTACCGCGAAGTCCAGGATTTCGAATTCACCATTGAAAAGGGCATTCTTTACTGCCTCCAAACCCGTCAGGGCAAAATGAATGCGGCAGCGATGGTGAAAACCTCGGTCGACATGTATGTTGAAGGGTTATTGAATAAGGATCAGGCCCTGCTCCGCGTCAATCCCCTGCAGCTCGAACAATTACTGCACCCTCGGCTTGACCCAAGGCACGCCCAGCAGCCGCTGGCCCATGGGCTTCCTGCTTCTCCGGGAGCGGCCAGTGGTCGCTGCGTCTTTGATGCTGATTTAGCAGAGACCCTGGGTCGCTCCGGTGAATCCGTCATCTTGATCCGGGAAGAAACCAAGCCTGAGGATATCCATGGTTTTTTTGCTGCTGCCGGCATTCTCACTAGCCGCGGCGGCAAAACCTCCCACGCAGCGGTCGTCGCGAGAGGCATGGGTAAGGCGTGTGTGGCCGGTGCCGAAGGCATCGTGGTGGATGCAAGGCGACGAACGGCCTCTATCGGTGACGTCACCCTCAAAGAAGGCGACATCATCACCATTGATGGGTCCAATGGATCGGTTTATCTCGGCCCTATAGCAACGCTGCCGCCTGAATTTTCTGAAGAGCTCGAAACGCTGTTGAGCTGGGCGGATGAAAAGGCCCGACTGCGGGTTATGGCGAATGGCGATACCCCTGAAATGGCGGCTGTCGCCGTCGGTTATGGGGCAAAAGGAATCGGACTGTGCCGAACAGAGCGCATGTTTAATGCCAGCGAACGCCTCCCGGTGGTGGTTGAAATGATCATGGCACGGACCCTTGAGGAGCGCGAAGCCGCCCTATCAAAGCTCCTACCGATGCAGCGTCAGGATTTCGAGGAGATTTTTAAGATTGTGGCCCCCCATCCGGTCACGATCCGACTCCTAGACCCTCCTATGCATGAATTCCTTCCAAGTGAACAGCAACTGATCGACGACATTGAGGCGCTTCGAGAATACCGTCTCGTCGCTAAAGGTCGAACGGTGGCTCTTGGGGCACTCCATCTCAATAACCCCGTTGGCAGCGAGGCCACCGAAGAGCACGTCAACAGCATTATCGCCAAGAAGGAAGGGATGCTCCGAAAAGTCCGGGATCTGCATGAAGTCAACCCCATGCTCGGACACCGAGGGGTTCGCATCGGAATGACCTATCCCGAGATCTACGAGATGCAAATCCGGGCCATTCTTGAAGCTGAAGCCGCCTGCCTCAAAGCGGGAATCACCGTTTGCCCCGAAATCATGGTGCCTCAGGTGATCACGGTGCAGGAGTTAAAACGCGTCAGAGCCAGCGTCGACCGAATACGCGATGAAGTGGAGCAGCGTTATGGGCTGAGCCTGACCTTCAAGTTTGGCACCATGATTGAAACGGTCAGGGCGTGCACCCGGGCCGCTGATCTTGCCCATTTGGCGGAATTTTTCTCTTTCGGCACCAATGACTTGACCCAGGCCACCTACTCGTTCTCTCGGGAGGACGCCGAGAATAAATTTCTGCCGCTCTATACTGAAACAGGGATCCTCCATAATAATCCCTTCGAGACGATTGATTTGAAAGGGGTCGGCGTCCTCATGCAAATGAGTGTAGATCTTGGGCGATCAACCAATCCCAACCTCAAGATCGGTATCTGCGGTGAACAAGGAGGGGATCCTGCTTCCATTCGTTTCTGTCATGAAATCGGCATCAATTATGTTTCTTGCTCACCGCCCCGGGTTCCGGTAGCCCGCCTTGCCGCTGCCCAGGCAACACTTCAGTCTCGAGGGCTTTCAGCGGCGCCGAGCGTTGCCCCAAAGCCATTAACCGCAACGCCCTTCCAAGCGGCGACGGCGACGGCGACGGCACCGATCACCCCCCCCCCAAGGTCGTTGATAACTCCCCCAAGCGTTGTGACTGAAGCGAACCTTCCATCAGCAACGATGGAACGTCCGAGCAAGGGGCCTCTGCCGCCCCTTCACTCTGAGTCACCGATCGCACCGCCATTGGTGATCCAGGCTGTCGCTCCAGAGCCTCCCCGAGAGATCCTTCCATCCGTGACGGCAGCTCCAGCTCCGGCTCCG
>CAILMG010000022.1 GCA_903835265.1 uncultured Methylococcus sp.
CCACCGTCTTAGTGCTTTATGGGGATGTTCCTTTGTTGCAACAAGACACCGTGACTCAGCTCCTTGCTTTGACCGGTGACGGCAACTTAGCGCTCTTGACAGTCTTATTGGAGGACCCAACAGGCTACGGACGCATCGTCCGCGATCACGTAGGGCGCGTTCAAAGGATTGTCGAGGAAAAGGATGCAACGACGGAAGAGCGCTGCATCCGAGAAGGCAACAGCGGCATCCTGGCGGTTAACGGCCAACGCCTCAAGGGCTGGCTAAAACGTTTGACGAACCAGAATGCGCAGGGTGAATATTATCTGACGGACATCATTGGTCTTGCGGTCGAGGATGGTGTTCCTGTAGAAACCGTCACCGCGGCTGATGTGAATGAGGTGTTGGGCGTCAATGATCGTCGACAGCTCGCTCATCTCGAGCGGGTATACCAACTCCGCCAGGCCGAGGTTCTGATGGCCTTGGGCGTGACGCTCAAAGATCCCGCGCGCTGTGACGTTCGTGGCCAATTAAAGGCCATCGGTGAAGATGTCGAGATCGATGTGGGTGTCCTTCTTGAAGGGGATGTCCATTTGGGGCATCGGGTTCGCATTGGGGCGCATTGCATCATTCGGGACAGCCACATCGGCGATGATGTCGAGATTTTGCCTTACAGCCTGGTCGATGGGGCCAGAATTGGCTCGGGGTCCAGAGTAGGCCCTTACGCCCGCATCCGCCCTGATACGGAGCTTGAGGCCGGCGTCCATGTGGGAAATTTCGTGGAGATCAAGAAGACCCGAATCGGTGCAGGATCCAAGGTCAATCACCTCAGCTATATCGGGGATGCGACCGTGGGTAGCCGCGTCAATATTGGTGCCGGAACCATTACCTGCAATTATGATGGCGTCAATAAGTTTAAAACCATCATCGAGGATGGGGCGTTCATCGGTTCTGATAGTCAGTTGGTGGCCCCGGTCCGAATTGGTGCCGGTGCGACGATTGGCGCGGGTTCGACCATCACCCGGGATGCCCCGGCCGATGTGCTGACCTTAAGCAGGAGTCGGCAGGTGAATGTTGAAGGTTGGCAGCGGCCAAAGAAGAAGCGCCAAGAGAGTGGGGATTGATCTATGTGCGGAATCGTAGGGGCTATCTCGCATCGTGATGTCACTGGCATCTTGGTGGAAGGTCTAAAGCGACTTGAATATCGGGGCTATGACTCGGCCGGGATCGCCGTGATTGACGCAGTCGGTGCCCTGAAAAGGGTCAGGCGGAAGGGCAAGATTCGAGAGCTTGAAGCGGCCCTTGACGTTTCACCCACCGCGGGGTATCTCGGGATCGCGCATACCCGATGGGCGACCCATGGGGCTCCATCAGAGCGCAACGCGCATCCGCATCTGTGTCGCGACGCCGTGGCGGTGGTGCACAACGGCATTATTGAGAACCATGAATCGCTGAGGGCTTCTCTTGAGGCGAAGGGCTATATCTTTGAATCCGAGACGGATACCGAGACCATCGTTCATCAGATTAGCGACTTTATGCAGCAGGGGTTGTCGCTGATGGATGCGGTCCGGGAGACCACCAAGCTCCTCGAAGGAGCCTATGCCATCGGGGTTATTGCCACTGCCGAGCCGAAGACCCTCATTGCTGCGCGCCAGGGGAGCCCCCTCGTGGTGGGTCTTGGCGAAGGCGAACATTTCATCGCGTCGGATATTTTCGCCTTGGTCGCCGAAACCCAGCGCTTTGTCTTTCTTGAAGATGGTGACATGGTGGCGCTGACGGTTGATGCTGTCTCCATTTTTGATCGGGATGGCGAAAAATTAGAGCGCCCGGTTCATGAGACTGGATTGGCTGCTGACGCGGTCGAGCGGGGTGACTATCGGCATTACATGCAAAAGGAAATCCATGAGCAGCCGAAGGCCATCACCAAGACACTGGAGGGTCGTTTGAAGGACGGCCGGGTCTTGGACGCAGCATTTGGAGAGGGTGCCGCTGTGGCTTTTGATCGTATTCGCCATGTGCAGATTGTCGCCTGCGGAACCAGCCATCATGCCGGCCTCGTGGCGCGCTACTGGCTCGAGGATATCGCGGGGATTCGTTGTGACGTCGAGGTCGCCAGCGAATTTCGTTATCGGCGCCATGTGGTGACCGAGGGCACTCTGTTTGTGACCATCTCACAGTCGGGTGAGACCGCAGATACCCTCGCGGCCCTCAAGGAAGCTATCCGGCTTGGTTACGACTCCACGCTCGCCATCTGTAATGTTCCTGAAAGCTCCATGGTGCGGGGCTCTGATTTTCATCTGATGACCCGAGCGGGTCCTGAAGTGGGGGTTGCCTCTACCAAGGCATTTACCACCCAGCTGGTGGCCTTGTTAATGCTTGTCTTGGTCCTTGGGCGTCGACATGCCCTTGGTCAGGATCGCGAGCGGGCCATTGTGAAAGAGCTCGAGTCGCTGTCGGCTCGGGTTGCACATGCTTTGACCCTTGAACATGACATCCAGCAATGGGCCGAGCGGTTCGGTGACAAGGAGCATGCCCTTTATCTGGGTCGTGGGCCCCAGTACCCGGTTGCCATGGAAGGCGCGCTGAAGCTGAAGGAGATCTCCTATATCCATGCTGAGGCCTACCCCGCTGGAGAATTAAAGCATGGGCCGTTGGCCTTGATTGATGATGAGATGCCTGTGGTGGCGGTGGCCCCCAATGATGAGCTCCTTGAAAAGCTTAAATCTAATCTTCAGGAGGTCCATGCCAGAGGTGGGGAGCTCTATGTCTTTGCAGGTGCTGGCGCGTCGATGGACTCGGTGCCAGGGGTAAAGCTTTTAAGGGTCGCTGAAACCGACGAGGTCGTGGCCCCAATCGTCTTCACAATTCCCTTACAAATGCTCGCGTACCATGTAGCGCTTATTAAGGGGACGGATGTTGATCAGCCTCGAAACTTAGCGAAGTCGGTCACGGTGGAGTAGGCGATGGTTGTTTGTGGCGTGAAATTTGCGAGTCTTAAATAGAGCGGCGACGTGCCGCCAAAAATCCAAGGAGATATCATCATGCAGTTAGGCATCATCGGGTTAGGTCGGATGGGCGGCAATATGGCGCGGCGCTTGATGCGGGCGGGCCATGATTGTGTGGTCTTTGATCGTCAACAAAGTGCCGTCGAGGCATTGGCTCTGGAGGGCGCGAAGGGGTCTCAAAGTGTAGAAAATTTTGTCAATAGTCTTGCGGCCCCTCGGGTGATCTGGATTATGGTGCCGGCCGCTGTGGTCGATGCCACCGTCGAGGGTCTTCAGCCCTTGTTAAGCCCCGGCGATATCCTGATTGATGGCGGTAACTCCTACTATATCGATGATATTCGCCGTGCTAAAAGCCTGGCTCAGTCGGGTGTTCATTACCTTGATATCGGCACCAGTGGCGGCGTTCATGGTCTTGATCGAGGGTACTGCCTCATGGTCGGTGGGGATTCCTCCGCGGTAAAGCACATTGACCCGATCCTAAAGGCGCTGGCTCCTGGTGTCGGGGAGATTGAGCCGATCGTGGCCGATCAGGATGAGAGCACGGCGATGCAGGGCTATCTCCATTGTGGGCCAGCGGGTGCTGGGCACTTTGTCAAAATGGTGCATAACGGCATTGAATACGGGCTTATGGCGGCATATGCGGAAGGATTCAATATCTTAAAACAGGCGAACATGGGCCTTGAAGGACGTGAGGCTGATGCTGAAACCTCACCGCTTCGACATCCGGAGCATTTCCAGTACGACCTTCCCTTGAAGGATATTGCCGAACTTTGGCGTCGTGGCAGTGTCGTGACCTCTTGGCTTTTGGATTTGACGGCCCTCGCCCTTGCAAAGAGTCCGGAGCTCGACGGATTCTCGGGTCGGGTCTCTGATTCGGGTGAAGGCCGCTGGACGGTTCATGCAGCGATTGAGCAGGGGACCCCGGCACCGGTGCTGACGGCAGCTGTTAATCAGCGTTTTGCCTCCCGGGGTGAAGATGAGTTTGCTTTGAAGGTGTTGTCTGCGATGCGCTACCACTTCGGTGGTCATCAGGAAAAGAAATGAATAGACACCCTCAGTTGTCCTCACCGGCGCCCGGTCGTCCTGGGGACTCTTGTGTCATGGTCATCTTTGGTGCAACCGGTAACTTGACCCAGCTCAAGCTGTTACCCGCGCTTTACAATCTGGCCCGCGCCAAATTGCTGTCACCAAAATTTGCTCTCATCGGCACCTCGTTCGAGCCTCAGGATGAGGGCTTATTTCGGGAGCGCATGGTCAAGGCCGTCAAAAACTACTCCGACCAAGAGCTTGATCAGGGCGAATTTGATCAGGAAACCCTCGATTGGATTGCTGAGCGAATCTACTTTATCGCCGGTGATGTTCGTGATCCTGAATTTTATGCAGCTCTCAAGGCCCGCTGCGCCGAAGTCAGAAAGATTCATGAGATCGAAGATAATCATTTCTATTATCTTGCAACCCTTCCGAGCCTTTTTGGAGAGATCATCCGGCAGTTGGGTGAGGCCGGTATGGCGTCCGAGGAAGGGGGCCATTGGCGTCGGGTCATTATTGAAAAACCCTTTGGCTACGATCTCGCGTCTGCGCAGGAGCTTAATACCGATATCAAGAAGGTTCTAAGGGAGCGGCAGATTTACCGAATTGACCATTATCTTGGGAAGGAAACCGTTCAGAATATTTTGGTCATGCGTTTTGCCAACAGTATTTTTGAGCCGGTATGGAACCGCCGCTATATTGATCATGTCCAGATTACTGCGGCTGAATCGGTCGGCGTTGGGCAGCGTGGTCCTTATTACGAGGATGCTGGGGCTGTTCGAGATATGGTCCCCCATCACCTTTTTCAGTTGTTGTCATTGACCACGATGGAGCCGCCGGTCTCGTTTGGGGCTGATGCGGTCCGCGATGAGCAGGCCAAGGTGCTTAGGGCCGTCCAGATTCCATCGCCGGAAGATGTCCTTAGCAAGATGGCGCGCGGTCAATATGGTGAAGGCAAAGTGGCCGGAGAAGCGGTTCCTGGTTATCGCCAAGAGGCTCATGTCGCTCCCGAATCAGGGACCGAGACCTTCGTCGCGATGAAGTTGATGATTGATAACTGGCGGTGGGCCGATGTCCCTTTCTATCTCAGAACCGGGAAGCGCATGAGTGCTCGTTCGACCGAAATTGTCATTCAATTCCGTCGAGCGCCCCTGATCCTGTTCCGCAATACCGCCATTGAGCAGCTAACGACCAATCGGCTGGTGATTCATATTCAACCGAAGGAAGGCATCTCCCTGCAGTTTGGCGCCAAAGTCCCGGGTCCTGTGATGAAGTTGGGGGCCGTCAAGATGGACTTTGATTACAGCGATTATTTTGGATCAACCCCCGATACCGGTTATGAGCGGCTGTTACTGGACTGCATGATTGGGGATGCCACCCTGTTCCAGCGTGCCGATATGGTCGAGGCGGGATGGAGCATCATCCAACCGGCGCTTGATGTCTGGAAGGCCCTACCGCCTCGTAGCTTTCCGAATTATGCCGCAGGGTCTTGGGGCCCTCAGGAAGCAGACGAGCTGCTGGAGCGCGATGGTCGTCAATGGATCAATCTCACCTGATGGGATCAGGTCCCGCTTTAGAGCGGTTTTGGGAAAAAAAACCGCTCGCTTCCTTATCGGAGGCAGAGTGGGAGTCCTTGTGTGATGGTTGTGGCCGATGCTGTTTGAATAAGCTCGAGGATGAAGACGATGGTGAGGTCGTGTTTACGCGCCTTGCGTGCCATCTTCTCGATATTGAGCAGTGTCGCTGCAGCCATTATGAGGGGCGTCAAGCCCACGTTCCCGGCTGCCTCGACCTGAGGCGCCATCGGGTGGAATTTCATTGGCTACCGGTCACATGTGCCTACCGCTTGGTGGCGGAGGGGAAACCGCTATTCGACTGGCACCCGTTGATTTCCGGAAGCCGAGAGTCGGTCCATGAGGCCGGGATCTCGGTGCGTGGTTTCGCCATCCCTGAAACCGGCATCGAGGATCTTGAAGCGCATATAATCGATCTACCCTAGTCGTTCTGGTCTTGTGTGTTGGCCGGAATCTGGAAGGTTTTCGAGTGATGCCTATGAGCGATGATGAAGCGGATCTCTTTCTCAATGAAATGGCTGATGTGCGTCCATTGGCTCCCGAACCAAGGATCGCCGGGCGTTCCCGGACCGAAAAGGAGGCCCCAGGGATGCTCTATCGGCGGGAGGCTGCGCAACGTTTGACCCAGGTGGAAGAGATCCATCTCCCCACCACCTTTGTCGATCATGTTCGTCCGGAGGCGGTGATCAGCTTTCGACGCGATGGGGTTCAGCTTGGGGTCTATCGCCGCCTGCAGCGGGGAGCTTATGAGATTGAGGCGACGCTGGACCTCCATGGGTTAACGGTTGAGGAGGCCAGAGAAGCCGTGTGTCGGTTTATCAAGGACTGCATGCGCTACGATGTTCGCTCAGCCCTGATCAGTCATGGCAAGGGCCAGCGCAACAAGGACAAAATACCCTTGCTGAAGAGTTTTGTGGCGCGTTGGCTCCCCATGATACCGGAGGTGATGGCTTTTCATAGCGCCCAGAAATGGCATGGGGGCGCGGGTGCCGTCTATGTTCTCTTGAAGAAAAGCGAGCGGGCGAAGGAGGTCACGCGTGAGCGTCTTGGGCTTTCTTCTGGAAAGCCTGAATGCTGATCGGTTCTGCTGATCCGCATCGGCTGGCGCCTCCGGAAGCCCTTGAAGCGGCTTTGGCGTTTGCCGTTGAAGATGGCATCAAGGCGGTGATCCCCTTGGGGCGGGGTCTGATCAATGATACCTATCGGGTCGAGCAAAGGGCCGGGTTCTGGGTCCTTCAGCGACTGAACCCTCATGTTTTTGAGAGCCCTGAGGCGATCATGGATAACCTCCATGTGATGGCCTCCCACCTTGAAAGCAAATCTCCCGGCCCCGAGGGGCTCCAGCTACCGAAGCCTTTATGGACCCTGGAGGGTCGCCGCTTCTTTCGCGCTCGGGACGATCAATGTTGGCGAGCTATTACCTATATTGACCAGAGTCGGTCTCTCGAGAGGATTACCCGGCCCAGCGAAGCCTTTGAGGTCGGACGAGCGCTGGGTTTGTTTCATGGCCTCTTCGATGACCTTTCTCCCGAGAGGCTCCACGATACCCTGCCCGGGTTTCATGAAGCGCCGGGCTATCTTTTGGCGCTCGATCATCGGGTGGCCCAAGGTCCCCTTGAGGGGTCTTCAGGCAGCGTCCTTGAGGCCCTCCATTTCATTGATGCCCGAAGGGATCGGGTGCCTGTCCTTGAGCGGGGAAAGATGAAGGGGGATCTTCCGCTTGCGATCATGCACGGTGATCCGAAGCTTGATAATGTCCTCTTCGACCGCGCTAGTGGGCGCGCTATCAGTCTGATTGATCTTGACACCGTCAAGCCAGGACTCCGGCACTATGATCTTGGGGACTGCTTCAGGTCCTGCTGCAATACCTCCGGTGAAGCGGAGGGGGCGGCGGTCGTGTTTGATCTGACGATCTTTGAGGCGTTATTGGGGGGCTATTTCGAGGTGGCTCGAGGGTTTTTCTCGCGGGTCGATGTCGACTATCTTTATGACGCTATTCGACTTTTGCCTCTCGAGCTGGGTATAAGGTTTCTAACAGATCATCTTTCAGGGGATGCCTACTTTAGGGTCGATCATCCGGGTCAGAATCTCCTGAGAGCCGAGCGGCAGTTCCAGCTGGTGGCCAGTATTGAAGCTCAGGAGGTTGCCCTTCGAGCCATCATCGAGCGACTTTATCGCGGTTAGAGGTTGGCGCGTGCGCGGTTTGACTGAAGTGACAGGCCTCGTTCTCCGTTATACTGTCGGGCTTGTCTTAGATCTCCCTTCCTATCGATCACTGTGGTCCATAATCTTGTTAAAACCCGCCTGCCGACCGCCTTTGGGGACTTCATGCTGTCCCTTTACGATGAGGACGGCAAGGAGCATCTAGCCCTCGTCAAAGGGGATGTCCGAGGACAGTCCAATGTGCCGGTCCGGGTCCATTCAGAGTGTCTGACCGGGGATGTCTTTGGTTCAAGGCGGTGTGACTGCGGCGACCAATTGAAGCACACCCAGCAATACCTCGGCCGGCAAGCGGCGGGGATTCTGATTTATCTGCGTCAGGAGGGGCGAGGCATTGGTCTTTCAAAGAAAATGGAAGCCTACAACCTCCAGGATGGAGGCCTCGATACCGTGGAGGCCAACATTGAGCTCGGTCACCAGCCGGATGAGCGGGATTACGGCATCGCCGCAAAAATATTGAATGAACTTGGCGTCAAGACCATCCGGCTGATCACCAACAACCCCCACAAGATCGAGGCGCTGGAGTCGCACGGCGTGATGATAGCCTCGCGGATACCGATTGAGGTGGGCCACCATGCCGAAAACTTGGGCTATTTGCGCTCCAAAGCCGAGCGCATGTCCCACCAGCTCAAATTCAGGGAGAGACATCCAGAAGGTCAGGCGTTGGCCTTCATTGAGCCGCTGGTGGATCAGCTCTTGTTGGCCCGCCACGCTGATCAGGGCCATCCTTTTGTGACGCTCACATATGCTCAGAGCATGGATGGCAGTATCGCGGTTGATGCCGGCATCCCGTTCCCCTTGAGTTCTGAAAAATCGCTAGCACTGACCCACTACCTCCGATCACAGCATGATGCGCTCCTCGTCGGCGTCAATACCCTGCTGGCCGATGATCCTCAGTTAAATGTCCGTTATTGCGAAGGTGAAGATCCCCGGCCGGTGATCCTCGACAGTCATTTGAGAACCCCCCCGGGTTGCCGGCTGTTGAAAGGCTCTACCAAGTCCCCGGTGATTCTGACCACGATGGATTCTGAACTCGCGCAGCGGGAGGCGCTGACCCGCTCGGGTGCCGAAGTGATCGTGGTGAAGGCGGATGCTGAAGGGGGTGTCGATCTTCATGCCGCGCTCGATGTTCTTTTTAAGCTTGGCATCCGGACCGTGATGGTCGAGGGCGGTGGCAAGATTATTTCTACTTTTCTGAAGCAACGGCTAGTCAATTACTGTGTGATCACCATTACGCCGAAGATTATTGGCGGATTTAAGGCGATTGAAGGCCCCTTGAGTCCCTTGGGAATCCCGCTGACGATTACGGGGTGCCGCTATGAGAGCTTGGGTTCCGACTTAATTGCCTTTGGAGCCCTTGAGTACGCCTCATGACGGCGGTTGGCATTGTTCATCTGGATCCTGGTCGGGTCGACCTCAAGGCCCTCGCTCTTCGCGCTCCAGGTTCTGGTGAGCTGAAAGTTCGAGCGTTATGTTCAGCGATTAGCGCGGGGACCGAATCCCTGGTCTTTAGGGGTCGATTACCGGAGCGCTCGCTCGACGATCTGCATCTGGATCCCTTTCTTGAAGCTCAAGGCTACCCGATGGCCTCGGGTTATGCCCTGGTAGGCGAGGTTCTCGCGTCAGGGGATGCGGCGCACCAGTCCTTGATCGGTCGGCGCGTTTTTGTCTTTCATACCCATCAGAGCGAATTGTTGGTCTCGACTGATCGCTGTTATCTCTTGCCTGAAGGGATGCCTAGTGAGCGGGCTGTGTTTTTAGCCGCTATGGAGACGGCGCTCAGTCTGGTCATGGATGCGGCCCCGCTGGTGGGGGAACGCGGGATGGTGTTTGGTCAGGGCGTGGTAGGCCTTCTGGTGGTCGCATTGCTGAAACAACATCCCCTTGGGGGGCTTCTTGCAGCGGATTCTCTCGCCTTCCGGAGGGCTTGGTCTAAAAGGCTTGGGGCCGGGATCGTTATCGATGCTTCGAAGGATCGTGATTTGAAGGTTCTTGAGGACGGTCTCTTTGAAAAAGGACAGAATGGCCTTGATTTTGTGGTGGAGGTATCGGGTCGGATGAATGCCTTGAATCAGGCCATGAGGCTCACCGGTTTTGATGGTCGGATTGTGGTCGGCTCCTGGTATGGCAAATCTGAGGAAGTTTTGGATCTTGGGGGGAGCTTTCATCGGCGGCGGATTCGGCTGATGTCGAGTCAGGTGAGTACGCTCGGTTCTTCATTGACTGGGCGTTGGGATAAGGCCCGGCGCCTCGCTCTGGCGCTTGAATGGCTGAACCGTCTCATGCCTGAGCGCCTCATCACACATCGATTTTCACCTTCTGCCTGTCAGTTAGCCTTTGAGGCGACCGCTGATCCAGCGGCGGATTCCTTGCAGGTCATTTTTGAGTATTAAAGACATGTATCAATTGGCGATCGGGCGTGATTTCATCGCGCGTCACTTTTTAGTGGGCGGGGACTGGGGTGCCGAAAATTTCGAGCACAGCCATCACTATCGCATCGAAGTGCAGCTTCAGGGGGCGTCTCTCAATCAGCATGGCTACCTCATCGATATTGTGGAGCTTGAGGCAGCGCTTGGGGAGGTTCTCGGTCTCTTTAGGGATAACGTTCTCAACAATCTCCCTGATTTTGAGGGACTCAATCCGAGCATTGAGCATTTCTCTAGGATTCTTTACCAGCGCTTGAGCGATCGTTTGGTCCTTTCTGACGTGACCATGAACATCAAGCTGTTTGAAAATGATCTTGATTGGGCCGGTTATACTGGACCGACCTGAGCGCGCCCCTTGATCAGAGTTCTCTTATGACGATTTCCTTTGGTGATTATCTCGATGCCAAATTCCTATTGGATGAAAGGAGCCTCAATCGAGACGTCAAAGCCGTTTTTTGGGCGGCCCTTCGAAGTCGGCTTGAGCTTAGGGTGCTTGATCTTGGCTGCGGTCATGGCGCAACGATCCGCCGTCTTCTAGAGGAGCCGCTGTTGGGGCGCCTTGACATCACGGCGGTCGACCGCGATGGGGATCTTCTCGATAAGGCTTATTCGGCAACCGTTGAGCTTCTCGAGCAGCAGGATTATGAGGTTTCTAGGGAGGATGCCTTCATTCGGGCCGTCAGAGATCGGGAGGTGACGACGGTTCGTTTTTTGAAGAGGGATCTTAAAGACTTCGTCCCGGGGGAGGGCGAAAAGTGGGATGTGATCACCGCGCATGCGCTGATGGATCTTTTGCCTCCTGCGTTTATTCTTGAGCGTCTTCGGGACTGGCTTGCGGCCAATGGGCTGTTCTATGCGACGCTTAACTATGATGCCGGCACGGCCCTTTTTCCGGCTGCCCCGGATGCCAACATCGAGGGGGCTGTCCTCGAGTATTACGATCGGTCGATGAGTCGAACCTTTGAGGGCCTTCCCTGTGGCGGTGCCCATTCGGGTCGAGCGCTTCATCGGGCGATGCTTGCCAAAGGATTTGAGGTTCTGGCTTATGGGGCGTCGGACTGGAGTTTGACCCCATTTTGTGGGAGTTACCGGGATGGAGATGCCCGCTGTCTCGAGGCTTTGCTGGAGATGATTTGGGGGGAGGCTTCAAGGTCATCGCTGTTTGATCCGGAGGCACTCAATGCCTGGTATTCAGGGCGATTAGCGCAGCTCCGACAGCAAGCCTTGGGTTTGATCGTGCATCAAATAGACTTGCTGGGGCAGAAGATAGGGTAGGTATTGCCAGATCTGAGGCTTTCCAGGTTGACGCAACAAGTTTCAGCGATCTCCAACAGGCTTATCGGTCAAAAGGTAACCAGTTTGTTGGCTAGTAGGTCCGAAACTCTTCCTGCGGTCGATTTTATAATGACTGGCGTTTAGTACGGCCAGAACTTTGATCGCCTTTTTTAGGTCGGGTGATCTTTTGGATGAGGGTTCAACACCCTGAAGGGGGTTGCGCAGCCTCCTGCAATACGAGCTCTCGATGTTGTCGTGCCTGCGCCTTGATCTCTTCCTGAAGTGCCGGGGCGATCGATGCCAAATTTTTGAATTGCATGCCCATCCTTGGATTGGAGGACAGCTGATCGCGATGCCGTATCAGAAAATCCCAGTAAAGCGTTGTATAAGGACAGGCCTTTGGACCAACCCGTTGCTTTGAGTCATAGGTGCAGGATGCACAGTAATTACTCATCCGATGAATGTATTGGCCGCTCGCGACATAGGGCTTACTTGCCATAAAGCCGCCATCGCCAAACTGCCCCATCCCAAGCGTATTCGGAAGTTCGACCCATTCCACCGCATCAACATAGACGGCAAGAAACCATTCATGAACGGCATCCGGCCGCACGCCAAAAAGAAGGGCATACAAGCCGATGACCATGAGCCTTTGAATGTGGTGCGCATAGCCTAGGTTAAGGCTTTGACTGAGACATTGGGAAAGGCAATTCATCGAGGTCTCACCGGTCCAAAAGAACCCTGGAAGATCCTGAGACGCGGCCAGCGCATTCAGCTCCTGATAGGCCGGCATCTGCGTCCAGTAGATGCCCCTGACATATTCTCGCCAACCCAGAACCTGCCGGATAAAGCCCTCGGCCGACGCCAGGGCAATGGCTCCCTCCCGATAGCGCACTTCAACCGCACGGACGACCCTCCGAGCAGACAAGAGCTTAAGATTCATGGCCATAGAAAGCTGCGAGTGAAAAAGGTACGGTTCTCCTTGCCACATAGCATCTTCATAGGGGCCGAAAAGGGCTAGTCGATGGTCTAGAAAATCGGTGAGCGCCTGATCGGCCTCTTCCTGTGTCATGGGCCAACTGAAGTCATTCAGGGATCCTGGATGATCAGGAAATCGCGCTTGAACCAGAGCCAAAATCGTTTGTGTTATGGCGTCTGGGGCAAACCCCAGTGGCTTCTGCGATTCTTTCGGGCCCTCTTTGCCGAAACTTTTGCGATTATCCGCATCAAAGTTCCACTGACCGCCCACAGGTTCCCCGTTATCCATCAGGATGTCATGCTGCTTTCGAAGGGCGCGGTACCAATACTCCATTCGGATCTGGCGCCGACCTGAGGTAAACGCTACAAAGTCGTGAACGGTTGTAAAAAAGGTGCGGTCATTTCTGATTTCAAGAAAAAGATCGTGCCGATGGGCAACCGCCTTGATCTCCTCAAGCACTCGCCAATCGCCCGGTGCCGTCATGATCAGTTGGCGAGGTGCGTGTCGCTGAATCGCAGCGTTAAGTTCTAGTGGCAGCGTGCCGAGATTTTCTGAGTCTTCGAGGTTTCGGTATTCAAGGGGCCAGCCCTTCTCCTCCAGTCTCGCTTTGAAATGGCGCATGGCGGCTAGAAAAACGGCAATCCTCGGCTTGCTGGACCACACCTCGGTGCACTCTTCCCTGACCTCCGCCATCCAGATTTGATCCATGAGAGGGTCAAAGTCATCAAAGGCGGAAGCATCAAGATTGAGCTGATCGCCTAGGATCAGAATCAAGTTTCTCATGGGGGGTGAATCTCCATGGTTAGGAATTTACGAATTCAATGGCGGTCGGATAGAAAAAGAACGTGGTTCAAACCTTAAACCATGAGGAAGTGATGAAGACCGAAAAAAAGGGTGCTACAGAGGATTTTAAAGGGAATAAGTCCACCCTCCTCCGAAAGCGCTGTAAGACCTGTGGTCGGGTCATGGTCTGGCGAAAATCATGGGCCAAAAATTGGGCTTCAGTTCAATTCTGCTCAGACCGCTGTCGAAAGAATAAGGCTCCTTCCGATCTTTAAGGGGGGATTACCAGACCTCCTCGCGATCCAGCCATCGAGGCCATCGCTGAGGAGCGCTATCATGATGGCCGCCCCGGTCCACGCCAGTGTAAGGTATTTGGTATTCAAGCCTACGGACCGGTTCCAGCCTCCGCTACAGAGACCATCTCCCGCTCGGTCCCGTGCTCGTAGATTTTTCTCCATGTCGAAGAATAATAATCTTGGCAGGAGGTGCGAAGGCTTCAGGCAGTAAGAGCATCAAGGGCAGAGCAAGTAACCACGCCTTGTAAGAAAAAGACGCATGGCTAAAGGTTTCTTTTTAGATCGCTCCGAAGCGGTGATGACTATTTTAATGGGCGCTGACTCGGCGCTAAGTGGTCTGGTTTCTCATGTAGGGACAGCGCTGGAGGGTTTCTGTAAAGGCCTATTGTCTCCCCCTGCAAAGCGGTGGTCCGGCCTTTTGTTAAGCTTTTGCTGTGCCCCCAACAATCCAGGAGGCATAGTCTTTGGTGTTGCCCCAAATGACATCAATGCGTTGGTTCTGAATGAGCATCAGGGGAGGGTCGATAAATCAGATAGCCGGACTTCAGGAATGACAGGGATAGAAGCAGGGTGACGGCGCTTGCGGTCCAAAAGACCCCTTGATCAGGGACGATGGGTGCAAGGCAGGCGGCCAAAGCCATCATCGAGGTGATCCCAATCGCTCGGGTGGCCGAGGTTCCTTGAATCGCCTTTTCGGTTGGTTTGATGCTGCGGCAGAAGAGAATAAAGAGATAGCGATAGCTTGCAGGCAAGAGAATCCAGAGGCCTAGCTGCCGGTTGGCGATCAGCAAGAGGCAAATCGCCAAAAACACGAGCGCATCACTCTCCTGATCGAAGACGTCGCCAAAAGGGGAGGCCATGCCAGCCTTCCTAGCGATCCAGCCATCGAGGCCATCGCTGAGGAGCGCTATCATGATGGCTGCTTCGGTCCACCCCAGAGAAAGGTCGCTTTTTGCCATGAGGGCTAATGCAAGCATTGCTCTGGTGAGTGTCAGAACGTTGCCGGCACCAAACCCCTTGTTTGGGGTATAACTCCCCCGAAAGCGAATCAGAAGACCCAGCATGGAGCCTCCGGCGATCGCTACCAGAGGGAAGCTTGATCGTTCGAGCATAAAGGCCAGAACGCCGAGGGTCATCAAGGTGGCGTGTTGGCGGGTCCAGACGGAGAGTCGTTCGTTCATGGTATCGGGGCGGCAAGGGTGGAGGAATCTTCGATGATGATAGCAATACCCCAGAGGTTCGGGTGATCCCCCGCCATCAGCGCCCCCTTGTCTTGGTGTGTCAGGAAATGGCGGGTCAGGTATCGGGAGGACATCTCTTTAATTCGCGCATGATCCTTGAGGCTCAACGGTCAGGGGTTCCGCTCCGCGCGCTGACGCCCGATCAGGTGCTGAAAGGGGAGGGTGCTGAGGCTTCATTGTTCCTGTGGGACAGTCTGGATATTCCTTTATTGGCGGCTTCTGGGGTCCCTTCCCTAAAGGGCTCTCATGGGCTTTTCATCCATTTCCTTCCCTTTGAAAACCCTCTGATTGAGGCGGCCGAACGCCTTCGTTGGCGCGCACAATTCGATCGCGTCGTGGCGCAGGTTGACTTCGTTATGACGACAGGGGTCAACGCGCGACAGAGGATCCAGGGTCTTTGGCCGCAGAGGCGCTGTGGGTTGGTGATTCCTGGAGTCAGTGAAGGCTTTATTGCGGCGCGGTCATCGCATCGGCGTCCCTCACCGCTGGGTGTGGCCCAGATCGCGACGGTTGCGAGCCTGGTCCCCGGCAAGCGGCTGTTACCGTTACTTCAGATGTTAGCGGGCTGCCCCTCCGATTGGCATTGGCATGTGGTGATTGGTCTCAGTGCGCCCGCTTACCGACATGATTTTATCGCCGCCCTCAAGGAATTTAATCTCAGGCAGCGAGTCACCCTTCACGATGCCCTTGGTCAGTCGGCGATGGTGAGGCTTCTGGCGGACATGGATCTATTTGCTTATTTTAGCGCCGAAGAAGTTTATGGCATGGCCTTAGCCGAGGCCGCGGCGTTAGGGTTGCCGATCGTGACCACGGAGGTGGGTGATGCCTCTATCCTGGTAGAACACGGAAAGACCGGCTGGGTCTTTCAGGTGGGTGATGATGAGGGATATCTTAAGGGGCTCAAGGGTCTTATCTTGGATGTCGGCCTTAGGGCTTCTTTTCGAGCGGCCGCTTCGACTTCTGGAGTGAGGCCCGTGTCTTGGTCGGAGTCGATGACGTCCATGCTGGAATTCATTGAGCCATGGCGATCGTTGCGCGAGATCTCATAAAAAACCCCCGAGGTTGAAGTCGGGGGTTCTTCATGGAACGGCGAGGCTTTTGCCTCGCCAAGCAAGGTCTCTTAGCGGGCGATGTCCGGGCAAAGATCCCGGCCAATCAGATTGCCGAAGCTAGCGAAGACTTGCAGAAGTACACCAGCGATCGCCAGAGCCAACCAGCCAAAGAAGACGAAGCCGTAGTGCAGAGGCGCTACGAACAATTCTTCCATGA
>CAILMG010000023.1 GCA_903835265.1 uncultured Methylococcus sp.
CCAGTTGATTCTTCAGACTTGGCTTGATCATACGGCGCCGAGAGGGTCCCTTGATGATTGAAGTCCCCAAGGTCGAGGATTTATTGAAGACGCTCGAAGAGGCCCTAAGGCTTGAAATTGAGCGGCGCGCTCTTGAAAATCCCTTGATGATCGGCATCCACAGTGGCGGTGCCTGGATTGCTGAAGCCTTGCATCGCCGGCTTGAGATCAAGGAGCCTTTGGGGAAGCTCGACATTTCGTTTTACCGGGATGACTTCTCAAGGATCGGCATGCACCCTAAGGTTCAAACGAGCCAGCTGCCCTTTAAGTTGGAAGGACGGCCGATTCTTCTGATCGATGATGTTTTTTATACCGGACGAACGGTTCGTGCGGCGCTCAATGAGATTTTTGATTATGGCCGTCCCGCCGCCGTGGTGCTCGGGGTTCTCCTGGAGCGAAATGGCCGGGAGATCCCCTTGCGGCCTGATTGCCGCGGTGGCGTCTTGACCCTATCGAAAGGTCAGCGCATCAAGTTAATGGGGCCTCAGCCCCTGAAGCTCTCGATGCACACGGTATGATGCGATGATGGCTAAAAAGGATACCCTTCAAAGAGACCCGGATGGCAAGCTCCGCCACTTTTTGACGGTGGAGGGCCTTGACCGCGCCTTTCTTGAATTGATCATGGATACGGCAGATTCCTTTGCAAGTGTGACGGAGCAGACCGTTAAAAAGGTACCGCTCCTTCGCGGCAAAACCATCGTCAATCTTTTTTTTGAGACCAGCACAAGGACCAGGACGACCTTTGAACTCGCGGCCAAGCGCCTCTCGGCGGATGTCCTTAACGTCAATATCGCGACGTCGGCCACCACCAAGGGTGAGAGTCTTCTGGATACGATCAGAAATATTGAGGCGATGCACGTCGATATGTTTGTGGTCCGCCACGCTCAAAGTGGGGCGGCTCATTTCATCGCACGGCATGTTGCCCCGCATATCAGCGTGATTAACGCCGGTGATGGCCGGCATGCGCACCCGACCCAAGCTATGTTGGATGTTTATACGATCAGAAAGCATAAAGGCGATTTTCATCATCTCAAGGTGGCCATCGTTGGGGATATTCTCCATTCGAGGGTGGCGCGTTCCGAGATAGAGGCCTTGAAAACCTTGGGGGCTAAGGAAATTCGGGTGGTGGGCCCGAGGACCTTGATTCCAGCCGATATTCAATCCTTAGGCGTTAGTGTCTTCCATGATTTGACCGAAGGACTCCAAGGGGTCGATGTGGTCATCATGTTGAGGCTTCAGCGGGAGCGAATGAATGGTGCTTTCATCCCGAGTGAACATGAATACTATGCGAGCTTCGGTTTGACTGAAACTCGTTTAGAAAAGGCGGCGCCTGATGTGATGGTGATGCATCCTGGCCCCATCAATCGAGGGGTTGAAATCGACTCTAAAGTGGCGGACGGTGAACGATCGGTGATTCTTCAACAGGTCAGCCATGGCATCGCCATTCGTATGGCGGTGATGTCGATGGCCATGCATCATGAGGGTGTTGGGGGCGCGGCATGACCGAGAAGCTGCAGATTCGAGGGGGCCGAGTGATGGACCCCGCTCAAGGTGTGGATGAGGTCACCGACCTCTTTATAGCGGATGGTGTTGTTCAAGCCCTAGGCAAGGCTCCGGATGGCTTTACCCCGGACCTTTTGCTTGAGGCTAAAGGGTGTGTGGTCACGCCCGGCTTCGTTGATCTTAGCGCGCGCCTCAGGGAGCCTGGGCTTGAACATAAGGCAACCATTCGAAGTGAAAGCATGGCCGCGGTTGCAGGCGGTATCACGACCCTCGTGATTCCGCCGGATACCCTCCCGGTGGTGGATACCCCGGCGGTGGTTCAATGGATCTTCGATCGCGCGAAGGCTCAAGGCTTCGTTCGGCTTCATCCCGTTGGGGCCTTGACCCGAGGTCTTAAGGGGCAGGATTTGAGTGAAATGAGCGCTCTAAAGGCAGCGGGGTGTCGGGCGGTCAGCAACGCGCACCATCCGGTCGCCAACACCTTGGTGTTAAGGCGCTCCCTTGAATATGCCGCAAGCCATGATCTTCTGGTCATCGTCCGGCCAGAAGATCCAGATCTTAAAGATGGGGGCTGCGCCCATGAGGGGCCCGTCTCTGCCCGCATGGGGCTAAAAGGAATCCCCTATGCGGCGGAGACGGTCGCCGTCGCCCAAGTCTTAGCGCTCATTGAGCAGACTGGAGCCCGGGTGCATTTTGCTCAGATCAGTAGCGCAAGAGCCATGCGCTCGATTTGGCGCGCCCAGGAAAAAGGTTTTAAGGTGACGGCCGATGTGGCCATTCATCAACTCCATCTGACGGAGGAAGCCCTTGAGGGATTTGATGCCGCCTTTCACCTCTCCCCACCCTTAAGGACAAAAGAGGATCTCGAGGCCTTGAGAGTGGCGGTCAAAGAGGGCGTGATCGGGAGCGTTTGCTCCGATCATCAACCCCATGAACCGGATGCGAAGCTCGATGCCTTTCCAGCCACAGAGCCGGGTATGGCGGGGCTTGAGACCTTGCTCCCCTTGACCTTGGCGTTGGTTCGGGAGGGGGTGATGACGCTGCCTCGGGCTATTCAATCACTGACACAATCACCGGCTGAGGTGTTAGGCCTCAGCGCAGGAACCTTGGCGCCCGGGTCGTTGGCCGACATCACGATCTTTGACCCTCTAGGGGAATGGATCCTTCAAGATTCGACGTGGCGTAGCCTTGGGGGAAATACACCCTATTGGGGGAAAACGCTCAAGGGGCGGGTCACAAAGACTCTCCTTGAGGGCCGGGTTGTCTTTGATTTGAACTTCGGGGAAGCAATATGACGAATTCACGCCGACAAGGCACCTTGTTCATCATTTCAGCACCCTCCGGTGCGGGTAAGACGAGCCTTGTCAAACAACTGTTGAAGACACTCGATGGTATCGTGGTGTCGGTCTCCCATACGACGAGGGCTCAGCGGCCGGGAGAGGTCGATGGGCGCGACTATGTGTTCGTTAGCCAGGAAGAATTCGGTGAGATGGTGGATGAGGCTGCATTTTTAGAGCATGCAAGAGTCTTCGATAACCACTACGGAACGGCCAAGGCCACCGTCGAGGGGGCGCTCCAAGCTGGAAAAGATGTCATCCTTGAAATCGATTGGCAGGGAGCACGGCAGATCCGTGGGTTGATGCCGGCTTGCCAGACCATCTTTGTGCTCCCACCCTCGAGGGATGCTTTGGAATCAAGGCTCAGCGGGCGCGGCCAGGATGATGCCGAGACCATCCGTCGGCGGATGGCCGATGCTATCTCCGAGATGTCCCACTTTGGGGAATACGATTACCTCATTATCAATGATGTGTTCGATCAGGCCCTCGATGAACTGCGGGCGATCGTCCTTGCGAGCCGCCTCAAGATGTTCCATCAGTCGAACGCCCAGCATGTGCTGATCGAAGGACTCCTCGGCTAATCCTCGATGGTCAGCAAATTCTTGGGAGTTGTTCGCCGCTAAGCCGAGTGAGCAGCCGCTCCGTCCCAAAGGCCGTTCTCAGAAGAACTTGGCCTTGAGGCTTTGATCCAGTGACCGATCCCATCACGCGAGCATCAGCCCCTTCGGGATGACGCTTTAGGATTTCAAGGGCCTTTGAGGCTTCTTCGGCCCCCAAGAAAAGCGCAAAACAGCCCTCATTAGCGACAAAGAGGGGATCAAAGCCAAGAAGCTCGAGGGCTTCCTCAACATCAGGCCTTAAAGGAATTTCAGTTTCCTCAATCACGATCTGAACCCCTGCTGTTTCAGCGATTTCGATCAGCGCACTCGCAAGACCGCCTCGCGTCAGATCCCGAAGGCAGTGAATCGAAATCCCCGCATCGAGGAGTGCCTTGACCATCAGAGAAAGGTCTCGGCAGTCCGATTGAATATCGGTATCAAGGTTTAAATGCTCCCGTGCGGCAAGGATCGCAAGGCCATGGCGGCCGATATCGCCGCTGATGAGGACGCTATCACCCACGGCAATCGCCTTGGGATGGATGGGCGGTATTGCGGCCCTCAGCGAGCCGATGCCTGAGGTGTTGATATAGAGTCCATCCCCCGAGCCGCGTTCAACCACCTTGGTATCCCCGGTGACCAGTTGAACACCGGCGGTTTCAGCAGTGGTGGCCATGGAAACCAGAATCCGCTCTAGGTCTTTTAGGGGGAGCCCCTCCTCTAGAATCAGGCCGACGGAGAGATAGAGGGGCTGAGCGCCGGCCATAGCGAGGTCGTTGACGGTGCCAAGGACAGCGATTTTTCCGATATCCCCCCCTTTAAAGAACAAGGGTTTGACGACAAAGGAGTCGGTCGTAAAGGCCAGTCGCTCCTGGCCCAAGGGCACCCTGGCACTGTCATGGGAAAGTTCCTGATGAGGATTCTTAAAGATCGGGCCAATCAGGGTTTCAATCAGCTGTTGCATAAGCCGCCCACCCCCGCCATGCGCCATCAGCACTCGATCATAGTGGCCTTTTGGGAGCGGGCAGTGGGCTGAATCGTCCATGGGATTATTGAACGCCTGGAATCCTTTTGGGAATGATGACGGTTTGAACGGCATCCTTCGATGAAGAAGGGACGGGCTCAGGGCCTTCGGGCCGCTTTTGGGATCCATTCATCGAAGAGGTTTTGGCGGCAGGGGCCTCTCCCGTGCTTGGAAACCCACGGCTCTTAAGGCAGATTCTGACGGCGGCAGGGGTTGGGGGCACTTGTCCTTGTTCACCGCTTGCAGAAACCGTTCTCGTGCCTTCTTTTTGGCAGCGTTTTAATGCGACGAGTAAGGGGTCGGTCTTCGCTTCTTGTTGGTAGCCTGCTTGTTTCATGCACTTTAAGTAGACCGCTTCATCAACATGAGCGGCGGGATCTTCACCAGAAGCTAAGGTTTTATCGGGACTTTTGGCTCTGCAGAGCTGAGCGTCCAGGTAGTAGGGTTGGGTCTTTTCGGCGAGACCCTGCTTTGGGGTATTGGCGGCGCAGCCTGTTCCAAGGAGCCCTCCGAAAAGAGAAAGGGATGCAGCGAGGCCAAGGTATGGTCTTAATCTTTCAGTGATGGCGCGGACGTTCAAGTCTTGGGTTGTCATGGCTCATGGGTCAGAAAGGTGATCTATCGGGAATGTCTCAGGTGCTTCAAGGAAGAGATGATTGCGAGTGCCCAAAGAATAACACCCCGATGAAGCGCTGCGGCATGACGCCTCAGAGGCAGCCTGATGTTCCTTTAAATCTCAAAGAGGGAGGCGAATGTGACTGACCCGATGGACCAGATCGGTGATGCGCTTGGTCCCTGTTTTTTGAAGAATTCTTTGGATATGCGTTCGAACCGTCGGGAGGCTGGTTCCAAGGGTTTCGGCGATGTCTGAGGGACTCTTATCTTCTAGAATCTCTGAGAGAATTCGCTCTTCGGCGGGCGTCAGCTTGAAAAGACACGCAAAAAGGTGGAGTGCTCTCTCATCATGACGGGGCTGAATTTCAACGATCAGAAGATAGTGCGGAGAGGAGTGATTCAGTGAAGCGCCGACCTTATCGCTAAGGCCAAGGAGCTTTGCAGATCCCATCCGTGGCCCCAGAGGCCCGTGCTCCCAAATAAAGACCATGGGCGCCATCAATCCTTGGTCCACTAAGGCGAACGCCTCATCGAGCGATGGAGCGGAATCAAGGCCTAGTGCTAAAAGGCGGTCATTCTTCAAGGTGACCTGAAGGGAGCCCTTTTGAAGAGATTCTTCGGCCACCGGGTTCATGAAGAGGATTCGCTTGTTCTCACTGAGAATAAACACCGCATGGGGTGTTTTGTTCATCAAGGCATCGTTAATCGCCTTATTTTGATGAAAGAGATCGAGGGTTTCGGCGACTTTCAGAGCTTGTGTGAGATGGATCGCAAGACGCCCCAACAGTTGTCGTTCTTCGTCCCCAAAATCAACCGATTGAAGGGGGCGATAAAACGAAAGCGCCATTCTGGGTGAGGCCTCGCCTTCCCGCCATAGCGAGGTGCAGAGGACATCGCGGATATTGTTAGGCGCTAGCCCTTCGTTGTGCCAGGGCGTTTTGATGAGATCTCTTCGCTCGATGAGCTGGGCGCCCATGACCGTTATTCCTCCGGTCACGAGGTTTTGCTGATGGGCCGACTGAACCCAGACATCGTGTTGCCACCAATGCGTTTCGTAGTCGTTGAGCCAGGCGGCTGAAAGGCCATCGGTCGTCACAGCGGGATGGCCCGATGAGCCATCCAGATTGAACATGCTAAAGGCGCTCGCCCCGAGGTGAATCTTGATATCGCCAAGGGCTTCTCGAATCTGGCCAGGATCAAGGGCGACTTCATAGACGGAGCGCAGGAGCGCATCCATGCTTTTGTCGGTGCCCGGAGATCTCCTGGCTGGGCTATTTCTATCTTTTTTTGAAGGCATACGCCAAAAGGCACCCCGCTTTCAATGCATCGATAATTTGCGCTTTTAAGAGGAGCCCCATGGGGTCTCCCTCATCGCGTCTTTTTTTTAAGAAGTGTAACTCTAAAGCACTGGTCTTTTTTTATCGTCATCAAGTTTGATGACGACAAGTCCTTGATGATTCTGATGGAATGCTTACCGAGAGACCGAGATCTCATAGGTCTTGGGTGGCTGCGGTGATTGATGGGTCTTGAATGGTGATCTCCCATCTATCTTTTTCGAACCCTTGAGGCCCTGCATCATGGATCATCCAGAATCCAGAATCCAGAATCCAGAATCCATGAATCAGGATGAGATTTCTTTTTCAGACGTGATCGCCTATTTAGAGGCACACGGGCGATGGCTTCTTTTGGGCGGATTGTGTGGACCCATTTTGGCCCTGGTGAGCGCCGTGGCTCTGTCACAATATAAAGCCGATATTGTGATGGACAATCTCTTTGTTGGAGGCAATCAAGGGATTGGCTTTACCGAGTGGCGTTCTCTTTCTGAGACCCTTCCTATTATCGCGGGCCAGATTTTTGAAGACAGGAAAGCGGCTGGGGAAGACATTGAAGATGAGCGATTTCTCTCTTCACCTGAATGGTGGTCAAAGCATGCGGTCCCAACGTATGGCCTTTCCAAATCGGATACTAAAAATTTAGCGGCGATGGAGGATGATCTCATGGGACAGTCCACCCGTATTGTGAATGTCAAGATCTCCGCTGAAGGCCCAACGAAGCCGTTGGCTTTAAAACGGGCTGAGACGACCGTTGAGTATCTTCGAAGAACCTCACTTTTTTTAAGGCTTAAAACCCTTTTAAATGCTTATCAAACGGAAGCCAAACTTCAGAAGGTCGGTCTTGAAAAAGAGCTGATTGATCGGGATATCGAACTTCGCTTTCTTCTGGAGCGCATCCAGTCTTTAGAGGCGCTGATGATGTCCCAAACGAATAAAAATGACGGGGGCAAGATCA
>CAILMG010000024.1 GCA_903835265.1 uncultured Methylococcus sp.
CGCTCGGCTTCCGCCTTCTTCTCCTTGGCAGCTAAGGCGGCTTTTTGCAGGGTTTCCGCCTGAAGCCGCGCTCGCGCCTCACGCAACGTCTTCTCTTTCTGAGAGGCCTTGGATGCCTCTGCTTTAGACTCCCTTTCGGCTTTAAGGTCAGCCTCCTTTTGGTCAAGGGGAGGCCCTTGAAGCGCTTTCTTTTTCAAAGGTTTCGCGAGCAGCTTCGGCGGTGGCACGAGTGCCCTAGGCGTCTTTATTGCTGAGGGTTCAGGGGCGACCTCGATGCTTTTGGGAGCCTCTTCGGCACGTGGCCTCATGACCTGAGGATCATCCAACATCACCGCCTCAATGATGTCAGGCTGGGGGGGAGGCTCTTTAGTCTTCAAAGATTCTGGCCCTAGCAGCAGCCAAAGCAGAAGGAGGCCATGGAGGACGACTGACAACAGCACGGCGCCAGGACGACGCATCATCGGTCGACCCGTCATGGATCCGGAGGACGCGTCATCAGCCCGACGCTTGGGATTCCCGCCTGTTTAATCGCCGCCATGACAGCCACCACGCGACCATAATCGACTTTCTCATCACCCCGGATGAGAATCGGAACGTCCGCATCTCGCTGCCTCGCCGATACTAATTTTCCGGGTAGGTCCATATCGGACACCTCCACATCCCCGGTATTATCAAGATCCACAAAAAGGCGGCCATCGGCCTTGATGGAAAGAATAATCGGCATCGAGTCCTTCGTCTCGATCGTCTTCGCCTCGGCCTTTGGAAGATCCACCTCGACACCGGATTGGAGCATCGGTGCGGTGACCATGAAAATGATCAGCAACACCAGACACACATCGATGTAGGGGATGACATTAATTTCGGCCATAGGTCGACGCCGACCATTTCGACCCGAAACGCCCACCCCATTCATTGGGTATGGGCCTTCCGATGGAGGAGACTCAGGAATTCATCGGCAAAAGCCTCATAGCGACCGGTCAAACGACCAATCTCGGTGGCGTATCGGTTGTAGGCCATGACCGCGGGAATCGCCGCAAATAAGCCCATAGCCGTTGCAACCAGTGCTTCGGAGATGCCTGGAGCGACCATAGCGAGGGTCGCTTGCTTGGCCGTTCCAAGCGATTGGAAGGAGCTCATAATGCCCCAGACTGTCCCAAAAAGACCGACATAAGGACTCGTCGACCCGACCGTGGCGAGGAAGGGCAAACGCTCGTCCAAGTGCTCCAACTCACGATTCAAAGAGACCCTCATGATCCTTTGGGTCCCCTCCATCACCGCATCAGGCCCGATATTGGGTTGCTGGCGAAGTCGGGCAAATTCCTTAAATCCTGCCATGAAAATATTTTCAAGACCCTCCGTGTCGTACTCCTCTCGAGACAACTGACGATAGAGGTCCAAAAGATCCACACCAGACCAGAAACGCTCCTCAAATTCGTCCGTCGTTTCTTGGGCTTGTTTGATGTCCCGGTATTTGGAAAAAATAAAGCTCCAAGAGGTCACTGAGGCCAAGACGAGAATCGCCATGACGACTTTGACCACAGGGCTCGCATCGAGAATCAGCTTAAGAATAGATAGCTCTGAAGACATCTTAGGAATGACTGGTGATTTAAAAAACGGTGGTCAATCGGAAGCCGTCTTAGGGGGGAGATCCGCTTTCAGCTTCGTCTCTATGATCGATGGCACCGGGATGGGCCTAAAACCATCAGCAGACAGTGCCGCGACCCTGACGTCAGCCTCAACCAAAAGCCGCTCATGGCAGCAGATCGTTTGACGGAAAACAATGCTGGCCGCGCCGAATTTAAGGATCGCTACAGACACATCGAGGGCATCATCAAGGCGTGCAGGATGCCTAAAATGGACCGACAAAGAGGTGACCGCAAACAGAACCCGATGATCCCGCTCCATCTCACTCAAAAGGATACCGTGACGCCTGAGGAATTCCGTTCGTGCCCGCTCCATGAAGCTGATGTAGTTCGAATGGTAAACCACGCCACCCGCATCCGTATCCTCGTAGTAAACCCTCACCGGCCAAACAAAGAGAGGACCCCCTTTATCGATCGACCCATCGGGTGCACTCATTCAGGGAAGGCCTCGATCTCTTGACGAGGCACCGGCAAACCTAGATGAAGATAGGCCGATCGAGTCGCCACTCGACCGCGTGGCGTCCGCATCATGAACCCTTGCTGAATCAGGAAGGGCTCGATCACATCTTCAATGGTCCCCCGCTCCTCACCAATGGCGGCAGCAAGGTTATCAAGCCCCACCGGCCCTCCATCAAATCGCTCGATCATGGCCGAGAGCAGCTTCCGATCTAATTGATCAAAGCCATGACGATCGACGTTCAGCATCTCAAGCGCCGAAGACGCCAAATCACCGGTGATATGACCATCCCCGAGCACCTCCGCGAAATCTCTGACGCGACGCAATAGGCGATTGGCTATCCGGGGCGTTCCTCGGGACCTACGGGCAATTTCAAGGCCGCCCTCCTCCGCCATTTGAAGACCCAGAATTCTCGCAGAGCGAGTGACGATAAGTGCTAATTCATCCACCGTATAGAACTCGAGGCGATGGACAATCCCAAAGCGGTCCCTTAAAGGAGACGTTAAAAGCCCTGCTCGGGTCGTCGCCCCAACCAGGGTAAAAGGCGGTATATCGAGTTTGATTGAGCGCGCGGCGGGACCTTCCCCGATCATGATGTCAATTTGGTAATCCTCCATCGCGGGATAAAGGACTTCCTCGACAACGGCACTGAGTCGGTGAATTTCATCGATAAAAAGAACATCCCGCGGCTCGAGATTCGTTAGGAGGGCGGCAACATCTCCGGCTTTCTCAAGGACCGGCCCGGATGTATGGCGGATATTGACGCCCATCTCGTGGGCCACAATATTGGCCAGCGTCGTTTTTCCAAGACCCGGCGGGCCAAAAATCAGAACATGATCAAGGGCCTCTTGGCGCCCCCTCGCCGCCTGGATAAAAATGCCCATCTGCTCCCGCATGGAGCGTTGGCCGATGTAGTCTTCAAGTCGCTTAGGCCGAATGGCGCGATCAACCACATCCTCTTCACCCAGGGCTCCTGTCGTTATCAGGCGAGTGAGCGTCATAACGAAATATTAGGCATCAGAAAAGCGCCTCCAGGCGTCAGCGGGCGGCCGACTTTAGAGCCAGCCGAATAATGTCTTCACTGGAGCGATGATCAAGATCATCCACCGTCTTAATTAGGGTCTGGGCATCCTGCGGCCTGAAGCCGAGAGCCACCAGGGCCGAGAGCGCTTCCTCCGAAGGGTTCGCTGAAACTTCCGGCCGGAAGGTCGCTCCAGGAAGTTGAGCACCCCCCCATTCCGGCAAGCGATCTCGCAATTCGATGATTAAGCGCTCCGCCGTTTTCTTGCCCACTCCCGGCAGCCTCACCAGACGCTGGGTGTCCTGCTGCTCAATACAGCGGCAAAATTCTTCCGTACTGAGTCCCGACAGAATGCCAAGTGCCAATTTAGCGCCGATTCCGTTGACCTTGATCAGGGTCCTAAAAAGAGCCCGCTCGGTCTCTGTCAAGAAGCCATAAAGGCTATGGGCATCCTCCCGGACCGACAAGTGGGTCAGCAAGGTCACTTCAGCCCCAATCTCCGGCAAGCTAAAAAAGGTCGACATCGGTGCATCGACGTCGTAACCCACACCGTGAACATCCAGCAATAACGAAGGCGGGTGCTTTTGAATCAAAATGCCGCGCAGAAAACCGATCACCGACGCACCATCGCAGCCTGAGCCATTCTAAGATGAGTTTGCCGATGATGGATATGACACATGGCGATCCCTAAGGCATCACTCGCATCGGCGGGAAGGACCTCTTTGATACCGAGCAGAAACCTGACCATATGCTGGACCTGCGATTTCTCGGCGCCCCCCTTTCCAACCAGGGCTTGCTTGACCTGACGTGCAGCGTACTCTCGCACCGGGAGACCTGCATTCATCGCGGCACAGATGGCCGCACCTCGGGCCTGACCCAACTTCAGGGCAGAGTCTGCATTTTTGGACATAAACACCTGCTCAATCGCCGCTTCGGTTGGCCGGTACTCCCGGGCTACCGCATAGAGGCCATCGTAGATCTGCTTCAATCGGGTGGGAAAATCATCACTATCGGTCCTGATCGTTCCATAAGCCACCAACACCGGCCCCTTCAATCCATCATGAATCACACCATAACCGGTACATCTTGAGCCTGGATCAATGCCGAGAATACTGACCACGGGGGGGTTCAGCCTAACTTAGCGAGGATATCCTCGCTGATGTCGGCATTCGAATACACATTCTGGACATCATCCAGATCTTCGAGTCGTTCCAGGAGCCGAAGCATCTTGCCTGCATCGTCTTCGTTCAAGGCAATGGTGGTGCTGGCCCGCATCGTGATCTCGGCTCTTTCGGGGATCAATCCTTTAAGGGCCAAGGTATCCCGCAACTCTAAAAATCGTTCGGGATCGACGAGCACCTCGACCAAATGGTCCTCATGATGAATCACATCATCAGCACCGACCTCAAGGGCTGCCTCCATCAGGGCCTCCTCATCCACCCCCCCCAGAAAACTAAGGACGCCCATTTTGGAAAAGAGATAGGCGACAGAGCCATCGGTCCCGAGGTTACCGCCGGCTTTACTAAAAGCATGCCTTACTTCCCCAACCGTTCTAAGGCGATTATCGGTGAGGCAATCGACCATGACCGCAATCCCACCAGAGCCATAACCCTCGTAGCGAATTTCATCAAAATGTTCACCGTCCCCAGCACCCATGCCTTTCTTGATCGCGCGCTCAATCGTGTCTTTCGACATATTGGCCATCAGCGCCTTATCCATCGCCGTCCTGAGGCGAGGATTATGGGCGGCATCGCCCCCACCGGTTCTCGCCGATACCGTGATTTCACGAATCAACTTGGTAAAGAGTTTGCCCCGCCTTGCATCCTGGGCTCCCTTACGGTGCTGAATATTGGCCCATTTGCTGTGCCCTGCCATAACCCTGAAAAACCTCCTAATGCCCTATTTTTAAGCCTTCATCCTGCTGAAAATCTTACCACTTTGACTAATGTAATTTGATCCGAGGCTGAAGTCGGCGCCGAAAGAACGAAGAAATCATCAATAACAGGACCCGCGGCACTCCAAACAGCGCCAACTGGTGCATCTTGTAGAGGGAGAGGTAGACCATTCGGGCAATGAATCCCTCGATCATCACCGACCCCATCAGGTTGCCCATGAGATTACCGACCGTGCTGTACTTTCCAAGCGATACCAGCGAGCCATAATCAAGATAATGAAACGGCTTCTGTTTTTTCCCCTTAAGTCGAAAGTGAATATTCTTGAGCACTTGGGTGGCCATCTGATGGGCCGATTGCGCTCTTGGCGGCACGTTGCCGCCTTTTTCAGACCACACACACGCCGCACAATCACCGATCGCGTAAATATCTTCATCCCGCGTGGTCTCAAGGGTCGGCTTCACCACCAATTGATTGATACGATTGGTTTCAAGACCATCGATCTCGTGGAGGAAATTGGGTGCCTTAACCCCAGCCGCCCAAACCCTCGCCGCGGCTCTAATAAATTCACCTGTCCCAGTCTTTAAACCTTCTGCGGTGACTTCGACGACTTTAACCCCCGCTAGGACTTCAATCCCGAGACTCTCCAGCTGTTTTGTGGTGGCCTTTGAAAGACGGTCAGGTAAACCCGCCAGAATCCTCGGCGCAGCTTCAATGATGTGAATCTTGATATCAGAGGGTTTGACCCGATCAAGACCATAGGCATTGAGGAGCCGCGCTGCCTGATAGAGCTGAGCTGACAATTCGATACCGGTCGCACCACCCCCAACAATGGCGACATCCAACTCACCCGCCTGGGTGGGTCCCCCTGAGGCCTGTGCCCTCAGATAGGCCTCCAGCAAACGGCTCTGGAATTGCTCAGCCTCCTCCGTGGAATCAAGAAACATGCAATGCTCTGAAACTCCCGGAATACCAAAATCATTGCAGACGCTGCCAACGGCGATGACCAAAATATCGTAGGGGTAGCTTCTCGCCGGCATAATCACTTCACCCGACGCACTCAACAGCGGCGCGAGGAGAATCTCTTTCTTTTGGCGATCGAGCCCACTCATCCGGGCCAGCACAAAGCGGAAATAGTTTTCACTGGCCTGTGCCAGATATTCAAGCTCGTCATCATGGGAATCGAGGGTTCCCGCCGCCACCTCATGCAAGAGAGGCTTCCAGATGTGCGTCCGACTACCATCAATCAGGGTGATCTCAGCACGCTTTTTTTTACCCAACTGTTTCCCGAGCTGGGTCACCAACTCAAGCCCACCGGCGCCACCGCCGACAACAACAATCCTAGGGGGTGCTAGCGCTTTTGCATTTTGCATCATGGTTCCTCAAGAAGGCAGCCGATTTTTTAACGTTCGTAAAGAAAAGTGTAGCGCCTCGAGATCCTCTTGTCCGCACACCCACCATCGAGAGAACCTCAATGAAGCCTCTAATCTTTGGTAGGATCCATGGCGCACTCCCTGCATAGGGTCTGGCGAATCATGACGCGACAACCATGAAACACACGCATTACCCCCCTGATGTCTCTCAACTACCCGATGGTGATCTATTAACCCGCCTGTCGGAAGGTTACAGTATCGAGGAGCAGGCCCAGATCGCGAAAGCGCTTGAATGGGCCGAAACGGCTCGACAGCAGGATGCTCTAACCCGTCCGAGGGGGATTGATGTCGCCTTGATTGTCCAGCAGCTTAAAGTCGATGCCCCCACGGTGATGGCCGCCCTCCTGAGCGACCCCTATCTTCGCGATAGCGTGGGCTCTAAGGCCCTGCTGCATCAATTTGGCCATCCGATGGCTGAACTGGTGCAAAAAGTGAACTGGCTGAACACCTTCGATGAGTACCAAAAGAGCGAAAGTCGGGAGCCTGATCAAGCAGAGCTCCTTCGCAGCATGCTGCTCGCGGTGGTCAATGATGTTCGTGCCGTCCTGATCAAACTGGCCTACCGCCTTCAGCGACTCCGCTTACTCAGAAACAGTCCAGAGGATCCCCTGAGGGAGACAATCGCCTTGGAGACCCTGGATCTCTTTACCCCACTCGCCAATCGCCTAGGCGTTGGTCAATTGAAGTGGGAAATGGAGGATTTATCCTTCCGCTATCTTGAACCAGAGGAATATCGGCGCCTCGCCCAATCGCTCGCCTCCAATCGCGTCGCGCGTGAAGGATTTGTCCGCCAGTTTATGATCGATCTGCAGGAAAAACTGCAGGATGCCGGGATCAAAGCACGCGTTTTCGGTCGCCCGAAACATCTCTTCAGTATTCACAAAAAAATCGAGCGCAAAGACATTAGCCCCGACGAACTTTATGACCTCCACGCGGTGCGGGTGATCGTCAAGGATATCCCGACCTGCTACACCGTCCTGGGTCTTACCCATAGTGCCTGGCTCCACATCCCCGCCGAGCTCGACGATTACATCGCAAACCCCAAGTCCAATGGCTATCAGTCGTTGCATACGGTGGTCATCGGCCCTGAGGGAAAGCCGGTAGAGATCCAGATTCGTACCGAAGACATGCACAACTTCGCCGAATTCGGGGTGGCCGCCCACTGGCGTTACAAAGAGGGCAGTAAGCAAGATCTGGCCATGGACCGAAACGTCAACACGCTCCGCCAGCTCCTCGAGGCCCCTCATGGTGAACGTGGGATCCTCGACTCCTTCCGATCTGAATTCTTTGAAGATGAGATTTTTGTTTTAACACCCAAGGGTCAGGTCATCAGACTCAGGAAAGGGGCGACACCGGTTGATTTTGCCTATGGGATCCATACCGAAGTCGGCCATCGCTGCCGTGGCGCTAAAGTCAATGGCCGGATTGTTCCTCTTCACCATACGCTCAAATCAGGTGAGCGCGTGGAGATCCTGACCATCAAGCAAGGGGGTCCGAGCCTTGGCTGGATTGACCCTCACACCGGTCTCGTTAAAACCAGTCATGCCCGCAATAAGATCAGAGCATGGTTCCGCCAGCAAGACCATGAGCGTCATATTCGGGCCGGGAAACAAATCCTCGATCAGGAGCGCCAGAGGCTCGGCCTAAAAGAGATCGATCAAGAACAGCTGGCGCGGCATTTTCACCTCCCACGCACCGAAGACCTTCTGCTGGCCATCGGCCGGGTCGACCTCACCCAAGGCCAATTGGCCGCGGCTTTAAGACCCTCTCAGCCGATCCAACGCGGCAGCCCGACGGCAATCAACCCACCAAGGAGAGTGATCCATAGAGAGGGCCGCGAAGACATCCTCATTGAAGGGGTCCGTAACCTCGTCACCCATATGGCCCAGTGCTGTCATCCGGAGCCTCAAACGCCCATCATCGGCTTCCTAACCAGCCTTCGAGGCATTGCCATTCATCGGAAGGATTGCATCAATATCAAGCGGCTTCCAAACGACAAGCGGGAACGCCTGATGGAGGTCCGCTGGGTCGCCGATGCCAGCCCCCAAGGAGAGGTACCAACCAATGACCCCACAACACCTAATCCTTGACGCCTCCAGCGACCAGACCCTCGAGGTAGTAGCGCTGAAGCAGAAGAAATAACAACACCACGGGAAGAATCGTGAGGACCGCTCCGGCCATCATCAGTTGGGGGTCTTGCACATGCTCCCCCATTAAGTTGGCCAGGGCGACGGGAAGCGTGAAGCGATCCTCCTGGGTCAAGATAATGAGGGGCCACATAAAGTCATTCCAGCTTCCCATAAAGGTAAAGACCGCCAGCGACACCAGGACGGGCTTCGACAGAGGAAGGATCAGTGACCAGTAGATCCTAAATTCCCCGGCGCCATCAATGCGCGCGGCATCTAGAAGACTGTCAGGAACCGATTTCAGGTACTGGCGGATCAGAAAAATCCCAAAAATGCTCGACATCCCTGGAATGATGATACCGGCATAGGTGTTGATGAGCCCCAACTGCTTGATCATGAGAAACAGGGGCAGCATGGCGGCTTGGGAAGGAATCACCATCATGGCTAAAAGGAGCCTAAAAAGGCTATCCCTCCCCCAAAAATGAAGTTTTGCAAACGCATAGCCCGCCATCGAATTAATGAAGAGCGAGGACATCGTCACCCCCACTGCAATGAGGGTGCTGTTGAACAAATACCGTCCCATCGCCAATTCATCAAAGAGCGCCTGGTAGTGTTCAAGGGTCGGATGGACTGGCGTCAACGGGGGCGGAAAAAGGGCCATATCTTCTGCCGTCATCAAGGAGACTGAGACCATCCAAAAAAAGGGAAACAGGGTCAAGAGGGCAGCCATTAACAAAATGACGTGGGCCATAAGACGACCACCGTTGAGCGCCTTCATCACCGTCGTCTCACCAACATCTGAATGAATGTCCCTGAGAGAATAATGAGAAAAAGAACAAAGGAAATCGCGGCGGCATAGCCCAGATTCCACCAGCGAAACCCCTCCTCGAACATCAAGAGCGCAATACTTAACGTCCTCCCAGAAGGCCCCCCCTGTGTCATCACATAGGGTTCGGCGAACAACTGGAAGTAGCCGATGAGGGTGACGATGCCGACGAACACGAAGGTCGGCGCCAATAGGGGGAGCGTAATCGATCGAAACTGCTCGAAGGCACCGGCACCGTCAACCTCGGCGGCCTCATAAAGACGGCGGGGAATACTCTTGAGGCCTGCAATAAAGTTCACCATGTTGAATCCAAAGTTTTTCCAGACCGCCATGATGATCAATGAGGGCATGGCCCAATCAGGATCACCCAACCAATCAATCGGCTCGATCCCAAGCAGCGACAAAACATAATTTAAAAGACCCGACCTCGGGTGATAAAGGTAACGCCACACAACCGCGACTGCGACCAAGGTCGTGACCACGGGAAGAAAAAAAACGGTTCTGAAAAACCCCTGCCCTCGAACCATTCGCTGATTGATGAGGAGCGCGGTCAAAAGGGATGCCGAGACCGACAATGGCGCACCGAGCGCCACAAAATAGAAGGTATTTGTCAGCGCCCGAAAAAAAAGAGGGTCGTTCAGTAGATGTCGATAATTCTCCAAACCGATCAGCCGAAGATGATCCCATCGCGCCAAAGCATAAAGATCAAAATCGGTGAAGCTCAGCAAGAGCGATGCAACAATCGGTAAGACAAAGAAAACACCGATCAATAACATCGCTGGAAATACCAGCCAGAAAGCAGCGGAAGGTCTTCTCACCAGGATCATGGCGCCCTGCCTTGATCACAGGCACCTGACAACAGCCAACGGCGCTTTGAAAGCAGCCGGTCAACCTCTCGGTCTAATCCTAAAAGGGCCTCCTCCTCGGTCATCTCATGTCGCGCCGAACGCTCAGCATAAAGAACGATCTTGCTCGCAATCTGTTCCCATTCTGGCACCTTAGGCGTCGCCATCACCCCATCAAGCTGCCTTCTGAAGGCTTTAAGAGGAGGAGATGCCAATAGGAGAGGGTCTGACCAAACCGAACGCTTTGGTGGCAGATCGCCTGTCGCCTGGTAGAGCGTCAAAAGGCTTTGAGGGCGTGCCATAAATTCAACCAAGGCCAAAGCCTTCTCCTTCTGTGAGGATGAGGAACTCACCGCAAGACTCGAACCCCCAGCCAGAGAAGCTCCAGGACCGGTGGGGCCTGGCATGACCGCGGTCGCCCAGACCCCTTCCAAAGACGGTGGAAGGCGGCGATGGAACTCACCGAGGTTCCAAGGTCCGGTCACATAAAAAGCGATACGCCCCCCGGCAAAATCCTGATAGAGGCTCGTCATCTGCGCATCGCCCATCAGCGCCGCCAAGCCCTTCTCATAAAGTTCGATATAGAAATGAAAGGCCGCCCGAAAGGAGGCCGCCTGAAAGCGGCCGAAGCAGCCTTCAGCATCCAGTAAGCTTGCCCCAGACTGCATCCCCAGAATCACCGGGAGCTGCCACTCACTGAGGGGAGCAATCAGGGCTTTGAACGGGCCAGCGTTTCGATCTCTAAGGGTCTCCATCATCAAAAGCCACTCACTCCAAGTGGTCGGAGGAGCCTCAAATCCGGCGCTCGACAGGAGGTCCCGGCGATAGAACAACAGTCGGGTATCGATATACCAAGGCATCGCCATCAAGCGTCCATGGACGCTACTGCTATCCAGAATACCGCTAAAAAAGTCCTCTTTTTCTGTCGCAGACAGCATCAACGGCTCTACAGCACCCAAGGCCTCAAATTCCGGCACCCAGGTGTTGCCGACCTCGAAAACGTCAGGCATGGCATCACCGGCATAGGCGGTCAGGAGCTTTTCATGAGCCGCACTCCAAGGTATTTGCTGAATAACCACCCTGACATCGGGGGTTTCCTGCTGAAAGGCTTCCACCAAATGGTGAACCGCCGCCCCCTCACCCCCAAGAACCCAAAAAGAGAGTGGGGTATCCTGAGGCTCCGAAGAGCAGCCTAAAAACCCCAGAATCCCAGCCAAGAAAGCAACGAGGCGCCCTCGCCTTAGCCTCAGCAAGGGGTTTGTCAGACGTTGGGCCATACTCTATGCTTCACTGGATGGGTGCATGATGATGTCAATGAAAACAATCTCTCCAAGATCCAGGGCCTTGAGAGCCCATTCCGCTGGGATCCTCCTCCTCGTCATGATGATACCCATCGGGGCGCAATCCGGCGACCTAGAACCTTTTTCACTGCCTCGTCTTAAAGAAGCTCTTCTGATTCAACCCGATGCTGAAATCGAGGGCTGGAGCCTCAAAGAAGCCCCCAAGGATAGCGCTGGAATAAAGACGATCCCTTCACGTCTTGCTGATCAAGGTCACGGTAAAGCCCTTCAAATCGACCTCGCACCGAAGGTGACGACCCCAGGCCAGGGAACCTTTGAACTTGAAAAAAATCTTCAGGACCTCGATGGCCAACCCTTTGATCATCTCCTATTTTGGATTAAAAGTGACCAGCCACGAGGTCAGACCAGCGATCTTGAGATCACCATTGAACGTGCTGAAGGCGACCCGCCCAACCACCTGGAGCGCGGAGCCTTCAGTTTTGGAGGGATTGGCTCTGAGTGGACAAGCATCATCATCCCCCTTAACTATTTTAGGAATATTGTCCATTGGGATCATCTCCAAAAACTGACATTTCACGCAGCACCCGGGGACCTTCGCCCCCTCGGAGGGTTCTACCAGTTGGCTGATCTAACCCTCGTCAAAATGGGCCATCAAGGGCAGATCACCGGCGATCAGGTGGTTGCCGAACAGCAAACGGCGTGGAAGAACCAGCAAGGCGGAGAAGCCGCTGCGAGGACAAGCCTTCGGCAACGACTCGCCGGCTGGCCATCGACGCTCTTGGTAGAGGGGCAAAGCCTTCCTGAGAATGAGCGGGCCTTTCTTGAGCGCCTGGCGCTTGATACCTGGCATGGCATCGATGCGCTGACCGACAAGGCGCATGGGCTGCCGCTTGATCGCATTGAATTTAGGGGGCCAACGGTCGCTACCGACACCACCCATGTCGGCGATTACACCAATATCACCAACATCGGGATGCACGGCCTCGCCGTCACGGCCGCTTTCGATCTCGGCCTCATCACTCGAAAGGAGGCCATGGAGCGGCTGTCCATCACCCTCGACACGCTCGAGCATCTTGAGAGCTATCGCGGTTTTTTCTATAACTACTACAACACCACCACGCTCGAAAGAACCAGTAACTTCATCTCTTTTGTCGACTCCGCCTGGCTGACGGCTGGCCTGATGGTCATTCGTCAGGCCTTTAGTGAGCTCGCTCCTCGGGCCAGTCGACTGATCGATCAAGGCGATTATCACTTTTTCTTCGACGAGAGCCATCAACTCATGTCCCATGGGCATTACGTTCATTTGGGACAACGATCAACCTATCACTATGGGATGTTCTATGCCGAAGCCCGCCTTGGAAGTCTCATTGCCATCGGCAGACACCAGGTGCCTCAGGAGCACTGGTTTAAAATGGCGCGGACATTACCCACCGAGATGACTTGGCAGAGCGGTGTTCCTATCGATCGCCAACAAGAAAGGAGAGGGGGCTTCGAGTGGACCTCAGGGCACTACCACTGGCATGGCCGCAATCTCGTTCCCTCCTGGGGGGGCAGTCTTTTTGAGGCCCTGATGCCGCTTTTGGTCTTGGATGAACTTCAGCACGCTCCGAAGAATCTGGGTCAAAATGACCGGGTGCACACCGCCCTTCACCGTATCCATGCCCTTGAAGACCTTCACTATCCGGTCTGGGGCATGTCGCCAAGTTCGACACCCGGCAGCCATGCCTATACTGAATACGGCGTTCGCCCTCTCGGCGTGGCCGGCTATCCAGCGGGTGTAGTGACCCCACATGCCGCCGCACTAGCGCTTATGACAGAACCTGAGGAAGCCATCCACAATCTTCGGACATTGGCCAAAGATTTCAAGGCCTACGGAGATTTTGGTTTCTACGATGCGGTCGACCCGATATCCAAGGCGGTCGCGACCGACTATCTCTGCCTCAATCAAGCGATGATTCTGGTCGCCTTGACTAACCATCTGAGGAACCATGCGATCCAGCGCCATTTTGAAGCCGACCCCATTACCCAGGCCGTCTTGCCCCTCTTGAAGATCGAGACCTTCAAAGAATAGCCCTTCGCCTTTTTTATGCAGAACCTCAATCCATCAAGTGCGCACCTGTCCTCTCGAGAGACCGTCTCGATAGGGGACCATCATCCAAAGGAACCCTAAGCCTTGGCTAGCGTTCGACTGCATCATGTTGGCAAAACTTACCCGAACGGGCAGATGGCCCTCAAGGATATTGATCTTTCCATCCCTGATGGCGAACTCCTGGTGGTGGTAGGCCCATCAGGTTGTGGTAAATCGACTTTCCTAAGGGTGCTGGCGGGACTTGAAACCATCACACAAGGGGAGCTCTGGATTGATGACAAAAGAGCCAATGATCTCTCCCCACAACAAAGAAACATCGCCATGGTGTTTCAGGACTATGCCCTTTATCCCACCATGAGCGTCCGGGAGAATCTCTCGTTTCCCCTCAAAATGCGCAAGCTTTCATCCGCTGAGATTCGCCAAAAGGTCGCCTGGGCCGCTGATCTTTTAGATCTTGGCGAGGTGCTGGAACGGCTGCCGAGACAACTTTCTGGGGGCCAGCGCCAACGCGTCGCCATGGGTAGGGCCTTAGTCAGGGAGCCTTCCGTCTTCCTTTTGGATGAGCCTCTATCAAACCTTGACACCAAACTCAGGGCTCAGGTGCGGACTGAAATTGGTGATCTCCAGAAGCGAACCGGGACCACGATGATCTACGTGACCCATGATCAGATCGAAGCGATGACTCTAGGCCATCGGATTACCATTCTCGACCAAGGCGTGATCCAGCAAATAGCAACGCCTGAAGCCCTTTACCAACATCCCGCCTCCTCTTGGGTGGCCGGCTTTATCGGAACGCCGCCGATGAATCTCGCAGAGGCCCTGATGACCGTGTCCCCTTCGCATGTTGAGATCATGATTGGACAGGAAACCGTTGCGACTCTCTCGAAAGAAAACCCGCCGGTTTTCCTAAAGGCCGCGCTAGAAAAGGGCCACAGCGTCCTCATGGGGATCAGACCTGAAGCCTTGCTGATCGCCACCGACCATGAGCCAGGCTTTATGGCCACTGTCACCACTATGGAGTATCTCGGCCACGAAACGTTGGTTCATCTCCGACCATTAGGCGCACCCGCATCAATGAATTGGATCATAAGAGCCCATGGTCAAAGCACGCTTAAAGCAGGTAGTAAGATCCGACTGGCGAGGGTCAAGGAGGACAGCCTCCACTTCTTTGGCTCTTAGCCTCTTAAAAGTCGCTGTCGGGATTGGCAACCCCGTGCGGTACATGACCCGTCGCCACGTGTTGGCTGGCCGAATCACAATGGCCCTGCTGGTCATCAAAAAAGATATCAGCGCCAAAAGCCCGAAGGAAAGGCCCCTTTTCAAGGCCGCCAAGAAAAATAGCTTCATCAATACGAATTCCCCAGGCCCTCAAGGTCCTCACCACCCGTTCATGAGCGGGAGCTGCCCTCGCCGTGACCAGCGCGGTCCGAATGGGTGACTCATCAGCACCAAAGAGGGACTGTAGATGATGAAGGGTCGCCAAGAAGGCCTTAAAAGGCCCACCCAGGAGAGGATTTCTTGCTTCAAGCATTTCATACTCAGTAAAAGCCTCAAGGCCTTGCTCACGATAGATCCGCTCCGATGCATCTGAAAATAGGACCGCATCACCATCGAAAGCAATGCGAAGCTGCGATGATCCTTGAACCGCCTTTTTGGAGGAGAGAATGTTAGCGGCGGCATGCCCCGCTGACAGGGCCTTCCTGACATCTTCAGCGTTGGTTGAGAGGAAAAGGTCGGCACTAAACGCTGAAATGTAACTGAATGGGGACTCCCCACTGGTAAAGGCGGCACGACTGATGGCCAGGCCGTGCTGGCGGATAGAATTGAACACCCGCAACCCGGTATCGGCACTATTCCTCGACAATAAAATCACTTCCACCATCGGCTGTCCGAGAAGCTCATTAATGGCGAGGAGCTTGCTGACGAGATCGTAAGCTACCCCTGGTTTTAGAAGCTCCTCCTCGTGTTCAATTTGATACCGACAGAACGCTTCTTTGCCCCCCTCTTCAAAAATTCGATGAGAGGCATCGAGGTCAAACAAGGCCCGCGATGAGATAGCGATCACCAACTTCTTGCCAAGACGTTCGTTTGTCATAATGATGATGTCAGACAGGGCAGTTTAATAGGCGCTCCACCGAGGCCCTCATTCCATGGATAGCGGGCCTTCATCAGGAATAATTAAAGCCAAGGCGATAAAACCCGCGAACCAAAATGCGTCTTGGGTGTCCTACCTCTCGGGTGGGTGGTGCATGGTACGCGGCGCAACGGGTCATCCGTTGATGTTTCCACTAACAGGGCGTCGATCCCACGTATCGTAATCAAAAAACTAGAAAAGGCACGACGATGAAAGAGTTCTTCAACAAAATGGTCCGGAGCAAGTTCTCCATTCTTTATCTCATCCTCTTTATCGGCGGCCTTTATATGCTGCAGGAAAAGGCCATTATGCCGATAGTCCTCCAGGTCGTGAACTCAGAGGCCTTCTTCGAGAAGCCGGTGGATGAAAACGAACCGCTAGGCAAAATGGATGGTCACACCGAGCGAACCGATTTTGCCCTCAAGAGCTGCCGTGATGCTGTCAACAAACAGGGCGATCTGGATAAAAGCGCCACCTTCATCGATGATAACTATGAAACCTGGGCGCTGGGCAATCGTCAGTACCTCATTCGCTCATCCGTCCGCGTGACCTCTAAGGACAAGGGGCCAGAGGATAAGCTCTATGCCTGCACGGTGCGCATGCTGGGAGACGATCAGAGTAAGCCAGAGAGTTGGAATATTCTCGGAGTCGATTTCAACCCTGAATCGAATTAACCCGGCGGCCATCCAAGCGGGCGGCCACCCAGGACATGCACATGGAGGTGATAAACCTCCTGTCCGCCATCGTTACCGCAGTTCACCACGGTACGATAACCGCCCGCTTGAAGGCCTTCTAATTGGGCGACCGCTTTGGCGGCTAGCAGTAAGGCAGCTGCTAATTCCGGCTGGTGACTTGAAAGGTCATCGAGGGTTGCCACATGCTGCTTAGGGATGACCAGAACATGGGTGGGCGCTTGTGGATGAATGTCCCGGAAGGCGAGGACCCACTCATTTTCATAGACGACCTCCGGCTGAATATCGCCGGCCACCATCGAACAAAAAAGACAGGATGTGGCTGCAGCCATTAGGCAATCCTCCATATCAGCGAGAACTTACACACTTTTGCGACCATGAAAGGCGTGTGAGAGGGTGGCACCATCAACATACTCGAGCTCCCCCCCCAGCGGCATGCCATAGGCCAGCTTCGAGATCGTGATCTCATGGTCACGAGCCATTTCGGAGATGTAATGGGCGGTCGCCTCCCCTTCAACCGTCGTATTGGTTGCAAGGATAATTTCCCGAATGTCCCCAGACCTTAAACGGGCCTCCAAGAGATCCAAGCGTAAGTCCATGGGTCCAATGCCATCGAGTGGAGATAGGCGGCCATTCAAAACAAAAAAAACGCCCATAAACCCCGTCGCTTCGTTGATCGCTTCAGCCTCAGCGGGCGTCTCGACGACACAAAGAAGCGACTTTTCTCGGCGCGGGTTGGTGCAAATCGCACACCGCTCAGCCTCCGTGAGCGTCCGACATTCGAGGCAGTGACCCACTTTATCGAGCGCCTCAAGAACGGCCAGAGCTAACTGCCTTGCACCTTCTCGATCCCGTTGCAGCAAATAAAAGGTCATCCGTTGGGCCGATTTAGGCCCCACGCCGGGCAAACACCGGAGCGCACGAGTCATTCTCGCCAGAAGACCTTGAGGTTCCAAGGAAATCTCCCCCGCCTAAAAAGGTAACTTGAATCCAGCCGGCAGCTCGAGCCCCCCCGTCAAGCCAGCCATCTTTTCTTGTTTGAGTACACTGACCTTATGAACCCCATCATTGAAGGCAGCAGCCACCAGATCCTCCAGCATATCTCGATCCTCCTTCAAAAGACTGTCATCAATGGACAGCTTCTGGACGAGACGTTTTCCATTCATGGTGACCTTGACCAATCCGCCACCTGATTCGCCATGGACTTCTGCTGCGGCAATTTCATCTTGAACCTGCTTCAGATTCTCCTGCATCTTCTGCGCCTGTTGCATCAGGCCGGCCAAGGGGTTCTTCATCAATGCAATCTCCTTGTAGTCTTCAGGGGTCGATCGGTTTGACACTTCCTGGCACCAGTCGGGCACCAAAAGTGGCTTTCAATGCTTGAATCGTCGCATCCTGTTCGATAGCCGTCTCAGCATCCACTTGTCGCTCATCGCTTTGCCGCCGGATCTGCTCCGCGGGCGTTTCACTCAAAGGATCCTCCAATCGGACCGTCAGCTTGAGTGATCTCCCAAGATGGGCACACAAGGAGGTCTCGAGAGCTGCGACCGATCGGGGGCTTTGCAGTTGGCGATGCTTGGGATCAAGGCGAAGCACACAACTCTGATCATCTAGCTGAACCAGAACGGCATTGCTGGCAAGTTCACGCGATAGGGCCGAAAGACCGAGGGCTTCTATCAGCCGGGGCCAATCTTGAGGCTTTGGATGGTGAAGCACACTTTCGGTTGAGTCACCCTTCAAGATCGGGGAGGGCGACAACTCACTCTCCTTGAGCGCCGTGTTGGAAGGCTCCGCGGATTCTCGAATTGGCTGAGGGGTTGGCTTTTGAGGCTTCGGGGCTAACGTCCCTTGAACCAGGCGTGTTTGAGCCTCAACCGGCCTAAAAGCCAGCATCCGCAGGAGGATCATTTCAAACCCGATCCTTGGATCGGGCGCCATCGCAAGGTCCCGATGACCGACCAGGGCAATCTGATAGAGAAGCTGGAGATCCTCGGCGGCCGTCACCTTCGCGATCGCCAAAAGGCGTTCAGCATCCTCGTCATGACGAACCGTTTCGGGAACCCATTGGGCAAGACTCACATGATGCAAGATCAACAACAGGTCCTGAAGAACATCCTGATAAATAGGTGCATGCTGATCCATCTCATCGACGTGCCTCAGGACCTCTTTGAGATCGCCCCCAAGGACGGCGTCGAGGACATCAAGGACCGGCTGGCGCGCGACGGTCCCTAGCATGGCAGCCACCGTCGCTTCACTCAGGGTGCCGCCACCATGTGCAATCCCCTGATCCAGAAGGCTGAGACCATCCCTCAGTGACCCATGCGCCGAACGCGCTAATGATCGAACGGCGCCGGCCTCATAGGCAATCGACTCATGCTCAAGAACATATTCAAGATGTCCCCGAATTTGCTGTGGGGTTAGCTGCTTCAGGTTGAACTGAAGGCATCGTGATAGAACGGTGACCGGAATTTTCTGCGGGTCGGTGGTAGCGAGTAGAAACTTCACATGCGCTGGCGGCTCCTCTAGGGTTTTCAGGAGGGCGTTGAAACTGTGCGCTGACAGCATATGAACTTCATC
>CAILMG010000025.1 GCA_903835265.1 uncultured Methylococcus sp.
AGCTCAAACATGACTATGCCGAATGCCTTAAGGAATCGGCTAAGGACGGTATTGACTGCAGCGAGATCAAAAAGAAATTGCTCACCGAAGAAGAATGGAACGCGATGGATGGGGGCGTCTAAGGCCTATCTCCTCCATAGTCTCGCTGTAACCTATTGATCAAATTTATTCCGTAAACTGGCCCCGTATCATGAACTAGGGATCAGACATGCTAAATATACTGGTGGTGGAAGACGACAAAGGCATCAGGGACCTGTTGAAAGACATGCTGGAAGAAGCTGATTTTTCTGTAGAGCTCGCTGGTGATACCCAAAAAGCGCTCTCCATCCTCCAGCGCCAGTTACCCGACCTGATCATCCTCGACTGGATGCTCCCAGGCCAAAGCGGTATGGAATGGGCAAGGCGACTTAAAAAGGATGATCGCTACAGCCCGATCCCCATCATCATGCTCACCGCCCGGACGGAAGAAGACGACAAGATCAAAAGCCTTGATTCAGGGGTGGACGACCATATCAGCAAGCCCTTTTCGAGTCGGGAGCTCCTCGCACGGATTCGGGCTGTCCTGAGGCGTTGCGGAAAATTAGATAAACTCAAACGGATCGAATCCGGCGGCATCACCCTGATCTCCGATGAACATCGGGTCCTGATCCTCGGCCAACCGATCACCATCAGCCCAACGGAATATCGCCTCCTTGAATTTTTTTTGAGCAACCAAGATCGACTCTTCAGTCGTTCACAGCTTCTTGATCAGGTGTGGGGAAGGCACAGTTCAATCGAAGAGCGGACCGTTGATGTGCACATCCGAAGACTCCGAAAGCTCTTATCCCACTTTGGGAAGGAAAATCTGATTCAGACCGTCAGGGGTTTTGGCTACCGGTTTTCTGAGAACGAGTAATCCACATCGGGGCCTCAAGGATTATGAGCCTCAGCAGTAAAATCACCCTAGGGCTCTTGTTAGGCACTGCCCTGGGTCTTTTCTTGGGTGAACTGGCCCGCCCCTTTGAAATGATCGGCCAAATCTATATTGGCCTGATGCAGATGACGATTGTGCCCTACATCGTCGTCTCGCTGATCGGCAACATCGGCCGCCTCTCGCATCAGGACCTTCATCTCCTTACAGGCTCAGGCCTTTTGATGTATGCGTTGATCCTGATCGCCAGCGGAGCTTCGACCCTTGTCTTCGCGGAATCCTTTCAAGACCTCCCGGCATCTGGATTCTTCAGTGCCAACATGGTCGAATCACCCCCAAAAATCGACTGGTACGCCCTTTTTATACCCGCCAATCCTTTCAAGGCCATGGCCGATAATCATGTCCCAGCTGTGGTGATCTTCTGCCTCCTGTTTGGCTTTAGCATGATGGGCCTCAAAGAGAACGAAAGCCTTCTGGATCAGATGGCTCTGATCGCCAAAAACCTTCACCGAGTCAATAGTCTAGTGGTTCGTCTGACGCCCATCGGGGTGATGGCGATTGCCGCCCATACCGCCGGCACCATGAGCCTTGAAGAATTCGAGCGCCTTCAGGGTTTTTACCTCGTTTTTGGGGTCTACAGCGTGATCATGGCCTTCTTTGTTCTTCCCCTCCTGGTCACTAGCCTGACGACCTACACCTACCAAAACGTGATGACCGCAGCGAAGACGGCCTGCCTGACCGTCTTTGCAACGGGCAGTATTCTCTCGGTCATCCCGCTGATGATCACCGGGCTCAATGGCCTTTTCGAACCCAAGGCGGATAATCAAAAGCACAAACCCTTCGCTGAATTTATTCTTCCCCTCGCCTACCCCTTCCCCAACTGCGGCAACATCGGCGCTTTGTTGTTCATTCCCTTCGCCGCCTGGTTTATGGGGGAACCCCTAGATCTTCATGAAGAAGGCCTCCTTCTGGGGCTTGGATTTTTTTTGTTGTTCGGCAAGATCTTTGTGGCCATCCCTTTTTTGCTGAACTATTTTCAGCTGCCTGAAGATCTCTTTGAACTTTTCCTCACAGGGGGGGTTTTTGCTGGCCGTGTAGGGGATGTTGTTGGCGCGATGCACTACATCGTCTTTACGATCCTAGCGACCGCCGCCATGAAAAAGGAGCTTGCGATCCAGTGGTCAAGGCTCTCCCTCCATCTGATAGGGATCGCTCTCTTGCTCATGGTCTCAAGCTTTGGCCTTCAGAGTGTCTTGGGCCATTTGGAGGAGCAAACCGCCAGTGAACAGAAGGTCATGACGCGGAACAGCACCATCGACCCACAGCACCTTTTAGCGCGTTTAGTTTCAAAAGGGCCAAACCCTATGGCGCTTGCCCCCGGTGAAAGCCGACTCGAGCGGATTCAACGCCTAGGAGTCCTTCGTGCAGGAATTCTCTTGGATAACCTCCCCTACTCCTATATCAACCAAAGAGGGGATATGGTGGGCTTTGATGTGGATCTACTCACCCGACTCGCCAAGGATCTTCATGTCTCTTTGGAGTTAGTGCCTTATGAGCGCTTGAGCCTCCATGAACAAATGGCCAGCGATGATTTTGATATTGCGGCGTCGGGTCTCTCGATCGCCTTAGAACACACCAACCAAATCATCCTGACGGAGCCTTATTTTATTGCCAACTTCTCCCTCGTTGTGAGGGATCATCTTAGAAGGAACTTTGAACAGGAGATCTCGATCGCCAACATGAGGGGCCTCCGTCTTGGGGTTTTGGTCGATGGCTTTATTGGCGACAGCGCCCAGGAATATTTCCCCAATGCGACAATCATTCCACTAGATTCACCCCGTGAATTCTTCGAAAATCCCCCATCGCCCATGGACGCCCTCGCCATTCAGGCTGAAAGCGGGGCGAGCTGGACGCTCCTTTACCCCTCCTACAGCGTCGTGAACCCTTTTACGCATCCCATCAGGTTACCGATCAGCATCGCCGTCGCGGGCGATGACAGCATCCTCGCTGACACCTTGAATACGTGGATCAGCCTTGAAAAAATGAACGGCCATCTAGAACGCCTCACCGATTATTGGGTCAGCGGCAAGGATCAGACCGCTCAAAAACACCGCTGGTCCCTCCTCCGAAATGTTCTTCACGTGACCTTCTAAAAAGCCCCTTCTTTCACCCAAAGTGGCTGATCTTTCTTCGGTTTTTTTCAATGCTCATCTTCCATAGAATGTTGTTGAAGTGAAACATTCCCGCAATGATGGATCGTTATAGTAGATCCATCAGATCGTCTTATAATGGTCATGATAGTGACATTATCCTGTCTTGCTGTCGTCCGCTTCCATCTTTAAGCCCCAAAGAGACCGCCTTATGATGCATATCCACCCCCTCAAGCGTGCCTGTCTGATCGCAGGTTTTCTTTTCTTGGGGCTGACTGCTAGTCCTTTGAGCTTGGCCTCCACAGGATCACAGGATAGCGCTCTCCTTGAGACCCTCTTGAAAAACGGTGTCATCAACAAGGAACAGTTCGCTTCCCTCAGCAAAGCCAGCGGCCAACTCGGCAGCAATGAACTGATTGATATCCTTGCTAAAAATGGCGCGATCACGAAGGATCAGGCCAAAAATCTTGGCGGTGCCCCAGTCAGTGCCGACAGTGGCAAGGTCGGTGGCGTCAAGATGGTTAATATCGATGCCAAGCAAGATGAGGGCTATGTCCGCCTCAATGAAAAAGGTCTCGAATTCGGGTCTCAAGATGGTAACTTCAAGGCCAAGATCGGTGGCCGTGTTCAGGTCGACTCTCAAGTCAACTGGAATGATAAGAATGGACCACCCGGCACCGATCTCGCCAACGGCGTCGGTCTCCGCCGCGCTCGTCTCTTTACTGAAGGTCTCTTCTTCGGTGACTACGAATATCGTTTCGAATATGACTTTGCGAGAAACAATGGGGGCACTCAGGGGATTACTGATGCCTTTGTGAAGTACATCCACTTCAAGCCGATTGCGATCACCATTGGTCAGCAAAATGAGGGTAAATCGCTTGAATCCTACATGTCGAACAACTACCTGACCTTCATCGAACGATCTCTTCCTAATAACGCCTTCATCGAACAGGGCGCCAACAGTAAATATCAGCTCGGCCTGACCGCGGAAGCCTTTGAAAAGGTCTTCGATATCCCTTACTTTGTGCGTGGCGGCATCACCACAGAATCACTGGGCGCTCCAGGGCCTGGCAATAGCTCCGACAATGCGGCCGGCGGCATCAATAATGCCGGCGGCAATAACGGCACAGCCACCAACGTCAACCGCAACGGCTTCAGTGGTAACACCAGCTATCAGCTGGTGGGACGCGCCGTGGTGCTTCCCTTTAAAGATGATGAAGGTAACCTCCTCCATACCGGCGTATGGGGCTCAGGACGCGTCTTGAACGATACCTACAACCAGAACGGCAGCCTCAGAACCGGGGGCTGGGCCTACCAATCACAACCCGATACCGACGTCGATCGGACCAACTGGATCAACACCGGCAACCTGACTAACACCAAGTGCGTTGGTGGTAAGTACAACAGCGCAACCGGGGAGTGTGTTGGCGGCCACAATGAGGTAGCGCATCAGGCCAACAGTGTCAACATGTTTGGTGCCGAACTCGCCGGCGCCTATGGCCCCTTCCACACCACCTCTGAATTCATGATGGCGCAGGTGAATGGTTACAACTACAGCAGCGCCGATCTCCTGCAAGGTTTTTATGTCTCCGGCGGCTGGTTCATTACGGGTGAAACTCGCCCCTATGATGAAAAGAAAGGCACCTGGAATCGTCTCATCCCAAGATCTAATTTCCTCGCAGGTGATGGCTGGGGCGCTTGGGAAGTGGCGGCACGTTACGATCTGATGGACATGAACACCAAGCACATCAATGGTGGCGCCATCGATATCGGAACCTTGGCCCTCAACTGGTACATGACCCCCAGAGTTCGGTTCATGACCAACTGGGTCCATGTCTTTGCCACCAATACTTCCCAGGCCTACCAGGCATCTGGAAGCAAGTGCAGTTTCCCAGGACAAGGATCTAGTGCCAGCATCGGTTGCTTCAATGGCCTTAGCCCGAATATTTGGGAAACAGCGGTCAGAATCGACTTCTAAGAAGCCCTCAAGAGGTGTAAAAATAAGTCCAAGGCAAGGCCCTACAAAGAACGCAGCCCTAAGACTTGAGACATTCATCTTTGAAACTCTGACTGCTTTTTAAGCCTAACGACATTCGAACAATCGATTTAACGAGAAAAACCAATGTTCAAGATCATCACCACCCTTTTTATCCTTTTCTCCCTGTTGGGCTGCGCCAACATGAATAAACCCAACCCCAACATTAAGCGGAGCCCAGAGCGCCTGGCTTATGAGGCCTGTAAGAAGAAAAACAATGGCGATAAGAGCATGTGTAAAAAGGAGAAAGAGCAACTCCTAGATCGGGAAGAAATCGAGTTGATGGACGAAGCGACCTAAGGAGGGAGATGGGCCTCCCTAAGGAGACCCATCAAGACCCCATAAAGGACGATCAAAAACCCCGCCGAAGCGGG
>CAILMG010000026.1 GCA_903835265.1 uncultured Methylococcus sp.
ATATGAGGACAGTGACCTGGATAATGGATCATTCGAAGATCTGTCTGACGTTTTGGGCCATCATTTTCGCTCTAACGATTGGCATGTTCCTCAAGATTCCAACTTCGGTGATGCCGCTCGAGGATATGGGCTATTTCTATGACGTCACCCATGTCAATCCAGGTGGTGCACTCCGCTACAGTGTCGAGGAGGCCAATAAAATTGCCGAGAAGATGATGGCGAGGATTCCTTATCTTGATCGTCTGGTCGTTATGGGCTCTCAGGATATTATTGATAATGGGACGTTTAAGACGAACACATCCACCATCATGGGGGTACTCGCCGATGAAGATGATCGTGATATGGCCAAACAAACCATCAACACGGCGATCAGTGAGACCCAAAAGATCAATAATGAAAACAAGAACCTCACCACCTATGCCTTCAATCAGCCGCCGGTCCGCGGCTTAAGTCCAGGGGGTGGGGCGACTTTTTATCTTCAGGCCACTCAGCCGCTGACGGTTCGTGATCTCCATGATGATTCGGTGAAGTTGACCGAATATCTTGAAAAGAATTTCAAGGCCGTCAAGAAAGCCACTCAGTTTTACGAAATCGATACTCCGGAGCTTCGTGTCGATGTGGATCCCGCCAAGGCTTATTACTATAAGGTGGGGCTAGAAGATGCCTACAACTCCCTGCAGGGGGTGTTTGGTCTTTACTACATCAACTTCTTCACCAAATGGGCGGATATCTTCTGGGTCGAAATTACCGGCCAATATGATTACCGTAAGGATCCGGAGCTCCTCAATACGGTCTTTGTAAAAAACAGTGATCAAGAAATGGTTCCGGCCGGCAATATTATGACGGTGACTGAAACCACGGGTGCTGAGGTCGTCACCCGACTGAATGACTTCCTGGCGAGTCAGATTGTCGTGGATCCTAATGAGGAAGACGGGCACACGACCGGTGAAATTATGGACATTGTCGAACGGGAAGTCCCCAAGGTGCTCGGTAACCGCTATGCCGTTAAATGGTTCGGCCTTTGCTATCAGCAGCAAATCGCCGGCAACCAATCCACGGTGGCGCTTTCCTTAGGGCTCATCATGGTCTTCTTGATTCTGGCCGCCCTCTTTGAAATGTGGACGCTGCCGATGGTGGTCGTGATGGGGATGCCGTTTTCCCTTTTTGGGGCCGCAGCGGTTCTCATGATGTTTAAAATGCCGAATGACACCTATTTCCAGGTGAGTCTCCTGACCCTGATAGGGCTGTCGGCTAAAAATGCGATCTTGATTGTTGAGTTCGCGATTGATGCGGTCAGGAAGGAAGGAATGAACTACCGTGAGGCGGCCCTTCACGCCGCTAAATTGAGGTTTCGACCCATCGTGATGACGTCGATTGCCTTCATTTTGGGGGCTGTTCCTCTCGTCACGTGTCATGGTGCGGGGGCCAATGCACAGCACTCGGTGGGATCTGGGATCATCGGGGGGATGTTAGGATCGACCTGTGTTGCGGTCCTTTTCATCCCGATGTTCTTCAATGTCATGATGGGGTTTGCAAAGAGTCCGACGCCGCCTCCACCCTCCCATCCCCATCCGAAGGAACCGGAGGCGCTTGAGGCTTAAGTGAAGATTTAAGCGTCTTTCAGATCGCGATAGGGAATTGCCCCCTTAAAGAAAGGCCTGTCTCGTATCAAGAGACAGGCCTTTTAGTTTTCAAGGAGGCGGGGACCTTTAGGCCCTTAAAGCTTAGAGGCGGCGCCGAGCGGCGAGTGAATGGCTGGAATAGCCCGACAGCACATCGAGTCCCTCGATCGTACAGCGACCACCGCGGTCGATGTAATCCTGTTTGAACTGCTCAATAAACTCCATCACCGTGTGATCAATGTAGCTCGCCTCGGTGACATCGAAGAGGATGTGTTGGCCAGATTCAATTTCTGCCAGCTGGCTTTTAAGGCCAATGAAGTTCGCAAAAATCGCGGAGCCGTGAATTTTAATCGTGTAATTGCCGGAGCTCGTTTCACGAAGGTCGTAAGACATCTTGAGGAGGTTCTTTAGAGGGACGCCCCTAAAGAGATGAATGATGATCTTCACCAGAACGCCAATCAGAACACCGATCAATAGATCCGTCGCGAGAACCGCCAGAATGGTGATGATGAAAATGGCCAGTTGCTCCTTGCCGATCACCATCGTTTTAGCAAATTCCTTTGGGGAAGCTAGGCGAAATCCAGTAAAAACCAGAAGAGCCGCGAGTGAGGCCAGGGGAATTTTATGAATCAACCAGGGAAAGAAGAGGACAAAAAGGGCTAAGAAGCAGCCGTGAAAAAAGTTGGCCCAGCTCGTCTTGGCGCCATTATTCACATTGGCTGAGGAGCGAACGATTTCGGCAATCATCGGAAGTCCTCCAATGGAGGCCGCCAGGAGATTACCCACGCCGACCGCGGTCAGATCCTTATTAAGGTTCGATGCCCGTTTATAAGGATCCAGTTTATCGACGGCGGTCGCGCTTAAAAGGGTTTCGAGACTCCCGACGAGACAGATGGACACCACGGCACTCCAGAATTCACTGGTCCAAATCTTTCCGAAATCAGGAAAATAGAAACTGGATAGGACATTGTCTGTGATGGCGACCAAAAACTTAGGGCCTACTGAATATTCTTCCTTCGACATAAACGTGACCACATGCTCATGATCAAGGTCGAAATAACGTTCGAGGAGCATGCCCACCGCCACCACGAGGAGTGGCGCTGGAATCATCTTCAAGGTTTTATTCTGGATCAGACTCCAGGCAATCAGAATGGCCAGCCCTGAGAATCCAATCAGCGCGATTTCAGGGTTGAGGTTCATCAGGCTGTGGGGGATCTCAAGAATCGTCCCGATGATGTCTTTGCTGGCCGGCTTGACGCCCACCATGGTATGGATTTGTTTGGCCATGATGATGACGCCGATGGCGGCAAGCATTCCATGGACAACCGATGCCGGGAAATATGCGTTGAGTTTTCCTGCCTTCAATAGCCCCATGAGAATCTGAAACACACTGGCGATCACGATGGCTGCCAGTGTGTATTTGAAACCGGCCATGCCATCACCCGCGCCAAGGCTTTGGACCGCAGAAAGGATGACCACAATGAGGCCCGCGGCGGGCCCATTGATGGTGACAAAGGAGCCGCTGATTCTGGAGACTAAGATACCGCCGATGACGGCGGTAATGATGCCACTCATGGGGGGGAATCCCGAAGCCAAGGAAATGCCGAGGCACAAGGGGAGCGCAATGAGGAACACCAAGAATCCCGAGGTGAGATCTGAGCGCCAATATTGTTTGAGGCCAGAAAGACCTTCGAGGGGGAGCGAACGCTGCGATGGGGGCATAGGGGTTAACCAATATGGGGAGTGGAAGAGTAATCTAAGATTAAGCAGGAATTATGCCGGAGAGATTCTCCTTCAACCCATTGATCCCATGAAAAGAAACCGGTGGGACCGGCGCCCATCCCGTTGTGCTGGGCATTACCACCACCGGGCTGGCTGATTTGAACCAGGGCCCCCATTGAAGCTGACAAAGCCCCGTCAACACGATTGAAGGGCAGTCCCTATGTTGTCTTTTCAGTGCGCTCGTTACAATGTCAGACCCTTGAAGGAGTATCCCAACCGTGAAGATTGTTTTTATCGTCCTAATCGGACTGAGTCTGTCGGGCTGTGGCTTCGATCAGGAAAACGTACATCGAGACTTTTCCATCGACAGTCAGGCGATGGCGGAGCAGCGGTCACGGGTCGACCTTGCGTGCAAGAACCCTAAGGCCGATCGTGCCATTCGCCGCGACAGTATGACCGACTGGCAAGATGAAATTTATAGTGAATATAAAGTCTGGGTCGAAGGCTGCAACAAGCGAATCACTTATCTGATCGTCTGTCGAGAGGATGAGCCTTGTCGGTTTGCTGACCAGATTGAAATCGAACCCTGAGGGTTAGCGATGCTGGAGGACGGCGATCTTTCCGAGCCAGGCGGTACTGTCGGATGACAGCCACTGATTCGCCTTGGGTGAATGCTTGATGGTCGCATCTAAAAAGGCGACCGTTGTCGTCTCGATGGCCGCCAATTGCTGGCCGTAGTGATGCGGATTGAACCGTGTTTCAGGGAGCATCATGCTCCCCGGCGCGGGATGCCCCCCTGTCGGTGGGCCGCCTCGGTGCCCTGAGCGCCCTTTACTGTTCGGTTCATCGGCGTCATCAGGCAGAGGGCTTTCATCTTGTTCTTGGGTTTCTGGATCTGATTCCATCAGGCTTTTTCCAGCCAATTGCCGGTGAAGACCATAGTCGAGCATCAGAAGGTATTTTTGACCCGGTGGGGACTGTTTAAAGATGGCGGTACGAAGCGATGGGGAACTCATCCCATAAGGATCGTGATCCTCGGTCCCGGTGACAATCAATAGCGGCGTATTGATCGCATCGTAACGGGATTCAAGGCCCCCGGCGGCGAGATCAACATGGGGGCTCAGGAGGATGGCCGCCATGACTGGAGCCATGGCGACCTTTTCCTGAGCCCCTTGATGTTGCTCACCCGCAAGAAGAGCGGCCGTTTGCGCACCAAGATCATAGCCCGCGACAATCAATCGCTGATCATCCGCCTTTCTAAAAGCGACATCCCCTTGATCCCTCAGGCGCCGACCTTCTTTGAGGACATAATCGACATCAAGGAGCCTTTGCCGGCTTGCCTCTCGACTAAAGCGCGGGTGAGCGATCATCTTAAGGTCCTGTCGATCATCAGAATTGAGGTGACGCGTGGCATCCCGATCGCTGGTGGCCTGGAGAGTGAGGACCGCGTAACCTGCCGCCACCCACGCGGATCGCCAGAGCTCTCCTGCAGCGGCATCCTCCCCGAGCCCTGGAAAATAGAGGATTAAGGGGTAATGGCCTTCTGGACGTGGCGTAAGGTAACTGACATCGAGCGTCCTTCCATCATGATGCCAGTTCTCTCGCCGAAGGGGGCTGGCCTCAAGTCCCGGAGGTTCATAATGTGGCCTTTCAGCAAAGGCGGTCTTATCGTCTTGAATATCAGCGGCCTTAGGCCATCGCGGTCCACCGAAGCATCCCTCCAAAAGCATCATCATGATCCCCAGAAAGAGCATCAAAGGGGTCAATAAAGAAGGTGAATGATCGCCGGCTGGCTTCAGAGGGCTGATCGGGTTCATAGGCTTAAGCACCGGCTGGTTGAGGCGATGGTGATGGCTTTGAGGCGATCAAAGAGCAGGGGGGAACCTTCGCTGACCCCCGATCAATAACGGCGGTGTGAGGGACCTCATTTTGATTTTTCGAGATCTTTTACCTTGTCATCCAGACCTTTAAACTCGCTATAGGAGATCTGTCCCTTGAGGCTAGGGAGTAAGGTGTAGGACCAGTGTCCATGCGGTTCTTTGAGTGAACGCTCGGCATAGTGATGAACGAGGGATTCTGGAAGGGGAATACTCACGGCCTCTAAGAGCCAACAGACATCATCACGACATTTCTTTCGGCTGTTTTGGGTGGTAATTTTCTGTTGCATGATGCCTGCCGGTGCTTCGTATTGCACCACGATGACCTTACGCGGCTCCTGAACGGCACGCATGATGGTCACCGCATAGGCGATTTTGCCTGTCCGTTGGTCACGGGAAGCGACCAGATAGGAAGATTCGAAGTGGGAAGGCCCTTCATAAGGCTCTTCATAGCCTTTTTCCGTGGTAATCCTCCGTTGCTGATCCTTCTCAGAGACCAGCGTTGTTGTCTTAAAGTGGTCACTGCCAAGCGACTCGGGTGCCACCGTCTGCGGTTGATTAGCGCATGCGGTAAAGAGAAGGGTAGAGACTAGAGCAAGAAGGCGTTGGTGAGTCATAGTCAAAGCATCTTAAGGGTGATAAGGGTAAGCCATTCTAGGCATATTTCGCCCCTCTAGAATTAGGGTGTTATCGG
>CAILMG010000027.1 GCA_903835265.1 uncultured Methylococcus sp.
CTTCCTTGATCAAGGCCTGGTTTGTAAAGCGACCTTGGTGATGCCTGCGTGCTGGGCGATGGCGAGCACTTCGGCCGCCTTGCCGTAGGAGACCTTTTCATCAATCTCAAACTGAACCGTTAAATCAGCCTGTTGGCTGATGCGTTGCTGAAGGATCGTCGCCAGTGATTCGGGGGTCTCAGGTTTTCGGTCCAGGAAAATCTGCCCACTGGCATCGACACTGATCAGGGTCAAAGGCTGGGTTGGGGCTGGAGCGGCCGTGACGGTTTTAGGCAGCGCAACCCCGACTGACTGAGTTAAGAGGGGGGCGGTGACAATGAACACCACCAGCAAAACCAACATCACGTCCACTAAGGGGGTGACGTTGATTTCGCTCATCATGCTCTGATCGTTCTTATTCCCAAAGGCCATCTCAGCCCCCCTTCTTTAATGAGAAACCGGTTTTGAGGGCCAGATGAAGGAAGTCGGTGGCGAAATTTTCAAGATCCGCTTCCTCCAGTTTGACCCGTCTCAAGAAGTAGTTATAAGCGAGAACCGCAGGGATCGCTGAAGCGATGCCGATGGCGGTTGCAATCAAGGCTTCTCCAATGGGGCCGGCGACAACATCAAGGCTTGCAGAGCCTGCTTTGCTGATGTCTTTGAGGGCATGCATGATGCCCCACACCGTTCCAAAAAGGCCGATGAAAGGGGCGGTGCTACCAATACTGGCGAGAATGGTGAGGCCCTTTTCGATTTCATGGCGTTCCTGTTGGATCCTTTGACGGAGGCTTCTCTCAAGGGTGTCCTGGCGGTCACCGCTCGCCGCAAGCCTTGGGGCATTATCCGCATGCGTCTCCTCAAGGACGTCAAAGCCCGTTTTGGCAATGCGGGCCAGCGGTCCTTGGAGGCTGCTGAGATCCCTCGCCGCGGCGAGGCTTGGCGCGCCCCAAAAGGCCGTGCTGTAAGCGCGGTTTGCCGCTTTGAGGCGCCATTGCTCGATGGTTTTCATCAGGATGATGGCCCAGGCGAGAACCGAGAAGCCGATCAGTAGCCAGAGGGTCAGATTGACGATATGGCTCGATGCAAATTCGCTCATGATGTTGTCCTTAGGTGGGTTATGGGGTTTCCAACAGGTTGAAATTAATGGGGACGTTGACCAGGCTGTCGACCGGTTGACCGCCCCTTTTGGCGGGTACGAAATGCCACTGTCGGACCGCTTCAAGGGCCGCTTCGTCCAATATCTCATGGCCGCTAGGGGTTTGAATGCTGACCTCACTTGCCGCCCCGCTGGCGAGCACCTTGACCTTTAATATCACCTTACCTTCCCATTGTCGCCGTTTCGCCATGGCGGGGTAGAGAGGCTTTGGGTTGTGAAGATAGGCCGCATTCGCCTTAGGGCCCTCATAGGCGCCGCTCCCTGCCGTTTGATCCTTGGGCGTCGCTGAAGGCTTCGATGGGGTGTTTGATGGGGCACTCTCCTTCGGCCGTGCGTCAGTCTCAGAGGCTTTCTTTGGGACGTCTGACTTCTCTTGGGCGGGCCTTTCAAGGGGCGGCGCCGGGGCCTCTTGAGGTTTCGTGACCTTCGATTTTGAAGGAACAAAGCGGTTGGGATCCTCCTCGAGAGGTTTCGTCGGTGGCGGCTTTTTAGCCGGCTCAGAAGAGGGTGGTCTTTTTGGCGGCTGTGGCTTAGGGGGCGCCACCGGAACGTTTGGTTTTGGAGGCGCTGGCTCTACACTGGCTGCGGGGGGGGAAGGGCTTGGGGCTGGCACCAGGAGAACATCCATCGGTGCCTTTGGTTTTGGCAGCGTTTCAGGCGCCATCTCCTGTCGCTGTGAGAACCACCAAAAGGCACCGTGGAGAGCGAGTGATAGCAAAATAGACAGGGGCAGCAGCCCGACTCTTTGATATCTCGGCGTTTGCTGCCGGCGGTAAGGCCCTTTTTTGTCCACACCCATCGCCATCGTTAGCGCCGCCAGAAAGCGGGGGTCAAGAGAATCAAAGCGGTGAAAATTTCAATGCGTCCAAGGAACATGGCCAGCGTCAGGGTCCAGGTCTGGACATCGGTGAGTCCCGAGTAGTTGCTGGCGGGCCCGACGTCTCCAAGCCCAGGCCCTGCATTATTAATGCAGGCAATGACCGCTGAAAAGGCGGTGATGAAATCAAGTCCTGAAATAATCAAGACAAATGTCAGGATCACGACGGTCATAAAGTAGGCAAAGATAAATCCAAGGACCGAGAGAATGATTCTTGAATGGATCACTTGTCCTGCCAATTTAAGGGGATTTACCGCATGGGGGTGGGAGAGGAGAAACATCTGCATTTGGCACTGCTTCAGAAGGATCAGTGACCTCATCATCTTGATGCCGCCGCCGGTGGATCCCGTGGAAACCGCGATGCAGCTGATAAAGAGCATCCAAAGGGGGGCAAACAGCGGCCATTCATTAAAATCTTGGCTTGCAAAGCCGCAGTCGGTTCCTATCGATACTAAATTAAAACTGGTGTGCCGAAGGGCTGTCCCAAAACTGTCATAAGTCCCCATCTGCCAGAGATAGAGACTCACGCCAAAGCAACTTCCGAGGATTAATATGAGATAAGGCAAGGCCTCCAAATCTCGCTTGTAGGGTTCAAGGCTTTTATCCCTAAAGGCGACAAAGTGGGTCGCGAAGTTCATCCCGGCGATCAGCATGAAAACGATCAGAACGCCCTCAATCTCTGGGGAATTAAAGAATCCGATACTCGCATCATGCGTTGAAAAGCCGCCAAGACCCATGGTCGCAAAGGCATGACAGATGGCGTCCAGCCAGTCCATCCCGGCCCACTTCAAAGACAGCATGCAGGCCAAGGTAATCAGCGCGTAGGTCAGCCAGAGGTTCTTTGCCGTCTCGGTAATCCGAGGAGTCAGTTTGCTGTCCTTTACGGGACCCGGTGTTTCTGCCACATAAAGTTGTCGTCCGCCAACCCCAAGGATGGGCAAGATGGCGACGACCAGCACAATGATCCCCATCCCGCCGAGCCAGTTCAGTTCATGACGCCATAGATTGATGGCGGCCGGCAGGTAGTCGAGGTTGGTGAGAACGGTGGCCCCTGTGGTCGAGAGGCCTGACATGGTTTCAAAGTAGGCATCGGTGAAGCTCA
>CAILMG010000028.1 GCA_903835265.1 uncultured Methylococcus sp.
CTGTGACATTTAAACTTTCTATGATCCTAAAAAAAGGAGAGATCCAACCATGGCAACGGACATTCGTAGAATTTTGTTTGGCATGTCGGGCGTCCAGCACGACGGCAATAATAGCCAGTTCGTCTTTGATCTTGCCCAGCTGATTGGCGCTGAAATTCAATGCCAACTGATTTGTCCCATCGCAGATGACCCTGAATTACTGTTGGCTTGTGGCTTCACCGGCAATGCCTTCAGGAGTTTCATTGATTCGGTGGCCAAGACCACCGAAGAGCTCGACGGGATGGCGCGGACGGCTCTCTCACAATCACAACAATTGTATCCAGGGGTTCATTTCAGCTATGACATTCCCGATGCGGTAACAGGGCACCCCCTCGCTCAGGCCGCTTGGGCCTCCGATCTGGTGATTCTTGCGCATCCCTCCTTGATGAAGGCCCAATACTACTGGTCGGTGGTCGAGGAGACGATTATTGAATCGGGGCGCCCCGTCCTTTTGCTTCCCGAAGTCCTGCCACAACAGTTGACGGGGCACGTCGGCATCCTTTGGCGCAACGATAGCCGTTCGGCTCAGGCGCTTTCAGCCTCTCTGGCCATCATCAAGATGGCCGCCAAGGTCTCTATTCTCAATGTCGACCTCCATGAAGAAGGCGAGAAGGCGCTCAAGCTTCCCCTAGAATTTCTGAGGCTCCATGGCGTTCAGGCGGAAGCAGCGGAGCTTCACGATAGCCATCATCGCCTGGATCGGCTGGTGGATGAATACAGCGTTCATGCCGAGGTCACCCTCTGGGTGACGGGTGGAGGATTATCCAGTGGGTTTAATGACCACCTGGTCAGCAATTTGATTCGCCGTCCCCACGCCAAGGCCCAGAGGGCCATCCTCATCAACGAATAGATCAAACGGAAGATCCCATGGAACATCTGGCAGCGGATACCACCAATGTAGCCTTTATCACCTTGGCGATCACTTTTTTTCTGATTCTGCTTCAAGAAGCGGTCAATGGTTTTCATGATGTCGCGAATGCCATTGCCACCGTGATTTATTCAAGGGCCATGTCGCCTCAAAGTTCCGTCTTGATGGCGGCGGTGTTTAACTTCATTGGCGTCCTCTTTGGAGGGACTGCGGTCGCCTTTAGCATGGTCTATTTGCTGCCCACCAACATGGTGACGGGTATCAATACCATGAATGAAGTCTCCCTCTTCATGGCCATGATCTTTACGGCGGTGGCTTGGAATTTCGGAACCTGGTGGCTTGGAATCCCAAATTCCACCACGCATGCTTATATCGGTTCGATCATCGGGATTTCGATGGCGGATGCTTTCCTAATGGGTCAGCCGGTCGCGGAGCAAATCAATTGGGGCCAGGGAGAGAAGATTCTGACAGCCCTGATCGTATCCCCGATCGTGGGCTTCGTTCTCGGGGTGATGATCCTCAAGATCATGACCTTGGTGGCTCGAGACAAGGGCCTATATGAGCCTTCCCAAGATGATCATCGGCCGAGTGCGGCCATTCGCGGAATCCTCATTGCAGGTGCTGCCGGTGTCAGTCTGCTGCATGGATCGAATGATGGTCAGAAGAGTATCGGCCTGATGATGGTGGCTTTATTTGGTCTTTTCCCGGCCGCCTATGGGCTTGATCCCGACCGTTTGGCTCCTAAGGATTACCAGCATTTGGTGGAGGTCGTTCAACAAGTGGAAGGTGTTCGCCAAGCGACGGAGCTATTTGGTGAATCTGAAGGCAAGGCGGGCAGTCAGGCAACCCCAGCGGTTCAGGATCTTTTAAACGACCTGACCTTGAAGAAGAATGGGCTTCAGCTCAGCGATGATGAGGCCATTAAAGTCAGAAAAGAGATTCTCGCGGTACACCGTCAGGTGGCCAAGCAGCTGAAGGCGCCTGAGACTCGGGCAAAGCTCAATCAGGAACAGATCGCAACCCTTGAAGGGGCCCACAAGGAGTTGGCGTCCTTTGTCGAATACGTTCCCATTTGGGTCATGGTTCTGTCGGCTATGGCGTTAGGGGGTGGCACCCTGATCGGCTATAAAAAGATCGTGACGACGCTCGGGGAAAAGATTGGTAGCTCGAAGATGAATCCCGCGCAAGGAACCGCCGCTCAAGCCTCAGCCGTCGTGAGCATTGCGCTCGCAGATCTCGGCGGACTCCCCGTCAGTACCACGCATGTTCTCTCTTCTGCGGTCGTTGGGACCGTGGTAGGAACAAAGGGTCAGCAAGTGAACCAGAAGACGATCGCCAGCATTGCCTTGACCTGGGTGACCACCTTGCCGGGGACGCTGCTCCTCTCCTTTGCGATGGGCATCGTTTTCCACCGCGCCTTCGGGTAAAAGCCAGAAGGCCTTAGGATCTCCTGGGGCATCTCCATCTCCTTCATGAGCTCTTTTTTTGGAGCCCTTGAAAGGGGTTCTAGCTCGCAAGCTTTCTATTTCGGGGAGGTTTTGAGGGCGTTGTTACCCTAGACTTGATGGCCCGGGGGGTTCGCCTTGATGGGGTGACGATCACCGGCTCAGATAAATCCCCTGTTGAAGCATCGGATGGCTTTTCATCCGATGCGGTTTCAAGCTCTCCGGCCGGAAGGTCAAGCCCTTCGAGTTCTCGCTCCAAAAGGTTTCGGCGTTCCGCTTCAAGACGCGCCACCTCCCGCATCGGCCAGACCCCATTGACCAGGGCACCCAGTGCCGCGACATTATTAGCGATGACCGAGGTCCCGACACCAAAGCCGAGCGTAAAGACGCCGATCACGGAGGCGAGATTGGGGACCAGAATCATGTTCCAGCTGCGCTGGGTATTCTTATCCAGCCGATGGGCGATATCGCGGAGCGCACATAATTTGGCGAGGCCCTGCTCTAGGAAAACGATCTGGGCGGTATCTGTAGCGATGGAGGTCGCTCCCCGAAGCGAAATGGACACATTGGCTTTTTTAAGCGCAATCGAATCATTGATCCCGTCTCCGACAAAACAGACCTTGCGCCCTTCTCTCTGGAGTTTTTCAACGTAATCGGCCTTATCTGCCGGGAGTACCTGGGCAAAATAGCGATCCATGCCAAGCTCTTCAGCCAGTTTTCGGGTAGGCGCCTCATGGTCGCCTGAAATGATGGCTAGATGCTGGATACCCCGCTCTCGAAGGCCTGCAATGATGTCTTTGACTTCCGGCCTAAGCGCCGCCCGAAGCTCAAGCGCCCCCCCGAGTTGGTCATCAATGGCCACCATCACCATGGTGTCACCATCTTCATGGACCAGGGCAAGCTTCTTATCGACAATCGATGGAATAGGGATGCCTTCCATCTCCATAAAGCGGCGGCTGCCGACGCGGATGGTGTGACCCATGACGCCGACGTTGATGCCGTAGCCCACACTGTACTGAGTGTCATCTGTGGGTGGTAATTCGAGCCCCATCTCCTGCGCCTTATGGAGGATGGCGAGCGCAATCGGGTGGTGGAACTTGCTCTCAGCGGCTGCCGCATAGAGCACAACCTCTTCGGCAGTATGACCTTCGGTTACCACAATCTCTCCGACTTCGGGTCGCTCACGAGTGAGCGTTCCGGTTTTATCAAAGAGGACGGTATCCACTTCGTTCATCAGTTCAAGGGCGCGCCCATCCTTCACCAAAATACCCATCTGGGCACAGAGGGAGAGCGAGGAGAGCATGGCCAAAGGCGCCGCCATCCGGATGCCTGTCCCCAAATCACTGTTAAGCACCGCGACCCCTGCAATCGGGCCGAGGGTTGCAAAAGCGATGCCGCTGACGGCCATGGTTGGCAGTACAGCCAAGTCAGCCAATCGTTCGCCTTTATTTTGGGAGGTCAGTTTGTAGCCCGCGGTATCATTAAGGATCTGGCTAATTTTGGCCGCCGCCGTTTCGGTGCCGGCCTCCTCAACGGCCACACGAATCTTGCCCGCCACCAAGATCGTCGAGGCGTTGACCCGATCGCCAACACCCTTTTCGGCAGGGGTCGATTCACCGGTCAGGGCATGCTGATCAATCATGGCCATCCCATCGACGATGTGACCATCGACCGGGACCATATCACCGGTATGGACGGCGACGATATCGCCTTTAAAGACCTTATCGAGAGAGACTTCAATTTCAACGCCGTCCTTGACCAGCCAGGCGAATCTTGGCTGCTTTCCAAAGGCATTCAGCAGCATCTTTCTTGAATTATCCTCGGTCTTTTTAACCAAGCGCCGGCCAAAGGAAAGACACCAGGCCATGACGGCCCCTGGAAATATCTGAACGGTACCCAGACAGCCGATAACGACGAGCGAATCGAGGACGTCAACCCCCAGGCGCCGCTCAGTTTTAACGACATCGTAAGCATTCTTGAAGCTCGGGATGGCGGTATAAGCAAAAAGACCCGCCGCCAAGGGCAGCAGAGGCGGAAACGCATATTGGGCGACGGCAGCAACGGGGAGGGAAACCGACGACAGGGTGAGATCGAGATCGAGAGGGTCGAGGGTATCCTGCGCGTCCGCGTTCGCTAAGGCCCCATCAATAATTTCAATCACCTTAGCCCAGCTGAGGTGTCTTGGATCGTAATCCACCTGGATGGTGCACCTTAGGGGATGGGTCTTGTAACGATCAATCCCGAGGACACTCATGAGCTCGCGCTCGATGGCATCGCACAAGGCCCTTTTTCGATAAAGAACCGGGTTTTTGAGTTTAATCGTTCCCATCGTCTGAGAGACGATTTCAAAGCCTGTCACCAGATGTTCGTAACGATGGAGCCGAATGGTCCCGTGACGATCGGTGGCGGTCACTAGGGGTGAAATGGTCGTAGAGGTCTCACCCGGCGCCTTTTTAGTGAGAGAGGGAGACGCCGCCTCACTCGGAGAATCCAAAAGATCTGCGAGCATGGAGAGAAGTTCGGCTGGAAGAACTTTATCTTGAAGATAGTGAAGATCGACGATATTTTGCTCGACTCCCGTCACCGAGACTCCCGTGAGAGCGCTGCAGCGAAACGCCCTCAAGAGGAACTCCTGAAAGGTCTCGGGTGTTCCATCACCTAAAGGGGCAGAACTTGAGATTCTAAGAATGCCAGGGGATGGAAAGACAACAGAAATGCCTGATGCGTTGGCGGTTGGCTGAGAACCTTCAGGAGGCAATGTCATAGCGCGGGATGGGGATCGTCCAATCATTAGGCTGTTCAAAAAACCCGAGGCGTCCATCCCTCTTTGGAGATGGACGATGGGTTGATTAACAGGGGATCAGCTGGCCTTTGAAGGCAGTTGTTTGGCTTCGTTCAAGGCATCAATGGCGGCGCGGCCCCCATCCATGAGGCCTTCCACCAAGGGGTTTTGACGGGGCACGGCACTTGCAAGGAAGACCGTTGCATAAACAACCCCATAGGACACCATATAGGCGCCTTGATAGGTGAAGCGGGAGATCGAACGACCCACCGTTCCGCCGATTTCTCGGGCCTTTTCTCCGGCCCGCGCTGCCGCTGCCGTCGCCTGTTTTACTCCTTCTCCTACCGTATCTGAAACGGTGTGGAGGCTGTCGTCCGCGGTCGTTGCAGTCGTCATCGTGGTGTCCTTCTTGATTGGTGAATGGAGCGCTTCCGCTTTCTCATAAGTCCATGAGAGGTCGGTTCAAGCGGCCCTTAAGGCCTCATCTTGTCTTGACCTTAAGGTCTCAGAATCATTTAAGTCTAATATGGCGTCATTGGGCAAAATTACAAGGGGTTTAGGGCTTGTTGTGCAGCGAATGGAATGTTTCATAGGGTTTGAGATCACCCTTTAGCACCATCGAATCAAGTTCATTCACCACATGTCGATATTCGCTGTCGAGGACGTCATAGACTTCCCGAAGCTTTTGCCGGCGACGCTTAATTTCTATGGCCATCACCGCCAGGATCATGGCAGAGAGGGTGGTGGTGAGGAGGGTCGATATCGTATCCATATGAAGGGGATTTTCTGGTGGTCATTAAAAATTAGCCGCCCATGGCTTCTTGGGTACTGCTTCGAATGACTTCCAGTGTACCGATGAATCCATCGTGATGCAGTTTTTGTCCGATATCCATTTCGATATTAGGGCTGTCACGATGACTGATGAGGAAATGCAGGAATTCCTGAAGGTATTTCAGGGCCAACGTCGGTTGATGAATCAGTCCCAGATTGAAATGAAACCCATGAAATTCCTCATCTTCTTCGATGGATGGTTTGCCGCTGAGATCTCGAACCAGGATGATGGGATCCTTGCCGACGAGAATCGGATTCTTTCGGATAATTTCCTGAGACTGCCTTCGGCTCAACACGTAAAGGGGGTCTCTCGCCAGTGAGCAGACAATCATCGTGAAGTTGCTCCTGAGGACCTCTGCGGCGGGTGATTTCCAGCCGGTATCGATGACAAAGATTCGAAAACGGCTTGTTTCTTCCTTTTGTCTCAGCGCGGCCATATCACCCACGCTCGATGAGCCTTCAATCCCGATTTCAGGCTCAACGAAGGGCGCCACCTCGGCTGCTCTCGGGCGAGGCTTGATGGCGACCGATTTTTTCCGTGGTCGTTTGATCGGGGCGTCTTCAGTGCTCATGGGTATCGTCTTTAACGTCGATGAAGGCTATCTTCGTGCAAAAGGCTCTGCCCTTTCAATCGCATTGTGTCACACACGAACCTAAGGGTTAGTCCCTAAGGCCCCGATTTTGGATCGGGTCCTTACTCGGGGTCGCTTTCAGCTTCCGGGAAGACCTGATCCCTTTCGATGGCCAGAGCCATCAATTGTTCCTGGCTTGAGCGCTGATGCGTCTCATCGAGAGGCGTTCTTTGACGATAGACCCCATCACTTTCAAGATCCCACCCCTGGCGCTGATCTTCCAGGAGGATGTTGAGGATCATCTTCAGCTCCTCCTTCAGTGAGGGGGTCTCAATGGGAGCGACGGCCTCCACCCGACGGTCCAGATTTCGGGTCATCCAATCGGCGCTGCCGATGTAAAGTTCTTCCTGGCCCCCATTTTGGAAGTAATAAATACGGGAATGCTCAAGATAACGACCCACAATGCTCACGACGTTAATATTTTCACTGATGCCTGGCCGCTTTGGGATGAGGCAACAAACGCCACGAATGATCAGGTCAATTTTGACCCCCGCTTGAGACGCTTCATAGAGGAGGTTGATCATGTCGATGTCGGTCAGCGAATTCATTTTGGCAATGACCCTCGCTTCACCGCCGGCCCGGGCCACGTTCATTTCACGCTGAATCAAAGAGACCATCCCAGACCGGAGTGTTAGGGGGGCCACCAGCAGCTTTTCATAAGCATTCTGCCGCGAGTAGCCGGTCAAATAATTGAAAAGATGGGTGAGGTCGGAGCCAAAGGTCTCGTGACAAGTAAAAAGACCGAGATCGGTATAGAGGTGTGCCGTTTTGGAGTTGTAGTTGCCTGTTCCCACGTGGACGTAGCGGCGCAGCCCATCCCCTTCGCGGCGGACCACCAGGGTCGTTTTGGTGTGAGTTTTGAGTCCCACCACGCCATACACCACATGAACGCCGGCCTGCTCGAGCTTTTTGGCCCAGACAATGTTGTTAGCTTCATCAAAGCGCGCGAGGACTTCGACCAGAACCGCGACCTGTTTTTGATTCAAGGCGGCACGGATCAGGGCCTTGATAATCGGGGAGTCGCCGGAGGTTCGGTAGAGGGTCATTTTGATGGCCACCACATCGGGATCATCGGCCGCCTCGCTGATGAACGCTTCAACAGAGCTCCCAAAGGATTCATAGGGGTGATGAACGAGAATATCGCCGTGCCGGATCTCTTCAAAGAGTCCGCGGGTATCCTTCTCCGCGGATCTCCCAGCATGAAGGGCCAGCGCTGACTTGATTCTTGGGGGGATCAGGGGGGTCCAATCGGGATACTTCAGATCCGGAACCGGCAGCGAGGCAAAGAAAAAGAGATCCTTGAGATTCATCAGACCTTCGATCTCAAAGACATCCTCGGGTTGAACCCCGAGATCCTTGGACAGCTGCTCCCGAAGGACGGCCGGCATGCTGGGGTCCAATTCAACGCGGCAAACGAAGCCATCGACGCGTCGCTTACTGATTTCCTGCTCGATCGCTAAGAGAAGATCATCGGCTTCAGCTTCCTTGATCGGGAAATCCCCATCCCGGGTAATCCTAAAAAGGTAGTGGGCCACGAGGTTCATCCCCGGAAACAGCGTTTTAAGGTTCCGTGCGATCATCTGTTCAAGCGGCATACCGCGCCAGATGAGGTTGGCTGCTTCACCGTCTTCCCAGTCCGTCATCGTCACAAAACGGGGCAGGCTGTCTGGGATCTTGACCCGTGCAAAGCGCTGGATCTTGGTCTCGGGATCTTCAATGATCACGGCAAGATTGAGGCTGAGGTTCGCCATCTTAGGAAAAGGATGGCTGGCATCCACCGTCAACGGGGTCAGGATGGGAAAAACTTCCCGATCAAAATAGGCGGTGACTTTCGCGGCTAGAGCCTCTGAAAGATTCTCTTGATCCAGGAGTTCAATCTGATGCTGACGCAGTTCCTGGCGCAATCGGTGATGAAAGAGGCCGTGCTGTTCAGCCACCCGAAGGGCAAGCCGCTCACGGATCTTTTGGAGGAGTTCTTTCGGATGGTGCCCATCGGGGTAACCGGGATCGACGCCGAGGTCGACAAATTCCCCGATTCCTGACACCCGGACCATGAAAAATTCATCGAGATTGGAACTGAAGATGGCCAGGAACTTGAGGCGTTCGATCAAGGGATTTCTAGGATCAAAGGCCTCATGAAGGACACGGTCATTGAAGTCCAGCCAGCTCAATTCGCGACTGATGTAAGGTGGCTGGGTCGGGCGGCTGATAGGGGTCGGTGTTAGTTCGTCCACGAGGTCTTCCAAGAAGATTTGAGAATCAAAGACCGGACGCTACCAAGTCACTGTTACAGAGGGATGAATAGCCTGATGCCCGAGGGGCGACATGATCAGGATCGGAGATGGTTTCCTCTTTGGATTTGACCCAAGTTGATGGCGATAAATCGACAGGATCCTCGCTGAGAGCTTATGGACCGTCATATCGATGAGGTAAACTCGAATCTTATGCCTTTCGATAGGGATTCAACAAAGGGTTTCCAGCGTCCTTGGAAGGTCCTCTCGATGGGGGTGCCGAAAGGCGCTGCCGAACTATTCCATCACTGTCTCTAGGAGCAATTTCTGACATGAACCGCGGATTCTTGACGATACTCTCAGCGCAGTTTTTCTCATCGCTCGGCGATAATGCGCTTCTTTTTGCAGCCATCGCGCTGCTGAAGTCGATGGATGCGCCTGCCTGGCAAACGCCGGTTCTCCAGCAATTTTTTGTGGTGGCCTTTATCGTCTTGGCCCCGTTTGTGGGTGCCTTCGCCGACTCCCTTCCAAAAGGGAAGGTGATGTTCATCAGCAACACGACCAAAATGCTGGGGTGCCTGGCGATGCTGTTGGGTCTCCATCCCTTGATCGCGTATGGTTTTGTGGGAATCGGAGCATCAATCTACTCACCGGCTAAATATGGGATTTTGACCGAGTACCTTCCAGCAAACCGTCTGGTCTGGGCCAATGGCTGGATGGAGGGTCTCACTGTGCTTGCCGTGATTCTCGGAGCCATCATTGGTGGCTTCTTGATCGGTGATCATGTGAGCGCTGCCAACTGGATGCCAGACAGTCTGTTCGCGATCTTTGGCAACAGCCAGCCTAAGTTTGCGATCATGATCATTTTCATCCTCTATCTGGTCGCCGCACTGTTCAATATCTATATTCCCCACCTCCCGGTGGAACACCGCCTTGAAAAGCGGAGCTTAAGCTTCCTCTGGGCCGACTTTTGGCGCGGGTTTGTTGCCCTTTGGAAAGATCCCTTAGGGCAGGTTTCACTGGCGGTTACCTCGCTATTTTGGGGGGCTGGCACGACCCTCCGTTTTATTATCCTCGCTTGGGCGGCATCGGCCTTGGGGATGGATCTAGAGCGGGGTACCCAGTTAACCGCATTGGTCGCTGTGGGTCTTGCCATCGGATCGGTGGTGGCCGCCAAGTGGATTCCTCTTGAGCATTCAGTCAAAGTTCTCCCCTTGGGGATTTTGATGGGCCTTGCCGTGCTCTCGATGGTTTTCGTGAAGACGTTTTGGCTGGCAGTGGTCATGCTGATCCTGATCGGTGCATTGGCCGGCAGTTTCGTGATCCCGATGAATGCCCTTTTACAGCACCGGGGTCATCAGCTGATGGGTTCTGGGCACTCGATTGCCGTTCAGAACCTGAATGAAAACATCGCCATTTTGCTCATGCTTGGAGCCTATTCTTTGATGGTCAAGATGGAGCTCTCGATTGGCTGGATCGTGGTGCTGTTTGGTCTCTTCATGGGTCTTTCGATGGCCACATTGGCTAAAATCCATGGCCACGATCAGGATTGATCGTGCCTTCGCCATAGACTCATGCGTCGATTAGGAGAGGCGCTCTCTGGAGCGCCTCAGACGCTAGAAAGGCCCCTTCTCTTGTCGACTGAACAGGGTCGTCGGGTCCTCATCATGTCGGTTTCGGCCGGTGCGGGCCACGTCAAGGCCGCGGCGGCCCTTGAGAAAACCTTTCTGAGAGATCACCGAGTGCTTGATGTCGTGAACAACGACGCACTGCAGTACACCAATAAGATCTTTCGTGACTTCTACTCGAAGTTCTATACCTCCTTGGTGAAATCGGCCCCCAATTTTCTGGGTTGGTGGTATAGAACAAGCGATGAGCCTTGGCGGACCGACACCATGAGGCACATGATTGATCGCCTCAACACTCGGCCCTTGGTCAAGTTCATTAGGGATTTTGACCCCCACTTCATTGTCTGCACCCATTTCATGCCGGCGGGGATTATTTCGCATCTGATTGCCACGGGGGTTTTGAAAGCCCAGCTGTCGATCGTAGTGACTGATTTCGATGTTCATGCGATGTGGCTATCAAGAGCCTTCCAGCGCTATTTTGTGGCGCTGGAGGAGACCAAGGCTTATCTTGAAATGCTGGGCCTTCCGGCCAGCCGCATTACGGTCTCAGGGATTCCCATTGACCCTCTTTTCAATGAGCCTGTGGATCGGAGGGAAGTCGCTCAAGCCCTCGGGCTTCAGGCTGATCAGCCGATCCTCTTGCTTTCAGCCGGAGCCTCTGGAATGGAGTCTTCGGCCTTTATGGTCGAGCGTCTTTTGGCTCTTGATCCCAAGGTGCAGACCGTGGTGGTCTGCGGTAACAATGAGGCGCTCCGTCAGCGCATTTCAGACCTTACTCAGGACACCCCCGATCGCTTTCGAGTTTTAGGATATCGGGAAGACATGCATCGCTTGATGAAGATGGCCGATCTCCTGATGGGTAAGCCCGGTGGAATGACGTCTGCAGAGGCCTTGGCATCGGGACTTCCCCTCTGTATCGTCAATCCGATTCCAGGTCAGGAGGAGCGCAATAGCGATCATCTCTTAGAGCAGGGGATTGCGGTCAAGTGCAATGATCTGAGTACCCTGGCCTTCAAGGTCGATCGTCTCCTTAAAGATCCCGAAAGACTCAAAACGATGCGGGAAAATGCCCTGAGGTTCTCAAAACCCAGGGCTTCCGAGACGGTGGTGGAAACGCTCTTGGAAGAAAACCTTCCGGTCTTATCGCTCGGCCCTCGAAAGCGCCCGATGCTTGAATCGGGCGTTTCGGATTAAGCTTTCTTTAGTTACAAAGCTGCTGCAAGCGGTTGTAACGGGTGTTCAAAGGACATACAACCCTTGCGCCGGTTCCACGGACGGTTAAAGTTCCGAAAGGAGACCCCGTTTTGAAATGCACTTGAGAAGAGGGGCTTAAACCAAAAAAGAGGTTCATGCCGTTGGCGCCATTTGCGGTGAGGTTTAGTTCGATGGGGTCGAGATTGACGACATTTGAAAGACTCACGGGAATACTCGAGGGCAAACTGCTGCTTTGAGCAAAGCCCGGTAAGTAGTCACTGACGGTTCCATTCAAGATGATGGTTGCACCCAAAGACCAGCAGGCGTTACTGAAGGCACACACAGTGCCTGTCTCAAGGACGGGGGTATCAAAAATGATGGAGACACCATTGGGCTGCACCATTAAAAGCCCCCCTTCATGTTGAACATGATAAAAAGGTGACCGAGCATTACGCGAGGGATCGAGGGTCCCTGTTGCAATGGGAAACCGGATCTTTAAATTCTGCTGCTTCAAATTACCGCTAAATGCTGCCTTACCGAACTGGTCGAGGGAGGCTCCAAAGGCTGGGAATTGATTGAAGAATTCAGGAGCAAATAAAAGCGTGCTCGAACCCCCTCCGAGGGAGATGGTGCCAGGACCACTAAACGCCTGAAGATGGGGGGTGATGATCAGAAGGATCAGAGCAAGAAGGCCGGTGGAGAAGGTTTTTTGAGGGTTTAGCATCGGTTCAATATCTCACAGGGGTAACAATGGAAGCCCTCACCTTAACGCCAGAACCTAGGGAGCGCAAGGGAGGAACGCGGGCACAACAAGACCTAGACCTTTAGCCCTTATTGTATAGACGAATGGAGGGGCCATGGCCCCTTGCCCCTTCCTTCTTTGTGATCGATGAGACCTCACCATGACATCAAAAAGCCCCACATATCATATGGATCGTTTGATTAGGCGATGGAGTTTCCTTCTGGTGACGGTCTTTCACCTTGGGGTGGGCTTAGCGGCTGATCGCCCACAGGCTGATGTTTCAAGCGACATGGAGCATCTTTTGGCGCGTCAGCGCATGGAAAAGCGGGATATCCTAAAAGAAGTCTTGGCATTGACGCCTGAGGAAGAAAGAAAATTTTGGCCGCTTTACTACGGTTACCAGGCCCAGCTGATCACGCTTTGGGATCGAAGGCTTTCGCTGGTTGAAGCCTATCGGACCCATTATCCCCATCTCGATAAGGCCTGGCTCGACACCATGATCAAGGCATCCCTCAAAATCGACCAGGATGAGGGTGCGCTCCTTGGAAAAACCTATGGGGTCTTTAAGCGCTCTTTTTCGACTCCTCTCGCGGCTCGGTTGATTCAGTTTGAGCGGACATTTAATACTAGCTATACGAGCAAGATCGAGTCTAATTTACCGCTGATACCAAAAAACTAAGGGCGTTGGGGCTTGGCCTTTAGAGAGCGCCTAAAATGCTTTGAGGGCATCAACCAAGAACCCAAATCGATCTCACGGAAGGCCCCTGGAGCAAGGCCTTCTAGGGACCAAGGACCGATCGCGGCCCGAATCAGTCGAAGCGTTGGACATCCAACGGCCGCGGTCATTCTGCGAACCTGTCGGTTGCGTCCTTCTTGGATGGTTAAGGCGATCCATTCGGTTGGAATCTCTTGACGAACCCTAATTGGGGGGTCCCGAGGCCAAAGACCCAAAGGTTCATCAAGCCGTTCTACCACCGCCGGGAGGGTTGGGCCATCGTTCAGGGTGGTCCCCAGGCGAAGGGCCTCTAGGGCCTCTTCATTGGGAGACCCTTCGACTTGAACCCAATAGGTTTTGGGGAGTTTGTGATGAGGGTTCGTGATCCTATTTTGAAGGCCGCCGTCATCGGTCAGTACCAAGAGTCCTTCGCTGTCGTAATCAAGACGTCCCGCGGGCCGAACCCTTGGAAGGTCCATAAAATCTTTAAGGGTTGAGCGCCCCGCCTCACGATCGGTGAACTGCGAGAGCACTTGAAAGGGTTTGTTGAAGAGGATCAGCCGAGGCATATGAAAAGGGCGAGGTTCAGCGGGCGGGGGGATTTACCCGTGTAGAATCTCGAGTCTACCACTGGAAATGAAGCGCATGTCGTCCGACCGTTATCTCTCCCCCCGGGGATCTTCTCAAGGAGGCTTTAAAAAGCCGTCATCAAACCAAAACCTGTCGCTTGAAGGCCGGCCACAAAGGTCACCCGAAATTAAGGTCGCAGGGTTATCTGCAGTCAGTGCGCTCTTTAAGGCGGCACCTGATCGGGTGCTCAGGCTTTTTTATGACGATAAACACTTGGGGGAGGTTGGCGACTTCTGTGCCTTGATGGCCAGAACCCGAAAACCCTATCGGAAGGTGGAGGGGGAGGAACTTTCTAGGATCGCTGGAACGGTCCTTCATGGGGGGGTGGTCGCCATTGCAGAACCCAAAGCCGAGACCCACCTGACCCTTGAGGGGCTGTGCCGCTTGGCCGTTAAGGAGCGGGTTCTCTTCTTGCTGGATGGCGTCGGTAATCCTCACAATGTCGGCGCCATCGCTCGTTCGCTGGCCTTTTTTGGATGGGGGTCTTTGATTCTCTCGGATCACCCAGGTCAGGCCGGCCTCTCTGATGCGGCCTATCGGGTGGCAGAAGGGGGCCTCGATCATCTTGAGATTTATCGAGTGAAGGAGCTTCGCCGGCTGTTGATGGCGGTCAAACCTGGGATGAAAGTCATTGGAACCGCTTTAGGTAGCGATCCTCTTAAACTGGATCGACTGGCCCAGGATCCCGTCCCAAAGATCATCCTCTTGGGTCATGAAGAAACGGGGCTTTCGAAGGGAATCTTAGATGTCTGTGATCTTCGATTGACCCTCGAGGGATCTGGGGCGCTTCAGTCCTTGAATGTCAGTGCGACAGCCGCCATCTTGGCCTATGGGCTTCAAAGGCCCGCTTAAATCAAGACGAGACTGAAAGGGGGCCTTTTGCGCGGGTCCTTAGCCATGGCAGGAGGAGCCCTGACAGCAGAATCAAGCCGCAGCCGATAAGGCCTAGGTGATCAGGTATCACACCGAAAAAGACCATGGACAGTCCCATGCTCAGAACGGGTGATAAGGTGCCGACGGTGCTGATGAGGGTGGCGGGTGCTCTTTGGTAGGCCCGGGTGAGAAAAAACTGAGCGAGGCTTCCCGCAGCGCCCGCAAAGAGACTGAGGGTCCAGGCCAAAGGAGTTTCAGGCATCTGCCATCCTTGGGCCCAGAACCAGAGGGCATGGACCGGCAGCGACATCAGGCAAAAATAAAAAACGATGGTGCTCGGCGTGTTGCTGCGCCCGGCGCGCGCAATCATGAGATAGGCGAGTGCCATGAGAAAAGCTGAGAAGAGCCCCAGCCATCGGCCCAGGGGGTCCGCCAAGTGTCGATCGGGATGCAGCAGCAAATAAAGCCCGAAAGCGGCACCGATGACGGCAATCCCATCGATGAGCCGATTTTTCTGCTGTAACAAAAAGGGACTCAATAGGGCGATCCACACC
>CAILMG010000029.1 GCA_903835265.1 uncultured Methylococcus sp.
ATCGCCTGCATCAGCATGTCACTCATGCCATCTAAGCGCACCGTATTCATCGACCAGTCACCGAAAAGACGCTTCGTCACCCCGTTCTCTGCTTTAAGAATGAGGAGACCCTCGTGTCTTGGATCTCGCTTGATGCGGTCCATCACGCTCACCACATCCTCTTCATTACCCTCAAGAATCTGAAAAAAGAATTCGTTAGCTGATAAGAGGACCCCGGTCACGCCCACTTTTGCGTTATTGACCCGTGACTTTCTCCCGATCTCCTCGACCTCCTCATCACTTAATTTTCGAGTCGTGGTACTGATGTACATGATACGTTTCATTCCAACCCTCTCCTCAGATTGACAGGGAATCTTCCTGCCGATGTTATGTAGATCACCTCAAGGGCGAATCCTTTTTTTATCTGTATGGCCATGATTGGACTTAATCCTCCAAAATGCAAGACCCCTTCTGGGCAAGGGGTATTCAGAGGCTCGACCACGGCTTCTTTGAATGATGAGCAGCCCCGCAAACGAACAATGCACTTCACGAGAGGGTTGTGAGCGCTGCCATCCTCCGCCTTAAGAAGATTTCTGCGGAGAGTCTTTAGTGGGTGTTTTTACTTTTTTGGGGGCGATACGCTCTTCTATTTGGCGCTTAATAGCCTGCGCCATCACGCTCGATCCTGCTGACAGCGCTTGGAAGTCTTCTTTACCGAGCACGGTTATTTCACAAGGCGTCAGACAGCGAACGGTCGCATTTCTCTTGGCATTTGAGACCAAGGCCATCTCACCAAAGAAATCCCCTGCCCCCAATTCGCCAATTTTTTTACTGCCTTTTATGATCGCTACCTGCCCTGACTGAATAATATAGGCGGTATCGCCCTGCTCACCCTGGCGGATCACCTCATCGCCCACTTCATAATGTTGCTTCTGGAGCTTTGTCGTCACCTCCGGGGCTAACACAGCAATATCCGCTCTAAAAGGCACATCGAGTGTCCAATCAATCAAAATGCGGAGATTACGTTCAAGGCCCGGCATCGTCGCGAGATTGGTCATCCGAGATAAGAACCACGCCGGCAAACCACCCATAAGCAAGCCATAGATTTTGGCTAAGGAGTGCCGCCCCATATTGAACGCGAGAACTAAGCGTTTTTTGAACGCAAAGGATTGGGATTCATAGCCCTGCGACAAGGCCCACGCATTTTGGCCAACGGCCTTCCCGAGATCCATCCAATCTGAAGTCGTCAAATAGCGCGGCCTTTGGCCCTCCCCTTGTCTTTGTTCAAGAGGAGCGACGGCCGCCCAGATATTGTCCCAACCCTCAAGCCTGAGATCGGAGCTTGTCTCAGGCGGCCAACTCAATAAGCCGCCATCGATTAAGACTTTCGGCATCATAAAGCAGCTATTGACCACCAAACCAACCGGCTGCCGTGTTCCGTTGGTAAACACCACATTGTCTTGGGTAATCGCACTCACCTCGAGATCCGGGAATAACTGAACACCCGCATCGATCAATCGCCGATCACGGCGACCTTTAATATCCGCCTCGAAATCACTGAAGGGCACCTTGATGTCCTCATATAAATGAACATTCCAGCCATGATCCCTTAACACGCTGTAAGAGGGCTTGGCGGTTTCAAGCATCTGGGTGATTTCTTCTGCAGAGGCACAAGCCCTTTGCCCGGAACCGATGACGGCAAAGGTCAACAGACGCTCACGCTTTTGAGGGCTCGTCTCAAGCTCCGCCGCTTCAACCCGATCCATGATTTGTTTTCGAATGAATAACGCATCGCCCACCGAGTTGATAGGGCAGGCATGGGCCATTAATCCGGGGTAGCGGTTGAGATTAGGAACAAGAAATAAAGCAAGAATGAGTTGATCGTAAGGAATCGACAGCAGCCTCTCATCATGGCTGTTAACCTTGACAACCCTGTCTGTCGTGTTGATATCAAGGACATCACCCAGGATCACTCTGGTATTAGGGACAATCCGCCGAATAGGGTTCACGGCATTGCCCGGCTGCATCGTGCCACCGATGACTTCAGGGAGGAGAGGATAGAACAAGACGTTGGGTTGATCATGAATCAGGGTCAATTTGACATGCGTGTATTGACCAATGAGTCGTTCTATTTTCATGGCGGCGTGTATGGCGGCCACGGTGCCACCCACGATCACAATGTTGGCTGTTTTATCGTTCGCTTCTGGCATGGAGAAATGTCCCGCACCGTTGAATAAAAAAGAAAGCATAACGCCGTAAAAGAGCGCATGCGCCATCCAGCTCTCGGGGAGTAGAGCTGCAAATAACAGGAAGGAAAACAGAAAAAAGAGCGACAGCGGCCGCAGTAAGATACCCGCGATAATCAGTATTCCAGAGGTGAATTCCACAAGGGTCATCAAAAGGGTTGTGGTTTCTGGCGACATCCCTAAGAGATGAATCTTATGAATCGTTAGGATGGCGATCGCAAGATTAGGCTGGAAGACCTTGTAAACGACGGCCAAGTAGAAAATATTGATCCCCGTCAGTACCCTCATTAGGGCCTGTGCGCGCTGCCTTGGAACCTTCGCTAAAGCCGACTGGATACCGATAAAAGCGGGGTGGCTGGGAAGGGGTAAAAAATAGCTCCCAGGCCCTTGAAACAGGAGATAGAGCCCGACACCAACCAGCGCTCCTCCGTAAGCATAAATGGAGGATTGAAATAAAATCGTCCCGATGAAGGTCAGTAATAAAAGACCGATGGCACAGACACGAACATAGATCCCGAACAAAAAACCAAGCCCGACAACACATTCAAACCATCTCAGTGCCATGACGCGCAGAGGAATGGAAGCCAGTTCCAAATCAGGCGCGAACAGCGTCGGGGAGGCTAAGCGCTCGACACCATATCGTGGCTCAAGCCCAAAGGCCGAGGAAATGAGCACCCAAGCAAGACAGAACCTCAAGGCTGGGGCGACCAGATCACCATAAGAACCTAATCGAGCTTGAAGATCAGGAAACAACTCCCTAGCCCCGGTAAATCCTAAGCGAATCCAGCCGATAGTGAAGATCACGAACCCCATGATCATGGCGCCATTCAGAAACGACCATTGGGTCCAAAGACTCGGCGTCGGCTTCGCCCCCCATTCCTGGATTTGTTCCGGGGTCAAAATCCAACGCTCATGGGCTAGAAGGTCGCCCGCGGGACAGAGAAGGGCGATGAGACCCAGCAGCGAAACCATGCCGAGGAATCTCAATCGGCCCCACTGATAAGAGGGGACATCCTGAAGAGGTTGGCTCAATGTCGTCATGGTTAGCATAGGGTTCATGTAGTCATTATTATTAGGTACCGCGTTGGCTAACGTCTGATCTATTTCATTGCCACGATCTTTTCATTTCCTAGGGCTACATCATAAGCGGATAACGATTGAATCACTCGACCTTTGATTCAATGGGTGCCCCCACCTTTGCCCTCGCTCAAACCGATCCGCCTCACATGAAAAGGGGTTCATCGTTATCGCCTTTTTCCCCGAACGCTCATGGAGATCTTGATGTCTTGGCCATCGATGAGCCATGACCAACCCTAGACCTAGGACTTCTTTTTTTAGACAAAATTCAGCCACGCCTCCCACAAAAAGCAAACCCCATCGAACTTTACCCGCAAAAAGGAGGTTCGAGGGAGGGCTTAGATCCCCTGAATGCGGCTCCGAATGAAGTTGTTATAGGGTACATTTCCTAGCCTTAAATTGTCACCCTCATCGATCGTCAGTGACGATCCTCACAAGCGAAGGCCTCCCCCCTTCTGATTCAGAAAAAATCGAGTGACGCTCATTTTTATGGTGATCTGACCCTTTTGGTCGTACGATTAAGGTTCAGCGCTGACCTTTTGGGAGACCGCTACGCTGGAATCCGTCAATGAAGATAATGATTCGTTTCTTGCTATCAAAAGGTTGGAATGGGCGATGGGGACGTGCTTTGATGTTCTGGTGATTGGTAGCGGCGCCGCAGGCCTTAGCCTGGCGCTTCGACTGGCTGATCGGGCCCACGTGGCGGTGATTTCAAAGACCGCCCTCCTCGAATCCAACACCCTCTATGCTCAGGGGGGCATTTCGGCCGTCCTTGATGCCGAGGACTCGATCGAATCCCACATTCAAGATACCCTCGATGCAGGCGCTGGGCTTTGCGATCCTGATACGGTGAGGCTCGTTGTCTCGCAAGGGAAAGCCTGCATCGATTGGCTCTTAGATCGGGGGGTCCCTTTCACGGAAGTGGAATCGGGGCGTGGCGATCATCAACTGCACCTAACCCGCGAAGGCGGCCATACCCACCGGCGGGTCGTGCATGCCGCCGATGCCACAGGTCGCGCCATTGAGACGTCTCTGGAACAGCATGCCCGACAGCATCCCAATATTCATCTCTTTGAGTACCACAATGCCATCGACCTGATTACAGGACCCAAACTCGGCCTCTCCGAGCGGGGCGTCCTCGGGGCCTATGTGCTCGATGGCAAATCCCATCAAGTGGTGACGATGAGGGCCCGTTTCGTCGTTATCGCCTCAGGCGGGGCCAGCAAGGTCTATCTTTACACCAGCAACCCCGATATCGCGACGGGTGATGGTATCGCCATGGCCTGGCGGGCTGGCGCCAGCGTCGCCAACCTCGAGTTCATCCAGTTTCACCCAACCTGCCTCTATCATCCGCATGCCCGCTCCTTTTTGATCTCAGAAGCCATCCGGGGCGAAGGGGGCCGTCTCCTGCTGCCGGATGGAACCCCCTTTATGACACGATTCGACCCCAGGGGAGAACTCGCCCCTCGAGACATTGTGGCGCGCGCCATCGATCATGAGATGAAACGGTTGGGGGCAGATTGCGTTTTCCTCGATATCTCTCACCGCCCAGCGGCCTTCATCACCCAACATTTCCCGAACATTTATGCCCGCTGCCTGGAGCTCGGTATCGATATGACCCGTGCACCCATTCCGGTGGTCCCTGCGGCGCACTACACCTGTGGCGGCATCATGACGGACCTTCACGCTTGTACCGATGTTCCTGGACTGCTGGCCATTGGAGAGGCGGCCTCGACCGGTCTCCATGGCGCCAACCGGATGGCTAGCAACTCCCTGCTTGAATGTCTTGTCTTTGCAAAGCGGGCGGCTGAACACATTCTGCAGACCCTCGACCAGCGACCGATTCCGCCAGAACTTCCGGAGTGGGATGAAACAAAGGTGACCGATTCGGATGAATCGGTCGTCGTCGCCCATAACTGGGATGAAATTCGTCGCTTCATGTGGGATTACGTGGGCATCGTCCGGACAGACAAGCGGCTTCAAAGAGCCCTGCGGCGAGCGGAACTTCTCAAGCAGGAAATTGCCGACTATTACGGTAATTTCAGGGTCACCAATGACCTCTTGGAGCTGCGTAATTTGGTGATCGTGGCGGAATTAATCATTCGTTGCGCCCTCCTCCGAAAAGAGAGCCGGGGCCTTCACTTCACGCTCGATCACCCGGAACCGGACCAGACCCAGCCCCCCCGCAACAGCGTTCTCCACCCACGCGTCAACGAACGCTGAGGCGGAGAGTTTGAAAGCGATGGCCATTGAAGCTCCTGGACGTTCGTTCCGCTTAGTGCCGATCGAACGAGCGCCGCCGCTCAGCGACCCATCAGCCCACGAAAAGGACGCCCTTGCGGAGGCGATCAAGGCGTCCCGATTGCCCTTGGTCGACAGCCCTTCCCCTTTAGAGCAAGCCGATGAAGTCTTGTCCTTGTTCAGTCAGGGCCTCCACCCCGGTAAAATGGTCCTCACCGTGCGACACCCCTCTTTATGAAGGCATACCCTCTTCTTCTCCCCTGGCTCACGCTCCTCCTTCTGGCGGGCCCTAAAGGCACTCATGCGGATCTTTCAAAAGGGCTTCAAGCTGCCGCAGAGCAGCGCTGGGTAGAGGCCTACAACGAATTTAAAGGACCTGCAGCCGCCGGCAATTCGAACGCCCAGGTTAACCTTGGAAACCTTTACCTCAAGGGACTCGGGGTGGCACAGAGTGATGCGAGAGCCTTTGACTGGTTTGAGAAAGCCGCGCTTCAAGGAAACCCCTTAGGGGAAGGCAAGCTGGCGATCCTCTACTTTTATGGGCTCGGGGTACCAAGCGACCACCGAAAGGCGGCGGAATGGTTCCTAAAAGCCGCTGACCAGGGCGATGCGGGGGCCGCCCGCATCCTTGCAGACTTCTACAGCAATGGGGATGGTGTTGAAAAGCGCCCGGACGAGGCTTACCTCTGGGCCTCCGTGGCCGCCGATCTCGGGCATCCCGAGGGGGAAGCCCTCCGCAGCCAACTGGCCAGCGCCCTCTCTCCCGTCGAGCTCAACGCCGCACTGACCCGCCTCAATGGGTGGCGGGAGCAGCAGGATCGCCGGCTTGAAGCGGCAGCCCCTCAACCGCAGGCGGGTTCAAAGGAGCCCCTCCAGCAGGCGCTAAAGTCCTCGATCAAACCCCACAGCCCACCGCCCACCAAGGCGTCATCTCAAGAAAAAACCAAGGCACATGCCGGAAAAAAGCCTCAAAAAAAGGCTCAAACCCCGACTAAGAAAAAAACAAAAAAACGATGAACCTCAGGCCTTGAAGTGACAGACGTAATCGAGAAGATCCAGCGTTTCAATCTCAAAACGGCTTTGACCGGGTACTTCAAAGGAGTCACCCGCCCTGTAGTCATGCCAGTCAGATACGCCTTCAAGGCGGACTCTGCAATGCCCCCCGAGGATCTCCATCACCTCGGGTGATGCGGTATTGAAGGTTAATAGAGAGGGCAAGATGACGCCGATGGTCTTCCGGCTGCCATCCTCAAATAGGACCGTGTGACTGATGCATTTTCCATCAAAGTAAACATTGCTTTTCTTGATGACGCTAACCTTGTCAAATTGACTCACTGTAGGATTCCTTAAAGAGTATCGATAAAAAAATGGGGCGCGAGTACCGGGCGTGATTCAGATCAGAACGATGAGGACCCCTAAAAGGACCAGCCCCCCAAGGACCCGGTAAGGCCAGGCCAGTTCTTCAAAAGCCAGACGAACTTGGGTGATGCGGATCAAGGTCCAGACCCGCGCCCTCGGCCAGGCCTTGGTCTTCAAAAATCTGAAGGCCATCTTTCCCAGAAAGAAGATGAGAAAAATCTTCAGCGGCGTCAGCCCAAGGGCTGTCGCGACCTCGGAATAGCGCTCCGCTTCATGGGGAAAATGGTTCTTGAGCCAGTCGGCCAGTTGATCCTCGAGGAGCTCTTCAGGCGCCTCAACGAGGACCAGCCAGATTTTTTCAAGCACCTCGAA
>CAILMG010000030.1 GCA_903835265.1 uncultured Methylococcus sp.
CGATCTTCTTCCTGGTCGTCTTCCATCTGTCTTTATTAATCCGCCATCTCGATGAAGAGAGCTTTGGCGTGACCCCAGGGCGCTCCGCTAGCGCCACCTTGAGTGCGTTGGTATTAGGAAAGCTTTACCTTGTCCTTGATGGACGAGACTTTCTTGAGCGCTACCGGGAACATCCCTTGATAGTAGGGATCTTGTGGAAGACCATGATCTATTTTTTTATGGGAACCTTGGCCTTGGTTCTCGAGGAAGTACTCCCCCATCTTTTTGAGGGACATGGACTTCGGAGTGCCTTCATAGAATACGGATCCGAAATCCGCTGGCCCCTCTTTTTCGCGAACCACCTTTTCCTTTTTTTCTGGCTGCTCCTTTTCACCGCAGCCTCGGAGTTCATTGGGGTCATCGGGGGAAAACGCTCGTTTGAGCTCTTCTTCAAAAAAAGGTAAAGGGAGCCCAGTTGGGACTCTGCCTTGAAGCCAAAAAGACTCTCGCCTCTAGGTGCTGTGGTGAATCTGGACCACCACCCAAGGAGCCACCACCACGGCGTTGAGGAGGGAATCTTGATCTGCCCACGTTTTAGCATCCTCATCGGTGGCTTTTCGCACCAATCCCGCCGCCGCCATCCACATCGCTAAAGCGTCCGCTTCGTTTTGAGCCATGACCTTGGCGACCGCCAAAAAGTCGAGTGGACTTAAAACCACGACCACCACCCCTCGTGCATAATGTCGTTCAAGTTCAGGCCAACGAAGCTGCCCTGATGCCCCCTCCAACGCACTGAAACCTTGATCGTCCAAACACTCATTCCGCTCCATAATCCTCCCCTTGCCCCTCATTGAAAGACATCAAAGCCTGTGCCTCGATGACCTGACCAAAACTGATCCCTCCATCATTGACTGGAAAGATCTCGGGCAAAAAGACCTTAAACCCCGCCGTTTTAAGATGCCCTATGGCTGATTCCGTGAGACGCCGATTCTGAAACACACCACCGGTGAGTGCAACCGCGGTCATCTCTCCATGGGTCTCACGAATCCTGATAGCGAGGCGCCCAATCAGCCGTGCGAGGGTTTCATGAAAAAGGACGGCCCGTTCTGATAAAGGACGTCCCTCATCCATCAAGGGATCGATCAGCGGGGACCAGTCCCACCGATAAAGGCCCCTATCTTCTTCGATCGGTAATGACAGCCCTTCGATCCCTGTCATCTTTTCAGCCAAGGCCTCAAGAAGCATCGGGGCTTCCCCTTCATAACGGGAGGTCATACAAAGCCCCATCAGTGCGGCGGCTGCATCAAAAAGACGACCTACGGATGTGGTTTCATGCGTATTGATTCCAAGGCTCCAGGCCGTCTTCACAAGGGCCTTAGGATCTAGATCTCTGAAGCTATCGCGTCCGGTCTCAAAAAGGAGGGCCAGGGCCGATCGCCAAGGCTCTCGGCTCGCAGAGGCTCCACCGACCAGATGGAAAGATCTCGGGCATCCCACCCGCTCCCAACACCCAGGGCGCCCCAAAAGGGTCTCGCCGCCCCAAAGGGTGCCATCTTCTCCATACCCCAAACCATCGAAGGTAAAGACGAGAAGCGCACCCTCCCCGCCCCACTCCCCATAAGCGGCTGAGGCATGAGCGCGATGATGGCCGACACTGATGAGTGGAAGCCCAAGATCCAATGCCCATTGCCTTGAAAAATAACCCGGATGTGGGTCAACGACCACATGCCGAGGCTCAATGCCATAAAGCCGCTCAAAGTCCTTCACCAGCGTCTCAAATACTTCAAGACCTCGAGGACTTCCAAGATCGCCAAGATGCGGAGAGACGATGACCCGATCCGCCTTAGAAAGAGCAAAGGTATTCTTAAGATCGGCACCCACAGCGAGAAGGGGTTCCATCAAAGGACGTTTTAATCGCCACATCAAAGGCGCCCCTCCCCGGCCGATCCTTAAAGGTCTGGGCTTCCCCTCGATGACCCTAAAGACCCCATCATCCGCGGGGCGAAGAATGGGCCGGTCATGATGCAAAAAGCCATCGGCCACATTTAAAAGTCGTTGATCAACCGCCTTCGGATCGATCAAGACCGGCTCTCCGCTGATATTCCCGGAAGTCGCAATCAGGGGGCGACCGACGCCATCGAGTAATAGCGCCTGCAGCGGGGTAGAACAGAGCAAGATACCGATCTCTTGAAGTCCCGGCGCAATGCCTGAAGGAAAACAGGCTCGATCACCCAGCGGCATCAAGACAATAGGACGCTCGGGCGATAGGAGCTTTTCACGGGCAAGACGTCGAGCATCCGTTCCATCCTCCGGCCAGTGTTCATCCATCAAGGTTTCAGAAACAAGGACCGCCAGGGGTTTTTGAGGACGATTTTTTCTAAGGCGAAGCCGCTCGATACTGTCTTCCGACGTCGCATCCAGCATCAGGTGATAGCCCCCCATGCCTTTAACGGCGAGGATAGCCCCAGCCACCAAAGCGGCGATCGCGGCTTGAAGAGCCGCTTCCCCCATAAGAAAAGGGCCATCAGTCCCTTTTCGATAAGAAAGAACAGGGCCACAGCGGGGACAGGCCATCGCTTCTGCATGGTAACGGCGATCGATCGGATTCTCGTATTCCTTCTGGCATGAGATGCAAAGGGGAAAGTCCGCCATGACCGTATGAAGACGGTCATAGGGAAAATCATGAATGACCGTGTAGCGCGGGCCGCACTGGGTGCAGTGAATGAAGGGATAGCGGTAACGCCGATCTTGAGGGTCTTTTAGTTCAAGAAGACAGGGCTGGCAGACGCCTTGGTCTTGAGGCATCACCCGATCCCCTTGGTGATCATTTCGGCTCTTAAGAATCTCAAAACGGTGAAAACCCTCTGGGGGTATCGCTAGCGATCGTCTAATAGAGGGGAGGGCCATAGGGGGGGCCTGATCAATCAGAGCCTCTTGAAACATCTTGAGATCGGATATCTGGCCCTCGACGTACACCTCGACGGCACCACCATCGTTAAGGACCCAGCCACAAAGCCCGAGATCTTTTGCGAGACGGGAGATAAAAGGGCGAAAGCCAACGCCCTGAACCCGCCCTTCAATAAGGATTCTAAAGGCTGAAACTCCTGTTGAAGCCTCGATATTCACCTTTGGACAAGACGAGCCACAGGGTCACCTTTAAGGACAAAGATCATCAAGCCACCGGTTTAAAGATGATCTCCGGCCGTTCAAGATGAAGGGCTTTGCCTTCTTGGGCCACGCGCGGCTTGAAGCTGAGGCCCTTTTCAAGGAGTGTGTGATAGCCCGCGCGCTGAAACTTCATCCAATCGGTCCATGAGGAAAGTCCCTCTGTGGTTTTGGCGGAGAGGGGAATCAGCTTGGCTTTGGTTGCAAGGGCTCTTTGAGAAGCCCTCGCCTTCTGCATTGAAAATTCTGGAAGATAAGGCAGAAGATCGGTCTTGGTGATCAGCAATAGATCTGCCGCCCGAAACATGACCGGATATTTTTGAGGCTTATCATCGCCTTCGGTGACCGAGAGGAGCGTCACATTGAGATGATGCCCAAGATCAAAGCTGGCTGGACAGACAAGGTTCCCAACGTTCTCTATAAAAAGGACGTCAAGGTCCTCTAGTGGCAGATGATCAAGAGCCTGTGCCACCAGATGGGCATCGAGATGACAGGCTGTTCCTGTCGTGATCTGGTAGGCCGTGACCCCGAGTGCCCGGATTCGTTCGGCATCATTCTCCGTTTCAAGGTCTCCCTCAATGACCGCCATCCGAAGCTCTCCTTTGAGGGCCTTGAGCGTCGCCTCCAGCAGCGCGGTTTTTCCAGAGCCTGGCGATGACATCAGATTGATCACCAACACCCCATGGCGATCAAACCGCTGACGATTCTGATCCGCCTTTAGATCATTCTTTTGAAGCAG
>CAILMG010000031.1 GCA_903835265.1 uncultured Methylococcus sp.
AGAACGGGCCGTGAAAGCCCCTTCAAGAATTCTGACAGAGGTCCCCGCTGGTGTTGGGGTCCTAGGCTTAAGGGCCCATCAAGAGAGGAGCCACCAATAGGCCAATTGATCGGCCAATCGTTGCATTATCGCACCGACAGGCCGCGAGGAAACCTCTTTCAGGAAGACCCGATGGCCTTTGGGGGGAGATTACACATCCAGCTGGAGTTCAGCGATCTTCCGGGTAAGGGTATTGCGCCCATAACCCAAGAGCTTCGCCGCTTCCTGTCGCCGCCCCCGGGTTGCCCCAAGGGCTTGTGTAATGAGAATCCCCTCCGCAGATTCAATGGCCTCCTTGGCCAGATTCACATGCCCCAGCTTCAGCTCCTGAGCGACCCAGTCCTTGAGTGCCTCTTGCCAATCGAGTCCGCCTGAATCCTGGCCACCGGCCTCACGATGAGGCTGGAGCAGTTCCGGCGGGAGATCATCGAGATGGACTTCCTTACCGGCGGCCATAACCGTCATCCAGCGACAGGTATTCTCAAGCTGGCGAACATTTCCGGGCCAGGCCAGCGTCCCAAGGAGCGTCTCGACCTCCGGTTTCAAGACCTTGGTTTCAACCTTCAGTTCGCGGCTGGCCTCAATGAGGAAGTGCCGAAGCAACAATGCAATATCTTGCCGCCGTTCCCTCAGGGGAGGTAAATGAATCCGAATCACGTTTAAACGATGAAACAAATCCTCCCGAAACCGGCCTTCTGAGACCAGCGTTTCAAGGTTCTGATGGGTGGCAGCAATGATTCTGACATCGACCTTAACGGGCGCATGGGCGCCCACCGGAAAAAATTCACCATCGGCGAGGACCCTAAGGAGGCGGGTCTGAAGTTCAGCGGGCATATCGCCGATTTCATCAAGAAAGAGGGTGCCGCCATCGGCCTGCTCAAACCGCCCGGCCCGACGTGACTGAGCGCCAGTAAACGCCCCTCGTTCGTGACCAAAGAGCTCTGATTCCAGAAGATCTCTTGGAATGGCCGCCATGTTAAGGGCAATAAAGGGCTGAGCCGCTCTTGGACTATGCCGATGTAACGCTTTAGCCACCAACTCCTTGCCAGTGCCCGATTCACCGTTGATCAGAACGGTGATATGCGACCGAGCCAATCTCGCAATCGCACGAAAGACTTCCTGCATGGCTGGCGCGGCACCGATGATTTCTGGGGTTTCCTCAGGAAAAATCGTCGTCGGTTCACGCTGCCCGCGAAGATGCTGAACCTGGGCGCAGGCCCTGCTCACGCGGTCGATGGCCTCATCTATATCAAAAGGCTTCGGGAGATACTCAAAGGCTCCCCCATGGAAGGCCGAGACCGCGCTTTCAAGATCGGAATGTGCCGTCATGATGATGACCGGCAACTCCGGACAGCGCTCTTGCAGGCGTTTTAAAAGCCCCAGCCCATCAAGGCCAGGCATCCTGATATCGGTCACAATGGCATCAGGCTGAACCTGATCGAGACGCTCAACAATCCCCTCAGCGCTTGAAAAACACTGTGTTTTGATGCCGGCTTTCTGGAGGGCCTTTTCGAGCACCCAACGGATTGATCGATCATCGTCGACAATCCAGACTTCATCCGCGTGCGTCATGCTCCATCTCCAAAGGCAGAAATACGGTAAATACGGTTGCACCGGCTTCACTGGTGCACTCAATTAATCCGCCGTGCTGGTTGATCAACGACTGAGCCACCGAGAGTCCTAGCCCAGTGCCCTCCGCCCGCCCGGTCACCATGGGGTAGAAAATCTGGCCCATCAGTTCAGGCGGAATACCAGGCCCGTTATCCTCGATGTCGATCTTGACCGCCATCCGATTGCGCTTGTGTCCGATGGTCACCTGGCGATGCACCCGGGTCCTAATCATAATGCGGCCCTCCTGACCAAGCGCCTGAGCCGCATTCCTGACGATATTCAAGATAGCCTGAATGAGAAGATCACCATCGCCCATCACCAAAGGGATACTGGGATCGTAATTTCGCTCAATCACGATACCCGCCGGCACCTCGACCTGAACCAATTGCCGAACTCGCTCAAGCACCTTGTGAATATTGGTCGGCTCCATGGCAAGGGGCTTATTGGGACCCAACATGCGGTCGACCAGAGACTGCAACCGATCCGACTCATCCATGATGATCTGGGTGTATTCGCGCAGCTCCTCTTCAAATAATTCTCTCTGTAAGAGCTGGGCCGCTCCCCGAATCCCCCCCAAGGGATTCTTAATCTCATGCGCGAGCCCCCGTAGCAGCATCCGAGCCGCATTTTGCTGGGTCAGGATCTGCTGCTCCATCGAGATCCTGATGTGTCGATCGACCTGTTCAATCTCTACCACCAGCCAATCGATTTTGCTCTTTTCTTGGACCGGCACGATCGTCATGGTGACCGTCAGCGGCTGTGAGGGTGGGCCCAGGGTCATATTGCGTTTGCTTAAGGTTTCCCCCCACTCCAGCGCCCGCCTGAAATCCGCTTCAATACCCCGATCGCCGAGCAGGAAGATCTCACCCGCAGAGAGCCCAATGATCTGACGGGCACTGACCGCGAGCAGCATTTCACCGGCGTGATTGATCGAGACCAAACGACAGTCCGCATCAAACAACAGCACTGCGTTCGTTAGGTGGTCGAGGATCCTAAACCCATAACTTTGATCAGAATCGTGATTCATGATGAGCTTCCTGCAATTATGGGGCCAATAGAAGGTCTGGGTGTCCCCCACCGCGGCAAGCGATAAGGCGCCCCAACTTAGGGCATTGCCGCGACGTCTTCAAGCCCCAAGTTGGGGCACGCTCCCATCAAAGACGGGCTGTTGCAGGATTCAACTTCCCCACAACGCCTTTTTCGTGGAGCTTTCGGAGATATTCGAGACCGAATGTCATGACCTCATCGATGGAAAGGCGCACCAAGCGGCTTGCGATGTCGGTGAGGAAGTGGCCAACAGGTACCCCGGACCCGGCCTCAATCCTCACGATCAATTCATAGGCAAATGGGCTTAACTCGATGAAACGGACCTGTTCCTCACGGTCACGAAAGACTAAAAGTTGTTGCGCCTGATCCAGGGGTCCCTCTGGCCTAAAATCGGGGCCGATCTGCTGAACCGGATAATCATAGGCGAGATGGAAGGCGACTTTTGAAAAAGTCAGCGGGGCACTGAAAAGGTCTTCGACAAAATGGGGATCCCAAGGCGGCGGCGCAAAGGGGGCCACCTGAAGCGCTAATTCCACCCATTCGTAATGAGCAAGCGCCGCGAGAAAGGGCGGATCCCAAGGTCGCGGCTGCCGCTCGGCCTCAAGATAATCAACAAACTCTCGGGCAATCTCAATGAATAGCGGCGTTTTGGCGTGATGCTCGCTGTAGAAATCTCGAATCAGCTGCCGCCAGTCCTGATCACTGAAAAGGCTTTTCAGGACCGGAAAACCGCTACCCATGAAGCTCTCCATATTATTGAAGAACAATTCGCGATAGACCTTGATCCTTCGCTCATCCACCCCCTGAGGCGGGCCATTCCCTAAAGGATCACGAAGGTGCGCGGCAAAGGTCGCCTGCAGCTCATTAAAGCCTGGTCGTCTTTCAACCATGCGCTACAGCCCGCTGTTGAGTATGCCCACGCTGAAGTTGATCAATCCGGTCCAACTCAGGCTGAAGATCCTGAAGGGCGGGAATATTAAAATCCCGCTCCAAGAGGGTCGGAAGCACCCCAAAGCGATCATAGGCTGACGATAACAAGGACCAGACCGGCGCCACCGGGGATGCGCCATGCGTATCGATCAAGAGGTCCTCCGCTTCGACGTAATGTCCTGCGATGTGGAGCCCGGTTATTCTAGAGCCTGGCAGTTTCGCCAAAAAGGCGTCCGCGGAATAACGATGGTTGATACTGTTGACATAGACGTTGTTCACATCAAGGAGGAGATCACAGTCGGCGAGCTCAAGCACCGCCAGAAGAAAGTCGATCTCTTCCATCTCCTGACCGGGAGCCGCATAGTAAGAAACGTTTTCAATGGCGATCCGTCGCTCGAGTATGTCTTGGGTCTTAATAATCCGATGAGCCACATGCGCTGCCGCCTCCTCGGTGAAGGGAATCGGCATCAGATCATAAAGATGCCCCTGATCGGAGCAGTAACTGAGATGTTCGCTGTAAGCGAGAATGCGGTGGTCTTCGAAGAAGGCTTTAAGTTCCTTCAGGAAAGCAACATCCAAGGGATCGGAACTGCCGAGGGACAGCGACAGACCATGGGCAGTGAACGGGGTCGATTCGGTTAACCGCCGAAACAGCCGACCCAACCGACCACCCACCCGCATCCAGTTTTCGGGGGCTATTTCAAGAAACCGAATCGGTTCAGGAACAGCCTCGGCGAGAGGATCAAGATGGATCCGCCGCAAACCGAGGCCAACTCCCTCAAGCGGAAATGGCATGGCTCCCGGCATCACCAATGGCAGGAGCTAAAGATGTCTTACTTCGACGCGGCGGGCTGCCCCATATTCATACCGGCACACTTGCCTTCCATCGCCTTGGTCTCCTCCTGCGGCGACTTCTTGGCCTGTTCCATCATGGCTCCGCAATTCATCTCCGGGTTTTTCATCATTTGGCCACCGCACTTGCCTTCGCCACAAACCATTTCTTTGGTCTGTTTGGTGTCTTTTGCAGCATCGGGGACGGGGACATATTCAGCGACTTGCGCATATCCCCCAGCCAATTCCTTCATGGCGAAGGGGTTTTCCGTCGCGACCGCCCCGGCAGCAAAGGAAGAAGCCATCGCGGCACCCAAAACAGTGGAAAAACCTTTTTTGTTCATCTCATCTCCTCGGTTGGTCAAATGCCAATCAACCCCTGTCTCCCAGGGCCCTTTCAAGGGACCATTCCGACAAGGATTGCGTCATTATTATGATCGTTTAGCTTGGACAGCGGCCACTATTCTCACACACTGCCCCATAATATGCATGAATCGATTAGAGTAGACCCAAGCTGCAAGGTTCCCCCCACTGAAGAAGGTCACCCAGAACCGCCCTCCGATGGAAACCCTTTGACGCATCGGCTATCCTCTTCATTCATGCTGGCCCCCCGAGGAGCCAGGGATCCCTCCAACCCTTCAGAGAAAAAGATCCATGTTCTGCCGACATTGTGGAAGTGAAGTCAAGGACAAGGCCGTGGTTTGCAGCGGCTGCGGTGAAAATATCGGTGATGGCGAATCTGCCGTGTTGATGGCCGATACCGGCCCCAAAGCGCAATGGAGCTGGTTCACCATGTTTGTAACCATCGGCGTGATTACCCTCCTGCTGCTGATCGCCATCATCGCCGGACTCTGATCTTTGACCAAAGATCAGCCTCTGAAGGCTTCGGGTGATCAGATCTTTAAGACGTGCTGACGGTAATAATGGAGCTCAGCGATGGATTCCCGAATGTCGTCTAGCGCTCGATGACTTCCCTTCTTGGTAAAGCCTGCCATGAGATGCGGCGCCCAGCGCGAGGTCAACTCCTTCAAGGTAGAGACATCGAGGTTCCGGTAGTGAAAATAGGCCTCGAGACGCGGCATCCCCCGCGCAAGAAAGCGTCGGTCCTGACAGATGCTGTTGCCACAGATGGGGGAGACACCTTGAGGGACCCACTGAGTAAGAAAGGCCAGCGTCTGTGCTTCGGCCTCCTCAACCTTCAGGGAACTCTCAAGAACACGCGCTATCAGACCAGATTGACCATGATGCGTCCGATTCCACTCGTCCATTCCATCAAGGACCCCTTGCGGCTGGTGAATGACCAACTCCGGACCCTCGGCAATGATCCTGAGATCCTTGTCGGTCACCAGCGTTGCGATCTCGATAATCTGATCCTCAAGAGGATTCAGTCCAGTCATTTCAAGATCGATCCAGATGAGGTTTTGGGGATGGGGTGACATGCTGCATTCCTTGAAAAAGCGTGGAGGAGGTCCAGGGCATCAGCCTCCGGACAAAACCAACAAAAACCGGCACAACCTGCCAGGATGACCAAAAATGAATGATTTTACTGTGTTGTTCCTGATCGCCCTAGCGGTCTCCTTTGTCGTTGAATTCTGGCTATCGCGACGACAAGCCCTCCATGTGCTGGGGCATCGCGGCGAGGTCCCCGAAGCCTTCAAGGAAAGTATCACGCTGGAAGCGCATCAGAAGGCCGCTGATTACACCGCCGATAAAGCGCGCTTATCGGATATCGACCGCCTGCTCGGTGTGTGGGTCCTTTTGGGGTTTACGCTCGGCGGCGGCATTGGTTTTCTGGAACGATTTTGGAATGGTCTTGGAACCACGACGCTGGTCTCCGGCATCGGCCTGATCCTGTCGGTCCTCTTGATCACCCAACTCATCGAGCTCCCGATCAGCCTCTACCAGACCTTCGTCATCGAGCAACGTTTTGGCTTCAATCGCAGTTCGCTCGGTCAATTTCTGAAGGATCTCGTCCTACAGACACTGGTCAGCTTTGCGCTCGGCGGCCCCCTCTTGGCGCTGATCCTCTGGGTCATGACCTCCACCGGGCCAAGCTGGTGGCTGGTGGCCTGGGCGATTGTCATGAGCTTCTCGATTCTCATGAGCTGGGCGTATCCAACCCTGATTGCTCCCCTATTCAATCAATTTACCCCCCTCCCCGATGTGACACTTAAAGCCCGTATCGAGGCCCTGCTCACGCGCTGCGGGTTCCATAGTCAGGGCATTTTTGTGATGGACGGCTCTCGCCGCTCAGGCCACGGCAATGCTTACTTTACCGGTATCGGCGCTAGCAAGCGCATTGTCTTCTATGACACGCTCGTCGAATCGTTGGAACATGATGAACTGGAGGCTGTGCTCGCCCATGAACTGGGTCATTTCAAGCGCCGTCATGTGATAAAAATGCTCTTTACCAGCGCATTTCTGACACTGACCGGCTTCGCCCTTCTTGGGTGGATTAGCCAGAAGGACTGGTTCTATCAGGGCCTCGGTGTGGACAGCCCATCAACGGCAACAGCCCTTCTCCTTTTCATGCTGACGGCACCGGTGTTTACGGTCTTCCTGAAACCGGTCATCGCCAGCTTCCAGCGCCGCTTTGAGTTTGAGGCCGACGACTTTGCCTCAGACCATACCCAAGCGACCCATTTGATTACCGCGCTGGTAAAGCTTTATCGGGAGAATGCGAGCACCCTCACGCCGGACCCACTCTACGCCGCCTTCCACTATAGTCATCCACCGGCGGCTATCCGTATCCAACACCTCAACCAGCGGACGACCCCGGCATGATGTCACCATGACCGAGGACCCAGGGCAAATGGCCACCGACAGGCCAGGACGCCCCGTTGAGGACCTGCTGGAAGGGCTAATCGTGAGCCACCTGGGACAGGGGCTCGCGGTAGAAGGTGTCGATGGCACGATCATTCTCTGCCACAGCCGAAGGCAATTGGGCCCCGTGGCTGTGGGCGATCGGGTCCTCTGGTCAAAACAAGAGGATCAGGGCCGGGTTGAACAACTCTTGCCCCGCCATAGTCTCCTCACCCGACCCGGGCATGGTGGCCGAATTCGTCCGGTGGCGGCCAATCTTGATCAGGTGGCGGTGGTCGTAGCCCCTGAGCCTGACCCTGACTGGCTGCTGGTCGATCAGTACGCCGCAGCAGCAGAACATCGGTCGCTGGCGGTGATCATTGTCATCAACAAAGTGGACCGCCTCCGTCAGCGGGCCGGGATTGAGGACACCCTGGAGACCTTCCGGAATATCGGCTATCCCTGCCATCTGGTCAGCGCTAAAACAGGTGAGGGACTGGATGAACTTAAATCCAGCTTAAAGGGGCGACTCAGCATCCTCTCGGGGCAATCCGGCGTTGGTAAGTCCTCCCTCACCAATACGCTACTCCCCGGAAAAAACCTCAAAACTCGGGAGCTCTCCGAAAAAGCCGGTCTCGGACGCCACACCACCACATCAGCCATGCTCTATCATTTGCCGGATGGTGGCAGCCTGATCGATAGCCCAGGCGTTGCGGTATTTGGTCTTGCAGAAATGACGGCCCAGGATCTCGCCCAAGGCTACCGGGAATTTCGCCCATTCCTTCAACACTGCCAATTTAACGATTGTCGCCACCTCAAGGACAAAGGGTGTGCCCTGAAAGAAGCGGTCACTGAAGGATCCATTGATGGAGCGCGCTACGACCGCTTTGTAAAGCTCCTTGGCAAGATGCACCTCATTTAACGCGACCTAACAAAAAGGGCGCTTTAAGGCGCCCTTTTTAATCCGCCGATGGGTTTAACCGCGTTCGAGAAGGCTTCGAAGATCAATCGTCGCCGCATTTGCCCGGGCGATATAGTTGGCCAGCGTGAGGGAGTAGTTGGCGAAAAGCCCAAAGCCGCTCCCGTTGAGGATGACCGGGCTCAAATGAGACTCTTGACTGTGTTCGAGTTCGCGGACGATCTGCTGCAAGGAAACCAGCGCCGTCTTATTACCCAGAATGTCACGGAAATCCCATTCGATCGCCTTCAAGACCAACATCGCGGCCCAGGTGTAACCCCGCGCCTCAAAGAAGCGATCGTCAAGCTTGAGCCAGGGGGTCCGACCTAGATCGGAATGGCGCTCCTCGCCTTCGGGAGCCCTCTCAGCCGTACTTGCACTCAGCCGGTTAGAGTAGTCACCGAGCCGCTTTTCAAGGACCTCGAGATATTGGCGGAGGTTATCAGCGCGGGCATAAAAGTTAGCATCCCTTTTTCTGATTCGTTCCCGGTAAGCGACCAAGGATTCGATCCCCTTTTCGTACTCCGATTCAGAGGAAGGTAATTGCCAGGACCGATAATCAAAGTACAAAAAAGGTTCCCCTTTAGACAGGTCGGGGTCTTCTTGTGACTGAGTCTGGGAACGCGCAATGTTATTACGAAGCGCTGTCGTCGCATCACGGAGGGCGATGAGCGCGCCGATCTCCCAGTTCGGGATGTTATCAAGCAGCACACTCGGGGGGAAAACGTCGTTGATCAGAAACCCACCGGGCTTATGGAGCAAGGTCTCTGCGATTTCAATTAAGGCCGAGGTATAGGTGTAACCCAGCGGTAACTCCTTGGGATTCTCAACATGGGCAGCCTCAGCAGCCACCTCCACCACGTCGAAAGGCTCAGGCTCAAGACTCCAGTACTCGGCCAAACCAAACATGATCAAGCCGACGCCAGCCGACACCCATAGCGCCTTTTTGAAGTTTTTGTTTTCACCGAGAGATTTCAGGCTAGGCCGCCCCTTGGGAGCGACATCATCCTCTGAATCGATAGGATCCGGGACGTTCTGATCAGGTTCTGACATGGGGCAATCCTATGGCCATTCGCGTTTGGGCGTCAGTATACAACAACACCCCCATCACCGGGCCGAGCAGGCGCCTCTGGGGCCCTTAGGTCTTATCCTTCAAGGCGCCTCGTCGGGCCCTCGGATGCGATTGGTCATAGACACTCGCCAAGTGCTGAAAGTCAAGATGGGTATAAATCTGGGTGGTACTGAGATTGGCGTGCCCGAGGAGCTCCTGAACCGCGCGAAGATCCCCGCTCGATTCCAGCAGATGACTAGCAAAGGAATGTCTGAGCATGTGTGGATGAAGTGACCCAGCAACGCCTTGCCGCTGCTGCCAGCGAACCAGACGCGCCTGGACGCTTCGGGCCGCGATCCTCACCCCCCGGCGACTCAGGAAAACCGCGGTCTCCTCAGCTCCCGCCAAGACCTCTCGCAGCGGGAGCCAACGCTCAAGAGCCAAGAGGGCCTGGGTCCCTACCGGGACCAGTCGGGTCTTGCCGCCCTTGCCTCGCTGAATGAGGACCGTCCCGGCGCGGCCGTCAAGATCTATGAGATCAAGATGGACTAATTCGGAAAGCCTCAGACCCGAGGAGTAGAATAACTCCCACATCGCTAGGTCCCGAATTTCAAGGGCATCTTCGGGGGGCGCATCCAAGAGCCCCTGGACCTGATCAACATCCAGCAGTTTCGGGAGCTTCTTTGGGGCTTTAGGAGCCCTCAGACCCGTCGCCGGATTATGCGCCAAGATGGATCTTTGAATCAGATCATCAAAGAAGCCGCGGATCGCCGACAGGGCCCGCTGAAGGCTGCGGCTCCCGAGCCGGGTGCGATGGCGCTCGGCCAGATGCTCCCGAAGCTCCCGCACCCCCACCGCCGACCAGGTCTCAATCGACCGATTTTCACAAAACAGCACCAACTGCCCAAGGTCATGCCGATAGGCACTGTAGGTGTGCGGGGAAACGCGCTGCTGGACGCGGAGTCGGTCGAGGTACGCGGAGACTTGGCCTGCCGCAGCAGCATTCATCGCATCAATCCGAGGACTGCAACAAGGCCGCAAGGCGCGCTGCCAAAATCTCGCTCATTTGGGTCAAAAACACCACACCCATATCGGCCCGAAGACGCGTACTGTCGCGGCTGCCAATGGCAAATACCCCTCGAAGACCCGCATGATTTAAAGGCAGTACCGCCTGTGAGGCGACCTCTGGGGCATCCTTTCCGAACAGCAACTCGGCCTCATGAACGTCCGGCCTTCCACATAAGGGCTTCGTTCGCTCGATGATGCCCCGGAGCCAATCGGCCTCTTGCGCAGCTTCGGGGACGAAAAGATGCTGGACAGCACTCTCAAGATGGGGCTCCAGAATTCGAACCACCACGAAATCCGCCTGGAAGAATTGATGGAGACCCCAATCGAGGCTCGCCAGAACATCCTCAAGACTCTTGGCATCAACAAGGGTCAGCGTTAATTGATGAACCCTCTGGTAGAGGGCATCATTCTCCCGAGCAATCTCGACCAACTGATCTAACTGCTTCACGGCGCGTTCGTTGCGATCTCTTAGGAGGTCCAATTGACGGGCGACCAGAGAAACCGCCTCACCGCTCTGATGAGGCAGCCTCAGATCCTCAAGGAGCCCAAGGTGTTCCTCAAAAAAACCAGGATGATTCTTAAGGTAATCAGCAACCTCGCTAGCGGTCAGCGAGCCGGAATCCTTTGAAACAACAACATTCAAAGCGTTATCACTCCCTCAAAGACGGTCACCGCGGGGCCTTGCATCAGCACGGGGCTTCCCCGTCCAGCCCAACTGATCGTCAAATCGCCGCCGGTAAGATGAACCCTCACCACGGGGTCCAGTTGACCCCGGAGGATGCCATAGACGACCGCTGCGCAGGCGCCACTCCCACAGGCCAAGGTCTCGCCAGAACCCCGCTCAAAGACCCGTAGGCGAACCTCCTCCCGGCGGATGATCTGCATGAATCCAACGTTCACCCGTTCTGGAAAAAGGGGATGACTCTCCAGCCAGGATCCCAGACGTTCGACCGGTGCGGTATCGACGTCATCGCAGAGGAGTATAGCGTGCGGATTACCCATCGAGACAGCACCAAACTGAAGCCTCTCGCTCTCGAGATCCAAATAATAAGCCGACTGTTCGACCTCACCCTGCATCGGAATTTCCGAGGGTGAATGACGGGGGACTCCCATATTGACGATGACCTGATCCTCTTCCACCAAACGCAGGATCAGTCGACCGGCATCGGTGTCGACTTGAATTTCATCCTTCAGGCAGAGCCCCTGATCGCGAATAAAACGCGCAAAACAGCGAGCCCCATTGCCACACTGCGCGACCTCACTGCCATCCGCATTGAAAATGCGGTAACGGAAATCGGCATGCGCGTCATGCGCCGACTCGACGAGCAGTACCTGGTCACAGCCAATGCCAAAATGGCGATCAGCCATCCATCGGATTTTTTCAGGGCTCAGGAAAACTTTCTGGCGAATACCATCGAGCACCACAAAATCGTTACCCAATCCCTGCATCTTAGTGAACTTGAGACGCATGATCAGACCGGCGCCACCGATTCAAGCGCAAAGAGATCGCTAATCGTCTCTCGCTTCCTGGCGAGAAAATGGCTGTCGCCATCGACCAGCACTTCGGCCACCCGGGGACGTGAATTGTAGTTGGAGCTCATGCAGAAGCCATAGGCACCGGCAGAGCGAACCGCCAATAGATCACCAGGAACAATCGTCAGTTCTCGGTCCTTACCCAAAAAATCACCGGTTTCGCAGACAGGACCGACCACATCATAACGGCAGGGCTTTGGCTGTTCTGGCAGGGTGACCGGAATAATCTCCTGATAGGCCTGATAGAGTGAGGGCCTAATCAAATCGTTCATCGCTGCATCAACGATGGCAAAATGCTTATCCGCATTCGATTTTAAATATTCCACTCGCGTTAGGAGCACGCCCGCATTTCCGACAATCGCCCGGCCAGGCTCCACAAAAATCTCATAGGGTTGATCCCTCAGACGATCGGTCAGGATCTTCGCATACTGGGCAGGTTCCGGCGGCGTCTCGTCACTGTAACGAATTCCAAGCCCACCGCCGACATCAATATGACGGAGCGAAATACCCTCCTCCCGGAGCTTTCCGATAATCACCAGCAATCGGTCCAGGGCATCCTCGAACGGCGCGAGGGACGTCAGCTGTGAACCAATATGACAATCGATCCCGATCACTTCAAGGTGCGGCATCGCCTTGGCGCGCCGATACTCATTGATCGCCTCATCCTGGGCGATGCCGAACTTATTCTCGCGCAGTCCCGTTGAAATATAGGGATGTGTCCCCGCATCGACGTCCGGATTGACTCTCAAGGAGATCGGCGCCTTGACGCCCATTTCACCCGCCAACTGATTGAGCCGATCAAGTTCTCCCGGCACTTCAACATTAAAGCAACGAATGCCTACTTGAAGCGCGCGGCGCATTTCATCCTCTCGCTTGCCGACCCCTGAGAAAACAATCTTCAAAGGATCGCCCCCAGCCATCAGCACGCGCTCTAATTCCCCGACTGAGACAATGTCAAAGCCGGACCCAAGGCGCGCCAGAACGCTCAAGACTGCCAAATTCGAGTTCGCCTTCACCGCATAGCAGATCACATGCTCATGCGCGAAGAAGGCTTCATCAAAGGCTCTGAAATGACGTTCGAGGGTCGCCTTTGAATAGACGTAGCAAGGCGTGCCATAAGACGCCGCGATCGCAGTCAAAGGGACGTCCTCAGCCAATAACGAAGGCCCCCGGTATTGAAAATGGTCCATTAGTTAGGCGCCGAGGGTTCGACGATGGCCGCCTTCTGTTCAGGGGCCTTTTGAACGGGCTGTCCACTTCTCCCAGAACGAGGGTCCTGGCCTTCCTTGAACAGCGGACCCTTCTGGCCGCAGCCCAGTAAAGAAAACGCGAGGGCCAACAGTAAGGCTCGGCGGTGTTGAATGATCATCGGGGTCAAATCAATCCAAAAAAGAGGGCCATTCTAATCCAAAAGCCCCAACAGAACACGCGACCATGGCGCGCCTAGACGATGTTAATCTCCCCTGATGATAGAATGAAAAGCTAAGATCTAGGGCCTTGTGAGGCTCAAGGCACCTCAACAACACCGTGTCGTTTGTTCCCCCGAACCCCCCCCTTCTAAGGACCCTCATGGACAAAAAACTCCTCGACATCCTGGTCTGTCCAGTCTGTAAAAGTGACCTCTTATTTCAAAAAGAGAATCAGGAACTCATTTGCCGAGCTGATCGTCTGGCCTACTCCATCCGCGACGGCATTCCGGTGATGCTGGAAGGGGAAGCTCGGCGTATCAGTCTTGAAGAGCTCGATAGCCTTCCCAAAAGGACGCCTTTGGTCGGCTAAGCTCAGCATGTCGTTCAAAATCGTCATCCCCGCACGACTCGGCTCCAGTCGACTTCCAGGAAAACCGCTCTTGGATATTATGGGAAAACCCATGATTGTCCATGTCTGTGAGCGGGCCTTAGAATCCGGCGGCGAGGTCTTTGTTGCGACGGACGATGACCGGATCATTCGGGCTGTAGAGCGCCTTGAAGTCACGGCGTTGATGACCCGAGAGGACCATCAAAGTGGGACTGAACGGATCAGTGAGGTGGCAGAACGGCTGGGTTGGCCTGAGACGGAGCTGATCGTCAACCTTCAGGGCGATGAACCCTTGATTCAGCCAAGTTTGATCCGCCAACTGGCCACAGCACTCAAAAGCCAAACACGCGCGGAGGTCGTGACACTGGCGGCTCCGATTCATCGAGTGGAGGAGGTCTTTGATCCCCATGCCGTCAAAGTTGTGATGGATCATCAAGGCTATGCCCTTTACTTTAGTCGGGCGCCGATTCCCTGGGATCGACAGACGTTCCAGGATAAGCGCGATATTCTGCCGAGCGCACCGCTGTGGTTCCGCCATATTGGCATCTACGCCTATACCGGAGGCTTTCTTCGCCGCTATGTGTCCTGGCCGAGCTCCCCTCTCGAACGGGCGGAGGCCCTCGAGCAGCTAAGGATCCTTTATCAGGGCGAACCCCTCAAGGTGCTCGTGGTCGATAGTGCACCCCCCGCTGGCGTCGATACGCTGGCGGATCTTGAGCGGGTCAAGGACGTCATCGCCAAGGCGCCTTTTTAGTCGAGAACGTTGAACCCCGGCGCAAGATCCCCTTGCGCCGCCTCTTGGATGGTCAGCCCGATCACTTGAGCCTCTTTAGGGCCTTCCCGGCACCAGGCCAGAAACTCGGCAAGGGGGGCCTCGGGCCCTTCGGCTCTGATTTCTACCCGGCCTTCTTGGATATTTCGGACCCAGCCGACAAGACCCAAACCCAAAGCCTTCTCCCGAGCACTGACCCGGTAAAAAACCCCCTGGACGCGCCCCTCTACAATCACATGAACCGCCCTTAGCATGGCATCAGAGGACTCTCTTAGGGCCGGCGCCGAGCCCTTCTGGGATCTTTCGGATCCGCCAACCATAGTGAATGCGAGGATTCCGCTCAAAGTCCTTGGGCAAAGTCTCCCGCGAAATCTCCTCAATGGAAACGTCCTCAAGAGCCTCCCTGTCCAGTCGAAACTTTCGGTGATTGGTGGTGAAGAGAAGCTCCCCTTGAGGCGTTAGCAAAGCCAGACTATCGCGAATCAAGGCCACATGATCGCGCTGAATATCGAGGGTGTCCTGCATTCTTTTCGACGTCGAAAAGGTCGGTGGATCTAGGAATATGAGATCGTAGCGCCAAGGCCCAAGAGCAGCCTCCCTGAGCCATTCAAGACAATCCGCCTGAATAAACTGGTGTTGATCGCCGGCCTTGATGAGGTTCAGCGCTAAATTCGCCTGGGCCCATTCGAGATAAGTCCGTGACATATCGACGGTAGTGGTCGAAACCGCACCCCCATCCGCCGCATAAACCGTAGCGGTTCCGGTGTAGGCAAAGAGGTTGAGGAAGCTTTTGCCACGGGCTTTTTGGCGGACCATCTCTCGGGTCATCCGATGATCCAAGAAAAGTCCAGTATCGAGATAGTCCTCGAAATTCACCCGGAATTTTAACCCCGCCTCCTCAATCCGATGGAAGACGCCAGACTCCGCCTGTTTTTCGTACTGGGCGGCGCCTTTCTGTCGGCGCCGAACCTTGAGGACCAGTTGCTCTGAGGGGATTTCAAGAACCCAAGGAATGACCGCCAGCGCCTCTATCAGCCGGGCTTCAGCCTTAGTTGGATCGATGGTCGATGGCGCCTCATATTCCTGCACATGGGCCCAAAGCTTGCCCTCACTGGGATAAAGATCAATGGCAACGGCATATTCTGGGAGGTCGGCATCATAAAGACGGTAACAGGAGACCGCATTCTGTCGGGCCCAACGCCCTAATAATTTAAGATTTTTTCTAAGGCGATTGGCCAACATGACCGCACCGCCCGCATTCACATCGACGTTTCGGGCCTTTCGGAGCCATTGCCTTTGCTGCCGCTCAGCTTCGGTCGGAGGTTCCCCTTCGCGTGGCACAAAAAAACGGGCCTCGGTAATGTCAAAGTTAAAAAGCTTGCAAGGGAGTGCGCCATTGAAAAGGGCATACTGCTTGGTGGCCCGGATGCCGACCTTGAAGGACAATTCGGGATTGCCGGTAAAAATGCTGGCCTGCCAACCATCAAAATGCGTTCTAAGGGTTTCACCCAAGGATTGATACAAAGGAATCAGCGTTTCCTCCTCGCCAAGCCGCTCCCCATAAGGTGGATTAACCACCACCAATCCCCGAGGACCCAGTGGCCTCACCTCAGTCACGCCACCAAGACGAATCGTGACGTGATCGTCAAGACCGGCCCGGGTCAAGTTGCCACAGGCATTGGCCACGGCTCGCCGGTCAATATCGTAACCCCTGATCTCAGGAATCAGCGCAAGTCCCTGTTCAGCGCGGCTCTCAGCCTCCACGCAGAGATCAGTCCAAAGATCTGCCCGGTGGCCTCGCCAGCCCATAAAACCAAACCATAGTCGGCGCAGCCCCGGCGCCCGATCTGAGGCCATCATCGCCGCCTCAATCGGAAGCGTTCCAGATCCACACATGGGATCTAAGAAGGCCCCACCGGCTGCGGCCACCTTTGGCCACCCGGCTCTTAAGAGAATGGCCGCCGCCAGATTTTCCTTAAGCGGCGCTTTGCCACCCTCGATACGGTAGCCGCGCTTATGAAGGCTATCCCCTGAAAGATCGATACTGACGGTCGCTTGATCAAGGTCTAGATAGACATTGACCCGAAGATCAGGCTGCACAAGATCCACCGAGGGTCTTCTCCCGACGCTATCCCTAAAATAATCAACGATCCCATCCTTGACCTTTTGGGCACCAAAAAGGGTGTGTGTAATCGCCGAACGACTGGAGGCGAAATCGACCGCCAAGGACGACTCCGGGTCCATCTGCTCACCCCAATCCATCGCCCTAATGCCGTTGTAGAGCGCCTCAACCGTCGCCGCCTCGAATCGATGAATCGGCCATAACACCCGATTAGCCAAACGGCTCCAAAGACACACCCGATAGGCCGTCTCGAGAGAGCCTTGAAAGGCAACCCCAGCGCGTCCAGAAATTGGGTTTTGAACCCCTAAGAGACGAAGCTCATCGGCCAGTAACAGCTCTATCCCCAAGGGGGCGGTAGCAAACAATTCCATCGGCATCCTGATGTCAGATAAGTGTGAGTGCTCGCTGGAGACGGTCGACCTTAATCAGGAGGACAGTCCTTCAGCTGATGCTGGTATCTTCTGGCGGTTTTCTCGACCGACTGCGCTACCCCCAGTAACCAGGGTTTGGCTCGATAACTTCCTCGTCGGTAACCGGCCTGTCCCTCGTGGTAGGCGAGGTAAAGGCGGTAGGCATCGGAAGGTGGGATCCCCAGCTCTTTCTGGGTCTCGTGACTGTACCAGCCGATAAAATCAACGGCATCACCAAAATCATCCCGTTCAGCCCCGCCCTGATCGGTGCTGTTCTGATAACGTTCCCAGGTACCATCCAATGCCTGCGAATACCCATAGGCGGTGGAGGGACGCGACAGCGGAATAAAGCCCAAAAACCACTGCCTTGGCGGCTTTGCATCCGCAACGAAAGACGACTCATGCCGGACAATGGCCATCTGGACCTCCACCGGAACACCCCATTTCGATTCGGCTTCAAGCGTCCTGGGGTACCACGCCGCCTTCTCCTCAAAAATGTCGCAAATATTCTGAGGATGGCTCGGGGGCGAAGTGGCGCAGCTCATCAAAAGGCCCGCCGCGAATCCCACCAGCAGGCTCCGAAAAAAGAGCCCTCGGCACACCGATAATAGCGGCTTAGCGCCTATCAAATCCTTCACCCTCATCCAGGAACAACACATAAACGAGAAAGAATACCACCGCATCCAGGTTCCGAGCGTCCCATGACGGAGGGTCTTTAGTAAGAGACTGTCAAAGCGTCTCTCTAGAGAAGATCGCCGGGGTGACTTCGGTTACATTTAATTTAATTTGAGTCAACTCGCCCTCGTTGCGACGCCTTCCGTAGTGCCTCTAAAAATGCCATGCTGTTGTCCGCGATCGTGATCATTTCTTTCAGGTTGTCTTTCGTCCCTATCAACCTTAACGGAATTTATGATGGCCTCGCATCCCTTACCCAAGATTGCAGCACTTCCCTTGACTCTAGCAAAGTTCTCTCGCAACACCATGAACAACCCACTATCGTTTCCTCGCGATTTTGTCTGGGGTGCCGCCACGTCGGCTTACCAGATTGAGGGCTCCCCGCTCGCCGATGGCGCCGGCGTCAGCAACTGGCACCACTTCACCCACCTTAAAAATGGCAAGATTCTGAATGATGACACCGGCGATTGGGCCTGTGATCATTATCAACGCTATCCAGAAGATGTCGCCCTCATGCAAGCCATGGGGCTTAAGGCCTATCGCTTCAGCCTCGCCTGGAGCCGAATCATGCCGGAGGGGCGTGGCCCCATTCATTCAAAAGGCCTCGACTTTTATAAGCGTCTTTTGGATCAGCTGAACCGCGCCGGGATTGTTCCCTACGTGACCCTGCATCATTGGGACATGCCGCTAGCCATTGACCATCTGGGCGGTTGGGCCCACCGCGACTCGGCTCACTGGTTCAGTGACTATGCCGCAGCGACGCTGGCCCAACTCGGGGATCGGGTGAGCCACTGGGCCACCTTCAATGAACCTTGGGTCATCGTTCATGCGGGCTATATCGAAGGCGCTCACCCCCCCGGAATCAGTGATGTCCTGAAGGCGCGTGATGCGGCCCATAACCTCCTTCGAGGACATGGGCTGGCGGTCCAGGCCTTTCGTGCTGAGGGTCAGGGGCAGATGGGCATCGTCATCAATCTTGAACCCAAATACCCGGGATCTGAGCGGCCGGAAGATCTTGCTGCGACCGCCCGCATGGATGCCTGGATGAACCGCCAATTCCTTGACCCTCTTTTCCTTGGACACGATCCCCTCGAACTCGAACAGATCCATGGCCGAGGGCTACCGCCCTATCCTGAAGCGGATTACGCGCTGATCCAAGAGCCTATCGATTATCTCGGGATCAACTACTACAGTCGATCTGTGGTCCGTGATGCGCCGGGTTTGGCCCCCTTCCAGGCCGACCGTATTCCTCAGGAGGCTTCACCCCAGACTGACATGGACTGGGAAATCTATCCTGAGGGGCTCAAGCACTGCCTCTTATGGGTCAAAGAACGCTATGGCGACATGCCGCTTTACATCACCGAGAATGGAGCGGCCTTCGATGATGGCGCACCCATCGATGAGCGTGTGAGGGACACACGTCGCATCGACTACCTTAGAAGCCATTTGCTGGCTGCCCGAGAAGCGATAGCGGCAGGCGTTGATCTTCGGGGTTATTTTGCCTGGTCGCTCCTGGATAATTTCGAATGGGCTTATGGCTACGCCAAACGCTTTGGATTAATTCATGTCGACTACGACACCCAAATCCGCACCCTCAAAGACAGCGCCCTTTTCTACCGGGAGGTTATCGATAGTGACGGTCAGGCACTATGGCGCTGAACGCCCTTGAGGATTCCTCTCAAGACCCTAAGCCCTGGTGGGAGTCGGCTATCGTCTACCAAATCTATCCCCGCTCCTTCAAAGACAGCAATGGGGATGGCGTTGGCGACCTTCGGGGCATCTTGGAAGGGCTCGACTACTTAAAAAGCCTTCATGTGGGCTGCCTCTGGCTTTCTCCGATCTTTCCGTCACCCATGCGTGACTTTGGCTACGATGTGAAGGACTATCGAGGGATCGATCCCCTGTTTGGAACCCTCGAGGACTTCGATACGCTGTTAACCGCCGTCCACCAGCGGGGAATGAAGCTGATTTTGGATCTGGTACCGAACCATACCTCGGATCAGCACCCTTGGTTCATTGCAAGCCGAAGCGGCCGAGATGATGACAAGCGCGACTGGTATGTTTGGAAGGACCCCCGGATGGCGGGTGCGCCTCCCAACAACTGGCTCAGTTTTTTTGGCGGTCCGGCTTGGACCCTCGATAGCGCCAGCGGACAGTACTACCTTCACCAGTTTGATTCGACTCAGCCGGAACTCAATTATCGCCACCCCCAAGTTCTAGAGGCGATGCTGGACATCATTCGGTTCTGGCTCGAACGCGGTGTCGATGGCTTTCGTATCGATGTGATCTGGCTCCTGATCAAAGATGCGCTGCTGCGGGATGAACCTCTCAATCCCGATTGGGATGGGAACAACCCTCATGAACAGCTCCTCCACATCCATACCGCAGACCAACCGGAAGTCCATCAGATCATCCGTTCGTTTCGGGCGCTCTTTGACCAGTATGGGAATCGACTGATCGTCGGTGAAATAGATCTCCCCCCGGAAAACCTGATGGCCTACTATGGAGCGGGCCATGATGAGTGTCAGCTGCCCTTCAACTTCAGTCTCATCCATGCCCCCTTTGAGCCTCGGGTCCTTCGACAAATCGTTCGCGACTATGAGGCAAGACTTCCCGCTGGAGCTTGGCCGAACTGGGTGCTCGGAAACCATGACCGGCCTCGCCTTGCTAGCCGAATCGGTGCCCCCAAGGCCCGACTGGCGCAGCTCCTTTTATTGACGCTGAGGGGAACGCCGACCTGTTACTACGGGGATGAACTCGGCATGCTCAATGGCTCGATCCCCAAGGAGCGGATCAAAGACCCGCAGGCCATCAACCAGCCGGAGGTCGGTGACTGGATCGGTCGCGATCCTCAGCGCACTCCCCTGCCCTGGACGAGAGGTCCTAATAGAGGTTTTGCCCCCCCTAAGGCTGATCCCTGGCTCCCGGTGGACCCCGAGACGGCGACCCCGAGCATCGAGAGCCAACTCTGCGACCCCTCTTCCCCTCTTCGTTTCTTTCAACAGCTGGCGGAACTCCGACAATCAGAACCCGCTCTGATGAAGGGCGACTATCGAGAGATCGCTATCGACCATGAGGACATCATGGCCTATGAACGATCATTCGGCGATCAACGCTTTGTGATCATTCTCTATTTTGGCGAAACCCCAGTGACGGTGCCTCTTGAACATCCAAAAACACCCTGGAGGCTCCGCCTTTCAACCCATCCAAGACCTATTGCCGCCTCCCTTGAAAGCCCTTTAACCCTTGGGCAATATGAAGGCGTGATTCTTCAATACGAAACATCCCAAATCGAAAGACGGAGACCCTGATGATCGAGCTCAAGCAACAACGTCTGCTGGTGGATGGGCAAGCCCACCTGATCCTTGCCGGTGAAATTCACTATTTCAGGCTGCCACGAAACGAATGGGCAGACCGTCTCTCAAAACTAAAATCTGCGGGCTGCGACACTCTCTCGTCCTATATTCCATGGATTTGCCATGAACCCCTGGAGGGTCAGCTAGACCTCACAGGGCGCACCTGTCCAGAGCTCGACATCGGAGCCTTCATCGATCTGGCGAAGGAGTTTGGCCTGAGTTTCATCGCACGACCCGGCCCCTTCACCATGGCCGAAATGAAGAACGAGGGGCTTCCTTACTGGCTGTACCAAAAGCACCCAGAGATTATCCCCTCGGGCTGGGATGGGACCCGAGCCACCACACCCACCGTAGATTACCTCGCCCCTTCATTCTTGGCGGAAACGAGGCGCTGGTATGACCATATCCTCTCCATCATCAGCCCAAGACTTCAATCCAAGGGCGGCAATGTGATCGCCCTCCAGCTCGATAATGAGATAGGGATGCTGTCCTGGGTCACCAACATCCCGGATCTGACCGAGGTCACCCTGGAGGACTTAGCGCAGTGGCTCAAAGCCCGCTACTCTCCCCATGATCTTAAGGGGCGTTATCCCTTCGATCTTGATCAGCCTCTCGAGAGAGGGAAGGCCCTGCGCTCCCCTCAGGAATCCTATGCTGCCGCCCTCTTCAGGGATCTGGGACATTACCAGAGAGACCGCTACGCCCGTTACGTCAGCACGCTAAGGGGCTATGCAGAGGCGGCGGGCATCACCGGCATTCCTTTTCTCGTCAACGTCCATGGCACGGGTGGAGGGCGTGGCTTTGGGTTTCCCATCGGGATCAGCCAGCTGCTTGAGACCTGGCAAGCGCCGGACACCCTCGTGGGATCGGATCTTTATCTTGGAAATTTGACGACCGATAACTTTCAGGATCTTTTCCTCTGCAATGCCTACCTCAAGGCAACGCTCGGCGACCGTCAGCTTCTTTGCTCTGCTGAATTCGAGTGCGGAGATGGCGACTATGGGAGCGTCCAAGGCAATCGCTATGACCCTTCTGCCGTCGACCTCAAGACTCGGATGAGTATTGCGCAAGGCAATCGCCTCCTTAATTATTATCTGTTTGCAGGTGGCATCAACACCCCGCTCGACCCCCCACCCGGCGATGGCGATGATTTGATAGCAAACACCGGGGAACGACATGGTAATGCCGCCCCCATCAAATGGGATGGCACATTGAGCTATACCTGGCCGCGGATGGTCCGGGTGATCAAGACCATGGCGGCCTGGGGGCCACGTCTTGCGGAGATGGATGAGGAATATGACCCTGTGCGCCTGGGATTTATTCCAGATTACTTCATGACCGAGGCGCGTTATCCTCAAAGTGATCGGATGCGGGAGATTGCCGTCAACCTTGAAGGCCACCGGATGTATGGGGCCTGGGAATGCTTTATTAGAGCGATTCTGTTGGCGAATTATCGCTTCCCTGCTATTGATCTTCAGAAGAAAGCCATCAGCCCCGAAACCGATCCTGTCATCGCGCTGGCTTCCGCACGCTATATGGATCCCATGGTTCAGGAAAAACTAGGACGATTCGTTCAAGCTGGAGGAAGTCTTCTCCTTTATGGCGAAGTTCCCCTCTTCGATATGGAAGGGAGAACCTGCTCAACGCTCGCTGACCTCCTGGGTCTTCGTATTCTGGAGAGCCGGAGAGGATCAGAAAAAGTCTTATTGTCGCTTCATGCAGACAGCTGGGCGGCCCCGAGACCCCAGGTCAGAACCCATGAAGCCCAAATCCTTGACGCCCCCGGCAGCAGCGTGCTCCTGAGGCTCCATGGGGGCGGGGAGCCGGTCGCCGTCGATCTCAAAGCCGGCCAAGGACGAGCCATCGTGGTGGCGACGGCGCTCGCTTGCGATATTCCTTTTTACCAAGAAGCCCTGATTCGTCTCGGAGCAACCGCGGGCCTCCAACAGGATTCGGGTGACACCGGACTTTATATGACCTCCACAATCAATCCAAAAGGAGAGCGTTTGATTCATGTCCTTAATCTTGATGGCTATGAAAAGCGCTTTAGGATTCGCTTGAACGGACGGCGGATTCAGGGTGGGGCGTCGATCACTCTCCAAGGTCGGGACGGTTTGATGCTCCCCCATGGCCTCCATATTGGCGCGGTGAAAGTGATCTACAGCACGGCTGAAATGATCGACATTGATGAGGGCGGATTCACGCTCAGAAGCCCGGGCCCCCATGGGCTCCTCTTACTCAAGGGGGCTAGGGGAGCCACCGGCTCTGGACCCGTCCAGATTTGGCAGCGCGGTGATCTAACCCGAATTCGTCTCGAAGGTCCTGTGGAGGCCTTGAGAATCGATCTCCTTTAAACCAAGCCGGCGAGGGGATAACCCCCACTCGCCGGGCAAGACCTTCAGCTTCCTTTGGGGCGGAACTGGTAAAGCCAGGTTTCGGTCAAGGCATCGCCGTTGCCTCGAATATAAAGCCTGAGCTCCACCGGTTCGTCCGTTTTTGGGGTCAAATCGAAAACCGCTCGCCAACGTCTGGTTCCAGGAATAGGCTCCATGAAGGCGCCAGAGATGGTTCCTTGAGAGGCGGTGATCACTGGCTCCGCCTTCACCTTATCGCCCCACAGGGGGTCGAGAGCCGCACCTTGGAACTCGACACTGAATTTATAGACCCCCTTCGGCCGAGGTTTCCCGGGCTGCCCACCCCGACCGATTCGGGTCGCGACACACTGAGCGACCTTCTGCGGATAAGGTTCATCAGCCAACCAATGAAGACGATACTTCAGACGAAACTGTGAACCTGCCTTTGCGGGAGCCTGTGGCCGCCAATAAGCCCCAATATTGTCATGAATTTCATCATCGGTCGGCAGCTCCACCAGCTGCACGGCACCCTTACCCCAGTCTTCGAGGGGCTCCACCCAAAGACTGGGCCGACGTTCATAGTTCACGCCATCGAGGTAATTCTCAAAGACCCGGTCACGCTGGAGAAGACCAAACCCCCTGGGGCTCTGATCGATAAAACTCGAGGTAACGGCAAAGGGCTGATTAATGAGCGGTCGCCAGAGACGTTCGCCGGCACCGGTCCAGATCGCAAGGCCATCTGAATCATGCACTTCGGGGCGCCAGTCCTCGAGACGACGCTTTTCGGTTTCACTAAACCAGTACATCGAGGTCAAGGGAGCCAAGCCCAAGCGGACAACGTCCTTTCGCATGAAGAGAGCCGCATCAATATCGAGAACCACCCCCTTGGTCCTTTTCACGGAAAACTTGTAGGCCCCCGTCACACTCGGGCCATTGAGCAGCGCATAAATCGTTTCAGGCTCCTGATCACTCTTGGCGCCTTCGATGAAGAACTCCGTAAAGTCAGGAAACTCCTCAGGGGTAGGTTCTGCAGAATCAATCGTCACGCCACGCGCCGAAAGACCATATTGATTCAGTTCTCCGATGGCCCTGAAATAAGCAGCGCCGAGGAAGGCGAGCCAATCTTGGGTCCGCCAATCCTCTCGGTGCCTCGATTCTTGCAGTCTGAAACCCGCAAAGCCGGTATTATCGGGAAGCTTTTTGGCGACGCTATTCTTTGGCATCGCAAAATAGTCGTTGCTGTAGAGAATTTCCTGCGACTGGCCCCCTTCGACCACATGCATTTTGACGGACTTTTGAAAGAACTGGCCGACGTGAAAGAATGTGGCTGGAAAAATCCCAGGTCCATTGGCAAAGAGAGCTGATTCTGGACGAAAACGGATATTGCCCCAGGCTTCATAGTCGATCTTCTCAACAATGGAGGGCATCGGTCTTGGCGGGGGCTCATAAGCTGCTTTCGAAAGCGCTCTGGCCCGATCAATCAGTTCATCAAATGAAAAT
>CAILMG010000032.1 GCA_903835265.1 uncultured Methylococcus sp.
CCCCCTCCCTGGCCGTCACCCCCGACGGCAGCCTGCTCGCGAGCGGGAGCTCGGACAACACCATCCGCCTGTGGCGCCTGCCCCATGGCGAGTGCATGGCGACGCTCCGGGGGCACGAGTACTCGGCCCGCTCCCTGGCCGTCACCCCGGACGGCAGCCTGCTCGCCAGTGGGAGTCACGACAACATCATCACTACTTTAAACAACGGATCAGGAGGCGACATTGTATTATCCGGCTCCTTGCTTAATCTTAGCGGCGCAATGGCGAACCTTGGGATGCCATCATTCGAATCTGACGCACTCTTCAATAGCTGCGATGTGATCGATAAGGGTAGCCTCATGTCGGGAGGCAAGGGCGGTAAGGGCCTCAATGCCATGGACCGTATGATCTTTGGTGAGTGAGGTTGGAGCGAATAACCTCTTCCTTCATCCGATCCCCTGTTACATTTCTCCTCACGAAACGGAACAGAACCGTTATTTCTAGCTAAGGGAACCTTAAGTTATTGATGCTATTGAAAGAAATATCACCCTTCATGGCCAATCTAAGCCTTTCATGGCGGGGCATTGAAGAATATGACAATCTTACATTTCATACTGAACCATCCGTAAAAGCATCGCACTATTCATATGTTTGATGCTTTCCCCCTTCAATCACAAGCCGTTGGCACAATGCTTGGAGGGTTCCCACGCTCTTCATTAGTCGGACCTTCTATGGGCCTCTCTAGGAGCGCAAGACTTTCTTGATGAGAGATAAAAAGGCACTATCCCTTTGTAAAATCGGTATCCTTTCAGTCCGTTGCCTGACGAAAAGATAAATGGGATTGCTCAGCTAATAAAGCCAATCCACTGAGGATACGATCATTGGCGGTGAGCTGCTTATCATATTGAGAAGTCCCCAGCACGAAATCGATGAGGACCTCATAACCATGAACCCCAATCTCGACCAGAGCAACGCGGGGCGTCTGATCGAGTACATCGATATCGTTGGCAATGAGGGCTTCAGCACCTTTGATGAAGCCTTGAACCTTGTCAATAGAGCTCTCGAGACGGAAATAAAGGGTTTTCTTGATCCGCCAAGAGTCCCTCATCGTCATGTTCTCGATAGGATGCCGAATGAGTTCACTGCTGGGGGCGATTAAAAGAACACCGTCTGATGTTCGAAGTTTCGCCGTCCGAAAGCCGATATTCTCGATGGTACCTTCAATCCCACCCGTTTTGATCGTGTGCCCAATTCGAAATGGCTTCTCAAACATGATGATGAGAGAACCAAGGAGGTTGCTCAACGCTTGCTGCCCGGCGAGAGCAACCGCAAGACCCCCAACACCGAGGCCGGCCATAATGGAGTAAGACGGAAGCCCGATCCGATCGGCACCTTCGATAAGGATGCCAACACCAAAACCCATCGCAATCAGACGGGCCGTCAACCGGATTAATTGGCTGTCTGTACTGTCTGTCTGGATACGCTCAAGACCAATGATCCATTCGGCGATCAATTCACCAAAGCCCCAAACCATCCAAGTGAGTGCAAGGTAGAACATGCCCCAGAGGACTAATGTCATTCGGCCAAATAGATGGGGCGTCACCCGCAAAACATCCCCTAAGACAAAGCATAAAAATGGCACGAGTAAGACCAATGTCATGGCCGGCATAATTCTCATCAGAATACCGATCACGCCCTTTTTAGTAGCGCCTCGCCCAGACATACGAACGCATGACCATAAGATCCACCCCATAAAAAAAAGAAGGACCAATAGGGCCGCCCAGCGCCAAATTGGCTCTCCGAAAAGGGTATGGGTCAAGGGAAGAGGGATGGTCATAAACCATCGCGGAGGGACGACATAGGCCAAGTAGGTTGCTAAACCGGTCGGCAGGTTAAAGATGGTGTCAAAAATGAAAGGAGGGGCACTCGGGGGATAGTCTATAGATCGAATGCGCTCGAAAAAAACAGGGATCTGTGCCACGGTTTCCTTCGTGAAGAGATATTCCCCAGCCCTTGGCCCTGATTCGACTAAACCGATCCTAATGTCAGTACCTGGCAATATCCATTTCTTAATCGATAGCCCCTGCATAGCATTGGTGTCAGGCACATCAACCAGGAGAGGCATCGGAATATGATTGAATATTTCCATCAACTGGAGGGTCAGTCGCCAGGCACTTTGCTCTTGAATAGCTAAAGGGACCTCTCTGAGGTCGAGGAATTTCGCGGACATGGCACGATCCCTCTGGACCATGGCAATGGCTTCCTTGATATCGAATTTTTCAGGGAAAAGCCGCCCAGAGCGAAGATAGGTTTGAATAAGGCTATTCGGGGCTATCGTTGCCTGATAGCGCTCATTCATGACGGCCATAAAACCATTTAAAGTGGCCCTGGGGCTTGACGTGTCGACGGTCTCAAGAACTAAGTCGGGTCGGAGCGCGGCCCGGACGTCATGGGGCTGAAGGGCGACCACAAAAAAGATGACAAGACTTAAAAGGAATTGAGCAAAACCGGCTGGTCTTTGAGGGGAGGCTGGGAGATGCGGCATGAGAGGTAATCTTCTAAAGGCTCAATCACTAAAAAGACTGCGGGCGACCCGAACATTGAAGGTGTTAGGCGTCGCCATGAGGGTCTATCTCGTTCTATCAACAGGGCCAAAGGTCCCAGTTGAGGGGTAATTGACACGCGATGAGGAGGCCCAAAGCGTTTTAAAGATGGCAAAACGACGGTCTCTTGCTGAATCAACCATCGCATAAAAACCCTCAGGCCTTTTTTGTCGATCAGCCAAAGCGACTATCGACGACCTCCGACCATGGGTCCTGAGATGTAGCCATTCCCGTAACCAAAGCTAGAACCATAGCCATACGGCATTCCATAACCATAAGGCCGGCCCCAGGCATCATAAATCACCGGGGTACGCTGGCTAGAATTATCGTCCTGGGGTTGTCCAGGACCTTGGGCATCTTTGATAAGATCATCATCGGTCGAGGTTTCAGACTTTGCCCCAGAATCAATGTCCTGCGCATCCGCTTCATCACCGTTATCGCTCCACCAATCGGCCTCGGCCATCGGAGCGCTGAGGATCAGCACAGCAAGAAAAGACATTGTTCTTAGGTTATTCATGGTGGTGTTCATGACAATTGATGGTTTGATCCTTGAAGGTCATAGTAGCAACGCTCGTCGAGATGAGATACTTTGATCCTGATGGATCCATCCGTCATTCAATGATTTACGCTTAAAGTGACAGCAGATCAACCCGTGAGGAACTCATGACCGAACGTTATTCGAATGGACGCCCCAGAAGAACCCGCAGTACGGTGACCAAAGAGGCCGAACAGGACCTTATGCTGGCGGAGAAATCTTGCCCATTTTCAAGCGCTCAGAAGGCAATCGACTGGCTGAGCGTGGTCGATGAATTTAAAATCAAGAACCATCAAAACAAACTTCCGCGATGGTCCTTTTTGGTCTTAGTGCTTGCTGTTTTAGCCCTCTGATCATCAACGAGGCTCTGTGCATCCTCTAGGATACACAGAAAACTAAAACGAACATCTTTGGGATCAGGCGTCGCCGTGAACGAGCTTTGCTAGCTGAAACG
>CAILMG010000033.1 GCA_903835265.1 uncultured Methylococcus sp.
CCGCTCAAGGAGCTCTTCCCGGGTCACGAACCGCCGATTTTCGAGCAGCTGGTGTATCTGATAAATGCGGTCTGTCATGCCCATGGTCGACTTCCTTGTATTTATCCAGCGAAAGCTCAATAAGTCGTGCCGCTAAATTGAACGAGTCAGCTAGAGTTTTTATGTAGAAAACCGCTTATAAACGAGAAACCCGAAAAAACAATCATCAGAAATGATGAGGTCTTAGTCTTTATCGGGCCCCATACCCGTCCCAAACCGGTCAAGTCTCATAAAACGACGCGTTACGCCACAGGCAAGAATCGCACTTATAAAAGGTAGAGGCATCCTATATACCGGATTGCCATCAGCCGCGCTCATCATAGCAATCACCACAGCTATTGCTGCTAAAAAAAAGCATGCGCCCCTGAAGACCTCTCGCTTGTGAGATGGGGCAATCGATACAGCGACAAAAAACATCGACGTGAAGCCAACTAATAACTTGATCACAATCAAGGTGATATCAGTTGCCGTGTCCCCTGCACCCCCAAGCATCAGGTGGACAATTGAGTTACAGAAATCCTGAAGAGCTGAGGAGGTCAATAAGAAAGATATGAACGCACAAGGTGCAAGAAGAACCCATCGTGCAGTATCTATTGTTGGTCTGCTCCTTCGCTTCATTAAGGCTCTATGTTTCATCATCATTGTTCAGGGTCGAACAGTCTTTCGTAGAAAATTATTCCTATCGATGGGCTATTCTTTAGCGCCCAATCTAAACGGGTAATCAAGGTGCTTGAGTCCCTGGAGGATTGTGATCCAGCCAACCACCTATAGCGAGCGTTAATCAGATTTAGTATAAATGAAGAAATTCGGGCTCCAGCCTAGGCGGGCTATCTCATCGATTTCCGATAATCCCATGGCGGCATTGGGTTCTGGTCTATCCATAGCCCAGATTGACTGGATCTCGCCTGGTCTTGGGCTTCATAGAAGATTTGATCACGGCAGTACTTGGGGTAAGCCCAGGCATAGCCCATCCTTACCATCGCCAAGTTGGCTGATCGCCCATCTACTGAAACCTCCCCGACTTCGCGACCATAACGATCGATATCTAACACCCTGATGATTACGTATTTACCGGCAATGATTGATGCTAGGGCTTCCTTGGCCCGTTGACCGAATGGCATAGATTTCTCAGGGGCATCAATACATTGCAACCTAACCTTGTGTTGAACCGAATGGTCATCGAGCACCTTGATGGTGTCACCATCGGTAACGCCGACAACCCGGCCCTCCAGTGCTGAGGTGGCTTCTGATAAAAAAAGAAGAGCGATGATTAGTACTAAGTTCAAGTTGTTACCTTTATGAGGGCGGCTTTGGATGATAAGTGGCAGGAGGCATTAAAGCTGTCTTCGCATATAGGGTCTATGGAAAGCGATGCGATGGGCGTTATGAAAAATTTGGTCCAAGATGGCTAGCCGAGAGTCACTAGCCGATAATTGTTCATGTGGGCTCACCCCGATTAGGGATTAGAGTAACTCTGAAATGAGCCTCTTAATCTAGACCATAACCAGTTCAGTTTATCCTCGGCATTTAGAAATGAGTTCTGAGCTGCTCGCTGCTTTCGCCGCTCTTCAAGCGGCGAATATCCGTGAATTTTTCCATCTTGTCCGGTGTAAAGCACACACAAAGGCAGCCCTGAATCTCCCGATCCGACAGCTAGATCGGTGTCATTTTTTTTCTCGCTGTCGAGCGGGACTAGGATGTATGCCCTTTTCTTTCTATCGGACGGGTCGGCCTGCGGGTGCTGGTCTTTGGTGATCGTCAAAGCCATCGAGGAGGCGCTGACGAAGATAAGTGTGATAACAATAAATGAACGGATCATGGAAACGCCAAAACCGATTAATGATGAACTAAAGTTTGCTTACTACTGGAATTTGAAAACCAGAGTCCAGAATGTTTACCCTTTTGAATGCAGTGATCAATTTATAAGGGACAAAAGGGCTACGACTTTACGGTTGACCATATCTGCCCCCCAAGATTATCCAGCCTATCCATCGCAAGAGTAAGCATGCGTCTGGTTAAGTTGGTAACATCCTCCGACCGAACATTATCCTCGCGTCTCTCAGCCTCATTCATGACGATCTCGATCAGCATCCGTACGCTGTCAATTTCATAAACGAAGTTGCCGACAGCCTCCTCTGAGAAGGAGATTCTGGTCCCTTGGAGACTAGTGATACCTGACCTTGACGGGAGAATTTCACAGCCCAATTCAGCGTCCTTGCTGAAGC
>CAILMG010000034.1 GCA_903835265.1 uncultured Methylococcus sp.
CAACGCGTGGCGATCGCCCGATCCCTGGTCCATGACCCCAAACTCATTGTCTGTGACGAACCGACCAGCGCACTCGATCATGACACCGGTCATCGGGTGATGGCGCTTCTCAAAGGCGTGGCCCTCGATGCCGGTAAGGCCCTCATTATCGTGACTCATGATGAACGTATTTTTGAATTCGCTGACACCATTGCGCAGATGGACGATGGCAACATTATTCAAAACCCCTCCTTGGCATCGCCCCCGGCGGCCCCTCCCTTGAACCTTTCAACCCTTTGAGACAGCCCCCATGCTGATCCGTTATCTTCTTCCTTTCTTAGCCATCATCGGATTTGGACTCGGTGTCCTCACGGTGATTCGGGGCAACCAGCCGGTTAAGGTTGCAGCTCCCGTTGCGCAGCCTGCGGATTCCCCCTACAACCATTTCATCGCAGGGTCCGGCATCATCGAGGCCAAAAACCGCAATATTATGATTGGATCGGCCCTCCCCGGCTTGATCAAGTCGCTTCATGTCAAGGTCGGCGACCAGGTCCTAAAGAATGATCTCTTATTCACGATCGATGATCGCGACATGCTCGCTCTGTTGGAGATTCGAAAAGCAGACCTTGAGTGGGCTCGAACCGGGGTCAAAGAGGCTGAGGCCCTGCTTAGGCAATCCGCGATTCTCTTGAAGCTGGCGGAATCGGTTGAAGATCGCAGGGCGATCAGCCAAGAGGACCTTGAACAGCGGCGGAACAATGTCCTGATCAACAACGCCCGTATCCTCTCTCAAAAAGCACAGGTTCAACAGGCTGAAAGTCAGTTGGCCCAAGTCATGACCTCCCTAGAAAGACTGAAAATACGTGCGCCAGCGGATGGTCAGATCCTCCAGGTTAACGTCCGTCCCGGGGAATATGCCCAGGCAGGGCCTGCCACTCAAGGACAAGGATCGCCTCCTCTGCTCGTGATGGGCAATCTCCACCAACTGCATGTCCGTGTTGACATCGATGAAAACGATGTCTGGCGTTTTAATCCCGAAGGTCAGGCATTAGCCTATCTCCGCGGCAATCGTGACATGAGCACCCCACTGTCACTCGCCTATGTCGAACCTTACGTCGTCCCTAAACGATCCCTCACCGGCGATAGCACAGAGCGGGTCGATACCCGCGTTTTACAGGTCCTTTATGAATATGATCCAAGGCAACTCAAGGCCTTCGTCGGTCAGCAACTCGACATTTTTATCGAGGTTCCTGATGGGCGCGAGTCGACTTCAACCATCACCCAACCGCTGTCTGCGCCATGAGAGTGGGTTGGCTTACTCCGCTCATCATCGGGTGTGTCCTAAGTGCCTGCATGGTCGGTCCCGATTACCGGCAACCCGACATCAAAACGCCGACGAAATACGGTGCTGCCAACGATCATCACAACCGCCCCCCGGTCGATGACTGGTGGACGGTCTTTAATGACCCCCTGCTGAATCGCTTGATCAAGGAGGCCACCGCCTTCAATCTTGACGTGAAAGAGGCCGCGCAACACATCCTGATGTCTCGCGCCGATCGAGCGAGGACGATCGCCGAGGGACTTCCTTCAGTCGGCGAACGGGCAAATGTCAGTCAACGGCGAAATGACTTCATCACGGGCAGTGGTAGTCAAAATCCAGCTGCGGGTGGTTATTTTGGTTATGGCCTGATTGATCTCATTCAGGCTGGTTTCGATGTCCAATGGGAAATCGATCCGGCCGGAGGGCTCTTTCGGCGGATCGAATCGCGCGATGCCCTCGTTGAGGCTGAACTGGATGAACGCCGCGCCATCAAGGTCTCACTCACCGGGGAAATCGCCCGACTCTACATCGATCTGAGAGCAAACCAAGAACGACGAAAGATCACGGAGTCTAATATCAAAACCCAAGAGGATACCCTGAGCTTGACGCTGGCAAGGTCCCTCGGCGGCCTCGGCAGCATGCAGGAAGTGGCGCAGCAGGAGGCCCAAGTGGAAACCACAAGGTCCGACCTCACGACCTTTACCATTGCGGCCCGCCAAGATGTTCATGCCCTCGCGGTCCTTCTTGGGAGAACCCCAGACAGTCTCCTCTACCTCCTCGACACGGGGACGGGGATACCCAAAACCCCGACCGATATCCTTCCTGATCTGCCCTCGGAACTACTTAGGCGGCGGCCCGACATCCTGGAGGCGGAACGACAGTTGGCTGCGGCCACTGCGGATGTCGGCAATGCGACCGCCCAACTCTATCCTAAACTCAACCTCACCATGTTCCTGGGGCTTCAAAATATGAAGCTTTCAGATTTTTCACCGGTTGGAAAATCCTGGTCCATGGCGGGTGGCGTCACCACCCCGATCTTTAACTGGGGCCGCATCCAAGCCAACATTGATCGCAGTCAGGCCAGTCAGGAAGAAGCCTTTCTGGTTTATCAAGAGACGATTCTGACCGCTTTTAAGGAGGTCGAAGATGCCCTGATCGCCTATCGAGAAGAGCAACATCGGCGGGATGCCCTTGAACGAGCGGTGGCCGCAAATCAGCTCGCCTTTAAACTTTCAGAAGAACGCTACCTCCGGGGACTCACCACTTTTCTCAATGTCCTTGAAAGTCAACGGACCCTGTTTCAAGCGGAGACCTCACTGATTGCGAGCCAGGCCCGAATTTCAACGAGTCTGGTCGCCCTCTTTAAGGCCTTAGGGGGGGGTTGGAGGGCCTTTGAACCTGTGCCAGAAAAAGAGGTGGCTACATCCCCCTAAATCTTAGGCTCAGTGCAAGATACAATGATGAACCTCTTCCGCGTGCATTTTCCTTCATCCCCCACTATGCCCATTTTCCGATTTGATCGATCCAGGGTCTTCAATCTCGCACTTCTAGGTTCACTCTTACTGTCCGCCTGCCAACTTCACCCGCCCGAGAGCGCCAAACGTCAGGGCATCCAAGAGGCCCTATCGGCGTTCGGTGACAAAGTGATCATTCATCCATCAGCGCTGGCCTTTGAAGATCCTTCAACCAGGATTCCCCTGACCGGCAGCAGCCCAAAGACACAAGCATCATTTCAGCGAGGATTGCCATCCGCCATGGGGAGCGGGATGGTCTTAAAGCCATCGGCTCCGGGGATATTATCCTTTTGGGTCTTGAGTGATCGTGGCCCAAATGCCGATGGCCCTACCATCCAAAACGCTGATAGCAAGCTGTTTCCGATCCAAAGTTATGCGCCTTTGATCGGGACACTGACCCTCACGGGTCATGAAGGGGCGCTGAGCGATCTTCATCCTCTCACGATGAAGGATCATCTCCTCACAGGACTCCCTCATCCCGAAGGTGGTTTAGGCGCCACTCATGAAGTCCCTCTAGATGATCGCCTTCATCGCCTGCCCTCTGACCCCGACGGCATTGATCCTGAAGCCATCACCTTTGATGGCAAAGATCTCTGGATCGCAGAAGAATATGGCCCCGCCCTTTTGAAGGTCGATGCCGACACGGGAGTGGTCCTTCAAAGACTGCGGCCAGGCCAGGGACTTCCAGAGATCTATGCTCATCGACGAAATAATCGCGGCTTTGAAGCACTCGCCTATGATCCTGATAGGAAAACCCTGAATGCCGTTTTACAGAGCAATATGGATGAAGCGGCGCCCTTCATCCGCTGGCTTGAATGGGATCCATCGAAGGGACTCACCCGAGAGTATGCCTACCCTATTGCGCCAAATGATTATAAAAAGGGTAATCCTGGCGAAGCCAAGCTTGGGGACATGGCCGCCCTCGGCCAAGGTCAATTTGTGGTGATTGAGGAAGGGAAAGATCCAGAAGGTCATGACCGCCACTGGTTGATGCTGATCGATCTAAAGGGTGCTTCTGATATTCATGGCATGGAAGGGCTTGAATCCCTGAGTCACGCCCCCGCAACATCGAGTGCTATCGAAGCCATCCAGCCACTGTCTAAATTAAGGCTTCTCGATCTTGATCAGGCCGGGTGGACGCTTGAAAAGACAGAAGGCCTTGCCCTAATCGATGAACATACCGTTGCATTAACGAACGACAATGACTTCGGGATGGAATCCCGCTTGGCCGATGGCGAGGGGAAAACCCTAAAGGGCAAGGTAGATCATTGCAGCCTTGTGGGCGATGAGCCATCTCATCTTGCCCTCCTGACGGGCAAAAAATGTCCTAAGAAAGCGGAGGGTATTGCGCTGGTTCCAACGTC
>CAILMG010000035.1 GCA_903835265.1 uncultured Methylococcus sp.
ATAAAGGAAACATCATGAAACATTCAAAGTCTCTCTCACGTCATCTTCTGGTGCTGCCCTTAACACTTTCTTGGGTGAGTGCTTTTGCTCATACCGAAATCGAGAGCCAGGCCCTTGAAGGGCAATTATCAAGAAATGCGGTGACCATGAGTCATGGCTGCGAGAGCAGTGCTGGGGGGGCGAGCCTTCCCATCATTGCGCAGAGTGTGTTGATCCCCACGGTGAATCCCATCATTACGCGGTCAGATGGAAAAACAACCACCCTCAGCGCCGAAATCACGGCATCCACCCTCGAAAGCTTGATCGAAGTCCCACAGAGCCGCGATATCTTTAATCGACAGACTCTAAAGACCAACCCACTGGGTAACGCTGTCGGCTTTCTTGGAACCCAAGGGCGTCTCCAAACGGAACTCAAAGGCCGGGTTCCGGTAAATTTTATCCCGATCAGTTTCCAGAAGAATGCTTGTGCAAAAAGCCTCAAGGTTGAGATCGCGATTGCGGATGTCTGTCGGAAGACCTTTCCGCCGCACGGTCAGTCTGCCAATACCTGGATTCCAAGGCTGACGAAAACCTTCACCGATGCCAGTAACGATGGCATGGGTAATCCGGCTGTTTTAGAGATTCATCGCGACCTGAGTACCAATCCGCTCCCACCCAATTGCGGGAGTGGCTACGACGTGACCGTGTCACCCTCCAATGAAGATATCGATGCAGGGCTTATTTTTGGCGGGTGGGGGAAGTAAGCCGCCAAAAGCAATGGCTCCCAAAGGAAAGGGCTTGATCGCGATAAGTGAAGGGGGCTTCTGATCGATGGAGAGTCTTCGGTCGTTTCTGAGGACATGCCCGCTCCCAAGGCGGGGAGAAGACCTGTGGGTTAAGGGTGTCGGTTTTGGGCCCTCGAAACTGAGCGATGACTACTGAAGTCGGTAGATATCTGTTGTACCGGTATGCTGCTTGGTCGAGCTCCAGCAATGAAAGGTCAAGGAAAAAACGCCTTTTCCGTTCAGGGTTGAATCGGCGGCGTTTGGCTTTTTCTTGGTCTTTTCTATCGTGATGGTGAAGGTCGCCGTTGATACGCTGCCATCGTCGCCGCCATCAGAAACTGTGGCGAGTGGCCCAGAGGCGCGATCCCCGTTGATGGGGTCATTGGTTGTCCCAGAGAAACTGCCTGTTGTGGCGGTTAATTTTAAAAGATATTTTGGCTTTGAAACGCTTTGAAGGCCAACAATCAAGGCAGCCGGTGGGCCGTTGCCATCGTCATAGCAGGTCGTTTGCAAAACGGCCTTGGAGGTCGGTGTGCTTCCGATGAAGGAGCTGTAGGTGTGCGCCATCGTCAAAGGGCTAACGGTCATCATCAAAAGCCCTAAGAGCTGGGTGCGGATCTTAATATTCACAAACACCTCGTTTAATTAAATGGTTTTGAAGGGTTCTATTCTAATCGCGCAATCTTTCGATACCTTTGATGAAGGCGCCTGTCCCATTCTAGGTGATTTGTTCTGAAGGTTCACAGTTCTGATTGGGTAGGCTTTTTATTCCATGTTCCCTGAAGAGACAGCAAAGCCCTTCAGGGAGCCATGTCATCGTGTTACTTACCCCAGAATCCAGGGATGGGGAGGTCGCGATCAATCTGAGCATCGGTCGGGGTAACAAAGACATCGAGCCCATTGCCATTACAGGAGGCAGGCAAAGGATTTGATTTTGTATCACGCGTGATGGTGATCGTCGGCCAAAACTTGGCAGCCGTTGGAACGGCCGGTGAGGTTGCATCCGGTTGGGCGAGCGGGGCAATCCCATCAATATTGGCGTGGCTGAATTTTGCTGTCGGATGGTTAATCCAGACATTCGCTTCGCCCTCATGAGCCCCGGGTGGGAAGGCGTTCCGCTTACAAATATCGGCGATAGCGACTCTTATAACGAGCTTTTGAGCACAGGAGGTGGGTGCGAAGCTGACGCCGCCGAGCGCGACCGGGTAGGCGCCGGTTGAGAAGGGGTCAAGTTTGCCGCCATACGTTGCAAAGCCAACAGGGTTCCCTAAGGTATCGGTCTTTCTGGCCCACTTGGGGAATACAGCCGTGTTGGGCATCGGGGTCAGAAGATTCGAGATACTGGCAAGGGATGCCACAGCGCCAGTGTGATCGGTCCACTTGAAGTTCGCGTCAAGACTGCTCTGAGTGCCTTTGATGTTTTGAGAACCATCGGTCGCAAAGGGGTTCCCATAACCGCTGGGGGTCTTGGCGCTCGAGGGGAAGGTCTCAACGATCGAATCAGGATCGGTCGGGAATACGACACTGGTCCCAACCACGGGGACCCGGTTCAACTTTTGAAAAGAGGAATCTGTAAAGCAGCCGTGGGAGGTCTGCACGAAGTCATAGTCTTTCTTATTTTCATAGACGCCGGTGGGGAATACCGGGGTCTTGGCCGCATCGGTCGCGATGAATGCAGGGCTTGGTGGTTGGCGGAAAGTGGTATGGGCTTCTAACAAGGGGGAGCCGATCACTATCACTAAGGCTACTCCGCTGAGTGAAATGTTTTTAAGTTCTGGCTTTATCAAGGTTTTTCTCCATCTATTTGAATGTTGAATG
>CAILMG010000036.1 GCA_903835265.1 uncultured Methylococcus sp.
AGCATTTTTGGATCGATCATGATCAGGCGAACATCTTCAGGACGAGCTTTGAACAGCATGCTCAAAATCATGACGTTCACCGCCACTGATTTGCCTGAACCTGTGGTTCCTGCAACCAGGAGATGAGGCATACGAGCTAAGTTCGCAACCACCGGTTGACCACTAATGTCTTTGCCGAGCGTCAAGGTTAATGGGGACGGATTCCCTTGATAAGCCTCGGAGGCCAATACAGAATGGAGCAGCACGGTTTCTCGCTCCTCGTTGGGAATCTCAAGACCGATGACGGTTTTACCTGGGATGATCTCAACGACCCGAACGCTGGTCACCGATAAGGTTCTGGCAAGATCCTTCGCAAGGCCGCTAATTCGGCTTACCTTAACCCCTGGCGCCGGTTGAACTTCAAAGCGAGTGATGACTGGCCCTGGGTGTACCTCGACGACTTGCACCTCTACCCCGAAATCATCCAGGATGAGTTCGAGCTGTCTTGACATCTCTTCAAGCTGATCTGTGCTGTAACCTCTGACTCTGCTGACACGGCTGTTGAGAAGATCGAGGGGGGGGAGGGCGCCAGGGAGTATCGGTGGCAGCTCTACTGACTTTTCGGGGCGCCTCGGGGTGATGGTGATGGGGCCTTTAGCCTTGTCGTCATCACTGGTCTCTTCCTGATGCTCCCTTTCTCCCGTGATGATCGGCATGGGCGCGGTCCGCTGTCTTATGGGCCGAGATCCTTTCTCGTTGGGTGCCATGATGTCGCGTTTACTTTCCGAGGCACGATCGGGGCTGGTTGATGGCACGACCTGCCCACTAAAGTGGTCAAGACGATCGAGTAACGGGCCGAAGCGTTCGATGGCCTTCTGCGTATAGCAACCGATCGTTTCAAGAACCAAAAGCCAGCTGAGGCTGGTTAACAGTGAAATGCCCGTCAACAGGAGTGTCACCAGAAAGATGGTCATACCGGTGGTGCCAAGGGCGTGATAACTCAGCTCTGAAATCTCACGGCCAATAATTCCACCGTAACCTTCAGGCAAATCAATGCGAGGTCGAACCATAAAGCGATCGGTAATCCCCGCACTCGCCCCGAGCGCCATGAAGAACCCCAAGAGTCTTAGTAGGACGTCAGCGGGTGGCGGCGACTCGTCATCCCCTTGACGATAGATCAAGGCGCCAAAGACGCCCAGAACGATGGGGAGTAAAAAAGAAGCGATTCCGATCAATGAAAAAAAGAAATCAGCGAGCCAAGCGCCCATCGAGCCTGCCGCATTATGGATCTTAGGATGTGATCCTTCGTGAGACCACCCAGGATCACCCAGGTGGAAGGTTGAGAGTGACAGGAGGAGGATGAGCGAAAGGGCAAGATAGGTCAGTAGGAGTGATTCACGGATCCCTCGGATCAGTGCGGCCCCGAGTTCGCGGCCCGCGGTGAACTTCTTTAAGAAGGCGTGCATGGTCTCCACTTCATTGGATGATGGACTTAAGGATGGGTCTAAAGACGGAAGGATTTATGATCAAAGGGGATGATGGACTATTTTATCCCTTTAGTAGGCAACGCGCTCCCGCCTCTTGTCACCAACTGGCCCCTAAAAAGCCACTATTTGGGATAGACCTAAGCTTCCCTCTGGCGCTATGCTTATGACTTCTTGTGTACACCCTTTTAATCGCCCCTTAGATCACCTCCATTCACCAACGAGATTCTACCCATGGCCGACCTTCGCCACAGCAGACTGCTCATTTTAGGTTCAGGACCCGCCGGCTACTCCGCGGCTGTTTACGCGGCCAGAGCCAACCTCAAGCCGGTATTGGTCACCGGACTTGCGATGGGCGGTCAGCTCACCACCACGACCGATGTCGATAATTGGCCTGGGGACTTCGAGGGTGTTCAAGGTCCTGAATTGATGGAGCGGATGAAAAAGCACGCTGAGCGCTTTGAAACGGAGATCATTTTTGATCATATCCATACCGCCGAGCTCACCACACACCCTTTTAAATTGACCGGGGATCAGGGGGTCTATACCTGTGACGCGCTCATTATTGCAACGGGTGCTTCAGCCAGATACCTGGGTCTCGATTCAGAGGAGGCCTATAAGGGGCGCGGCGTTTCAGCGTGCGCCACCTGCGATGGATTTTTTTATCGCAACAAACCGGTGGCCGTGATTGGTGGCGGAAATACGGCGGTTGAAGAGGCCCTTTATCTCTCGAATATCGCCTCCCATGTGACGATTATCCACCGCCGCAATAGCTTTCGATCAGAGCGTATCCTTTCAGACAAGCTGCTCGAAAAATCACGGACAGGGAATGTCACCATTGAATGGAATTCAACCCTAGAAGGAGTCTTAGGCAATGAGGGTGGCGTCACCGGTATCAAGATCAAGGCCTTAGATACAGGCACTGATAAGGAGATCCCGCTTGACGGGGTCTTTATTGCGATTGGTCACAGCCCGAATACGGGGATCTTTGAGGGTCAGTTAACGATGCGAAACGGCTATATCACCGTCAAAACCGGCCTTGAAGGGGGCGCCACCAGCACCAGCATTCCAGGGGTCTTTGCGGCTGGAGATGTTGCTGATTCCGTGTATCGTCAGGCAATAACCTCAGCAGGGTCTGGCTGTATGGCTGCGCTTGATGCGGATAAGTTTCTAGAATCATTGGAATAGACTTGTGACTCACCATAAATCGCTTTATAATTCCGCGGTTTAGTTGGCGCTTACTAACAGGGCCACTCCTTGCCTCACCGTACTCCGGGAGGCTTCATTAACCGTAAGGAGCATCCATGCGACATTATGAAATCATTTTTATGGTCCATCCTGACCAAAGTGGCCAGGTTCCAGCCATGCTGGAACGTTATCGGGCCCTGATATTGGCCACCGGGCAGATCCATCGACTCGAAGACTGGGGCCGCCGTCAACTGGCTTATCCCATCAATAAAATTCACAAAGCGCATTATGTTCTCATGAATATTGAATGCGATCAGGTCACCCTGGACGAACTTGAAAGCGGTTTCCGATTCAATGATGCTGTTCTTCGAAGCCTGACCATCCGTAAGGATGCCGCTGTCACTGAGCCATCACCGATGGCGCGCTCTGAATATCAAGAACCTCCCACGTTCCGCGATAGCGACAGCGACGATGATGTCGAACAAGCGACCCCAGCTGATGCTGAAGAAGCTTGATCCAACGTCAACATTCCAATTACGAGTGAGGTTTTACTGAGATGGCACGTCAATTTAAACGCAAAACTTTTAGCCGGGTTTCATCCGATGAAGGCCAGCTGATCGATTACAAAGACCTGGAGCTTCTTCAGGAA
>CAILMG010000037.1 GCA_903835265.1 uncultured Methylococcus sp.
AAGACCGAGGTGGCGATGCGGGCTGCCTTTGTGGCCGTTCAAAATGGCCGTCAGGTCGCGGTTCTGGTGCCGACCACGCTTTTAGCCCAACAGCATTTCCAGAATTTTCGTGATCGCTACGCGGATTGGCCCATTCGGGTAGAGACGCTGTCCCGGTTTGTTGCTAAGAAGGATCAGGATCGGGTGCTGAGGGCCGTTGCTGAGGGGCAGGTCGATATCTTAATTGGAACCCACAAGATTCTTCAGAAAGATCTCAGCTTCAAGCACTTAGGGCTGGTGATCGTCGATGAGGAACAGCGATTCGGTGTGACCCAGAAGGAGCACTTCAAGAAGCTTAGAAGCGAATTGGACTTTTTGACCTTGACCGCAACGCCGATCCCAAGAACACTGAATTTGGCGATGTCGGGACTTCGAGATATCTCCATTATCGCGACGCCCCCACCGAACCGTCATGCCATCAAAACGTTTGTGAGCGAATGGGATGGGGCCTTAGTGGAGGAAGCGATTCTTCGCGAGATTAAGCGGGGAGGGCAGGTCTATTTTCTCCACAACAAGATCGAGACCATGGAGAAGATGGCGCGGGAGATTCAGCAGCTGGTGCCGAATGCTAGGGTTCGGATCGCGCACGGACAGATGGCTGAGCGGGATCTTGAACAGATCATGCTGGATTTCTACCACCAGCGATTCAATCTTCTGTTATGCACCACGATCATCGAAAGCGGCATTGATGTTCCAACCGCCAACACGATCATTATTAACCGGGCCGATCTTTTAGGGCTTGCTCAGTTGCATCAGATTCGTGGTCGGGTCGGGCGCTCCCATCACAGGGCCTATGCCTATTTAATCGTTCCGCCTAAAAGCCTGATGACCTCAGATGCCAGCAAGCGTCTTGAGGCCATCGAGGCCTCCGGCGCATTAGGTGCGGGCTTTATGTTGTCCTCCCATGACCTTGAAATCCGGGGTGCCGGTGAGTTATTGGGTGATGAGCAAAGTGGTCAGATTCAGGAGATCGGCCTGAGTCTTTATACCGATCTTCTCGATCGCGCGGTGAAGGCTCTGCAATCGGGCCAAAAGCCTGAAATCGATCTGATGCCGCATGAGGTGGGCCCTGAAATTGATGTTCGGAGTTCGGCGCTGATCCCTGAGGATTATTTGCCGGATGTCCATACTCGACTGGTGTTGTACAAGCGGGTTGCCAATGCTCAGACAGATGAGGATCTCCGGGCGCTCCAAGTGGAGATGATTGACCGCTTCGGCTTGTTACCTCCGCCCACGAAGATTCTTTTTGCGATAACGGGCCTCAAAATTTCCGCAGAGCGACTCGGTATCCGAAAAATGGAGGCAGGGCCGACCGGGGGCCGATTAGTCTTTCAGCCACAGCCCAACGTGGATCCCATCAAGATTATCACCCTCATCCAGACTCAGCCCTCCATCTTCAAACTCGATGGTCCAGAGCGTTTACGTTTTACCTGCCCCCTCGAAACACCGGAGCTTCGGATCGAATACTTGGAGCATCTGATCGAATGGCTGGGTGATACGGCCGCTGATCTGATCTCAAAGACATTTTCTTAGGTTGAAGTGGGGGGGCGGTTGCCTCATAATGGTTGGATTAAGGCTCGGTGGAATGCCGCGGTCTTTCAAGCGTTCTATGGCAGGCCGATTGGTCCCCTCGCAATGAAACGCCGTGAACTCCGCCAGGCCCGGAAGGGAGCAACGGTAGCGGCACTTTCGTGTGCCGGGGTGTGGCTGGTTTGGTCTGCCACCCTCTCTCTTTGGGGTGGTGGCGTCTAGACGGACATGGCGGTATCCTAAGCTTCTAAAGGATTTAGCCCCACGCACCGTTTTTCACACTCTTTTTCTCGCCACATGGCTTATCAGGCACTTGCCCGGAAATGGCGTCCTCGCCAATTTGGCGAAATCGTCGGCCAGGATCACGTGGTTCGGGCGCTGACGCACGCCCTTGAATTCGATCGCCTTCATCACGCCTATCTCTTTACGGGGACCCGGGGTGTTGGCAAGACCACGATCGCCCGTATCCTTGCTAAGGCGGTCAACTGTGAGGCGATCCTTGGGGCGGAGCCTTGTGGGTCTTGTCTCAGTTGTCGGGAACTTGATGAGGGGCGCTTTGTTGATCTTGTCGAGGTGGATGCGGCCTCTAGGACCAAGGTCGAGGATACCCGGGATCTTCTCGATAATGTCGTCTATGCGCCAACCCGGGGTCGTTATAAGATCTACCTGATCGATGAAGTTCATATGCT
>CAILMG010000038.1 GCA_903835265.1 uncultured Methylococcus sp.
CCTATTCCAACTGGCCCACCTTCCCCCAGCTTTATATCAAGGGCGAACTGGTCGGAGGATCTGACATCATGCTAGACCTTTTCGAGAAGGGTGAGCTTCAAACCATGCTTGATGACACTAAGATCCAGGCCCACTGAGGGGGCCTTTTAAGAATACGTGTGGGTGGCCAACCCACCGAGATCTGACCAACGGTTGATGATGCCGCAAAAGAGCCGGGCCGTTTGTTCCGCATCATAAATGGCTGAGTGGGCTTCGTTGTTGTCCCAGTTCATGCCGGCGGCCTGAACAGCCTTAGCCAGCACGGTCTGACCATAGGCAAGCCCGCTTAGCGTGGCGGTATCAAAGGTGCTAAAGGGGTGGAAGGGATTTTTCTTAACCCCGGACCGTTCGACGGCCGCGTTGAGGAACCCGATATCAAAAGCCGGGTTGTGACCAACCAAAATCGCTCGGGTACATCCCATATCCCGGACGGCCTGCCGGATGGGCTGAAAAATTTTCTGGAGCGCCTCTTTTTCATCGAGGGCAATGCGAAAAGGGTGAAAGGGATCAATCTTGTTGAAGCTTAAGGCTGCTGCCTCGAGTTTTGAGCCTGGGAAGGGATTAACGTGGCTGGCCACGGTCTCGCCTGGAACCAGTCGACCCTCCTCATCCATCGTGGTGAGGACGGCCGCGATCTCAAGCAGCGCGTTCTGCTGGGGATTGAACCCCGAGGTTTCGATGTCGACAATGACGGGCAAATACCCCCGAAATCGGCGCGCCATAATGGGAAATTCTTGATTTTGCATGCCTTCTGAAGCAATTTATGCTCGACTGCGATAGCGAAGGTTATTATATTGCCGTAATGTGACGATCCTAAAGCCTCGTCATGATCATCCACAAGGCCGCAATGGGTCGGTGGACCCACCGACTTAAATTTGTATTGACGATGAGAACACCGATGAGTCGATCCCCCATAGCTACCTCCTTCACCATCGCCCTTGTGGTGATGTGGTCCCATCTGACGGGTTGTTCATCGGCACCTCAGAAGGACTCGAGGGACCCCATTGAGGGCTGGAACCGGGGTGTTCAGAGCTTCAACGACAAGCTAGATGATTACGTCCTGAAGCCTGTTGCGACCGGCTACAAGAAAGTCACCCCACCGCTGGTTGACCGCGGGGTCACCAATTTCTACAGCAATGTGGAAGATATCACGGTTTTCGGAAATGACCTCCTGCAATTCAAGCTCCTGCAGTCAGGCAAGGACTTTGGCCGCTTCTTCGTCAACAGCACCGTGGGTCTTGTAGGCTTTGTCGATGTGGCCAGCAAGATGAACCTTCCAAAGCACAACGAGGATTTTGACCAGACGCTGGCCACCTGGGGAATTCCCTCTGGACCCTACGTCATCATCCCGCTTCTAGGTCCTAGCACCCCTCGCGGCATCTTCGGGATTGCAGGGGATGTCGCCGCCAATCCCATCAACTGGATTAATCCGATGGCGGGTTACCCGCTCTGGGGTGGTGTTTGGCACGCGACGGACGCGGTCATTTTGGGTTCAGGGGCCCTCCGGATCATTGATCAGCGTTCAGACCTCCTGAGCGCATCAAAAATTATGGATGAAGCGTCTGTTGATCGCTATGAATTCATCCGGAATGCCTACTTCCAGCAGAGAAACTTTGTGATCCACGATGGCAACCCACCACTCGATGAAGAGCTCGAGCGCCAGATGGACGAAGATCTCGAAAGCCTTAACACGACCCCGGTGACCAAGGTCCCCGCCAAAACTGCCAGCCTTCAGTAAGCGGCCTCCTGAGAGGTCTCTTCAGGCCTCCACCATAGCCAGTGGCACCCACATTTCTTGAGGGGTGGTTCCGCCGTGAACCCCCCTCAAAGGATGTTGCCGCTCCCCATAAAGACCATCCCTGATGATGTAGTCATCGCGCATCATCAAAACCACATCGCCAATCCGGTCCTTGAGCCTTGGATGGGGCTGTCCATGACCGAACCAACCCGCCTCAAGAAGTTCCTCGCTCCACACCATCGCGACGGCATGACCCAACTGCTCATCGATCAGAGATTCAAATCTTAAAGCCGCCCCTGATCGAAGATGCGCGTAGGCCACCCGAGGTTCCCCGGTGAGCGGCAACACCAGACAGGATTCAATTTCGGGGTAATCGCCAAGATGAATAATGCGATCAGGGGGCGTATCGATAAATCCGTGATCGGCCGTGACCACAACCAGGGTATCGGATCCCCTGATGCGCTCAAGAAACCCCTGAAAGCCCTGATCCCATTGGGTGAGGTGCTCTTTGACCTTTGGCCCCATGGATCCATGAAGATGTGCGAGGTGATCCCACTCGGACCAATAACCAAAAATCAAGCGAGGTCCCAAAGCTTCCTCAACGCCCCGCGCCATGGCCTCAAAAAAACCCTGAAGTGATGCAAAAGGGCTCAATTCAGCCAGGCCGAGATGGGCCAGGTTAAAATCAGACCGGGCAATCTCCTCTGGCATGACCATCAGGCTTTGATGGGGAATTCGATTAAAGACCGGCGTATGACCCAGCCATGGGCCCACTTTGATACCCGCTTGCCCTAAAGACACGCCGCCATAGCGCGGCCGACCAGGGAGCACGGCGAGGACGGCACCCAATTCCCTAAAATACATATGCCAACCCGTGAGGCCATGCTGCTGTGGGGCCAGCCCGGTGAGGAAGCTCGTCACGGCGCTCGCCGTGGTCGATGGGAACACCGAGGTCATTCTTCCCCGGCGAGCCTCAAGGAGGCGACTTTCCCCCCCAAGTTCCTGCAGCTGAAGATCCCCTAAGCCATCAACCACCATCAAAACGACTCGCCGATAACGCGCGACATCCGAGGCCGGTAACATCGCCAAAGGCGGGTAATCGCCAGGTTCCCCACCCAGACCCTCGATCAGCGAAGCCATCAGATTGACAATACTGTTGGAATAATCAGGCGCTATGGAGGGGGCCGGCAATCGATGGTGCAACAATGAAGTCATCCTAAGCTTAGGGGGCAATGTTAGAATGACCCTAGACTATCATCCCATGGCCTAGGTACGTCACTCCGATGTCTGATCAAAACACCCCCAAAATGAGTCAATCTGGCGCCGTGGAGCTAAAATCGGGTTCCATCACCCTTCCGATTCTGAAGGTTCTCTCGCCAAATCTTGACGAGGTCACCGCCCAATTGGAGGACAAGCTCGGAAAGGCCCCGGAATTTTTCAGAAACGCCCCCATCATCATTGATCTCGGTGATCTTGAAGAGAGCGAAAAGGACCGCGTTGATTTCACGGCCCTCTTGAAGGTGATCCATGAGCTGTCCCTGGCACCGGTCGGCATGCGCGGTGGCTCGCAAGATCAACAGGCCGCCGCACTCAGAGAAAAACTGGCCGTTCTCGCCGAAGTACGGTCCGAAAGTCCACAGCCAGCAAAGCCCGCTCCCAAAAGACCCTTGCCCCCTCCTCGCCCGATGACGGCACTGACCAAGATCATTGATCAGCCGGTTCGCTCAGGTCAAAGAATCTATGCCCCCGGCGGTGATCTCATCGTCATGGCACAAGTCAGCCCAGGCGCTGAAATCATGGCGGATGGCAATATCCACGTTTACGGCCCCCTCAAGGGTCGCGCCCTCGCTGGGGTTCAGGGCAATCTCGATGCCCGAATCTACTGCACCGACCTTCAGGCACAACTGATTGCCATCGGTGGGCACTATCGAACCAGCGAGGATGAGGACGTGGCCCTTCGAGGCCGACTGGTTCAAGTCTACCTAAAAGACGATAGTCTGACGGTTGACCCCCTTTAACCGATTATTTAAACCCCTTTAAGATAACGAGGAGAGCACTTGTGGCAAGAATCATCGTCGTAACGTCAGGTAAAGGCGGGGTCGGCAAGACCACCACCAGTGCCGCCCTGTCTATGGGGCTTGCACTTAGGGGTCATCGGACCGCCGTGGTTGATTTCGATATTGGCCTTAGGAATCTGGACCTGATCATGGGTTGCGAGCGGCGTGTCGTCTATGATTTCGTCAACGTGATCAACAACGAGGCCAGCCTCAATCAAGCCCTTATCAAAGATAAGCGCTGCGAAAATCTCTTTGTCCTTCCGGCGTCACAGACCCGCGACAAGGATGCGCTGACCCTTGAAGGGGTTGAGCGTATTCTTAACGAACTCGCCGAAACGTTTGACTACATCGTCTGCGACTCGCCGGCCGGGATCGAGCGCGGAGCTCATCTCGCCATGTATTTTGCAGATGACGCCGTGGTCGTCACGAACCCCGAGGTCTCATCCGTTCGTGATTCAGACCGGATGCTAGGCCTCTTAGCCAGTAAGTCACGACGAGCCGAACTCAATCAGGACCCGATCCGTGAGTTCCTTCTGTTAACCCGTTACTCTCCGCAGCGAGTGAAGCTTGGGGAAATGTTGAGCGTCGATGATGTCCAAGAAATTCTTTCCTTGCACCTCCTCGGGGTCATTCCAGAATCAAAGGCGGTCCTGAATGCCTCAAACTCCGGCAATCCGGTGGTCATCGATGACCAGAGCGATGCCGGTCAAGCCTATCTTGACGTGGTGGGTCGCTATCTGGGTGAAGATGTTCCTCACCGCTTCATCGAGGAGGAAAAAAAGGGCCTTCTTGGCCGCTTGTTTGGAGGTAAGTCATGAACCTGATGGATTATTTTCGGTCCTCAAGGCCGAAAACCGCATCGATTGCCAAGGAGCGCCTCCAAATTCTGGTGGCCCATGAGCGCCGGAGCGAACGCCAACAGCCGGCGTATCTTGCCGATTTGCAGCGTGACCTCTTAGAGGTCGTCCGAAAGTATGTGAACGTGGGTCAGGAGGCGATCACCGTCACCATGGAGCAGGACGAAAATCGCGAAGTCCTTGAACTCAACATTGTTCTTCCAGAAGAACAACCATCGCGTCGGCGGGCCTGATCCAAAGGCTTTAAAGCCCCGAAAGCGCTGATTCTTTCGGGGCTACTCTTTATTTAGTGATGGGCGGACTTTGGCGCCGGCGCTGCGGTGCCTTGGGGCGCTGTCTTCTCGATGACCGTCCGATCGTCAAACTTTAAAAGGGTGATGCCCTGATCCAGGATATAGCGGCATTCAGCCCGCTTAACATTGCCCACCTCGTTCCAAACCAGCGTGACGTAGGTCATGCCATCGCTATTGGATTCCGATGGGGTGTAAGGATGGGTCCCGACCTCTTCCTTGACGGCATCCGAACATTTTGACAATGCTAGATTGTTCAACAAGCCAGCGGTTTGAAGGAACGCGCCTTGGACCTTTTCCTGCTGTGTCTCACGGGTGGTGCCAACGATCAGAAAGCCCACCGCCATGAGAACAACAAAGCCGATCATGCCTTTTACGAGATTCGATTCCACTGGGACCTCTGGTGTCTTGGTTAATCAGGCATCGGACTATACCAAAAAACCCTGATGTTGATGGGGATATCGGGTTAATGTTTGGCTTTCGCCGAGGTCCTGAGAGCGCCTGCAAGGTCTTCCGCCTTCGCATCCCGCTCCGTTAAAGGCTGCAGGTGAAATCGCCGTTCAATCAAATGAAGGATCGCTGTCGCATCATAGACCGTGTGATCGATCCGCCCACCCATCGTGAAGGGCGACACCAAGAGAGTCGGAACCCGCCCTCCGGGCCCAAAGCGATCTCCAGGAGGTGGGGCGACATGATCCCAGAAGCCTCCGGTCTCATCGTAGGTCACTATGACGAGCATACCCGGCCACTGAGGGCTCTTTTCGAGTTTTTTAAGGAGCGCCGCCGCGTGCTGCTCCCCCTCCAGGAGGGTCGCCTCACCAGGATGGGAATTGTAGCGCCCTAAGGGCTTATAGAACGCGACCGGGGGGAGCTTCCCGCTCACCATCGCCGCTTCGAAATCTTTCCCGTCAAGAAGATGGCGCTGACGATCTTCAGAGCCATCCCGGTAGCGCTCGAAATAGGTATAGGGCTGATGATGGAACTGAAAGGTTGGATCAGCAGCGCCCCTTCGGGCATCATCCCAACCGGCCGCATACCAGGCCCAGTCAACGCCCCGATCAGACAGTCGGTCACCCAGAGTGGGCTGTCGCTGGGGAGCAAGCATCTGATCAGGACCTTTTGCCTTCAGATTGCCGGGACCAAAAGCCGGAAGGATATTGTTGACCGCGAAACCATCTTGGGTGAAAGCCCCATCGCGCGTGACCACGCCATCTGCCGCAAGATGGATTCTGTTCGAGGCGGGGGCGTGGGCTTCCCATGGCGTGCAGGCACAGGCCATCCACATGTGATTGAGGAATGATCCACCGAAAGCTGCCGCAAAAAAATGATCGAGAAGGGTGTAGCGTTTTGCATAGGCCCTCAGAGGAAGCGCTGGATCCTCGTAGTAACCC
>CAILMG010000039.1 GCA_903835265.1 uncultured Methylococcus sp.
CCTCCACCCGGGCTTAAGGTATGGACTGAACCCAAATAACCAGGAGTGCCACTGGGGAAGCCTTGAGATCCCACCGACCCATCGGTCACAATGCCGCCATTGGCCTGCACCTGCACACTTAAGCCCTTGACCAATAGGAGAGCCAAGAGCGAGATCTCTAATCGTTTCTTATTCAATGAATGGAACCTAAGAACCACTGATTCTTGTTTAGTCGACTTCGTTGTCACAAGACCATAGGTTTTCTTTAGGCTGACTATTCACCTCCAAGACTCCCCGGCTAAATCTAGGGGGCCGTCAAACTTTTCAAGGAGAGGGAATATCACCGCTTTCTAACGCTTCGAGGTAAATCTTTGCAAAGGGGAAACTTGGCGCAAGATTAGCCGCGATCTGGTAAGACTCAAACGCCCATCCATTCCCTTGCTTGGCGAGATTCATCGCGTCGATGAGCGCATTCTGGCGCTCATCATCAGTCGATGGCAATTTCTTCTGAGAAGTTGCGGCACCCGATGCCCCCACCACCGCGAGAGGCATACTGATTTGATCCTCACCACCTGAAATGTTCAATTGATAATCGCCAGGTTTAAGGCTTAAGTTCTCGAAGGTGTAGCGATGGCTTGCGATTTCTTTCTCAAGTGCGATCGGCTGACCCACAGCATCCTTCAATGTGAGGGTGAAAGGAGCGTGGCCACCGGACCAAGCCACATGCAGGGGCTGTTGTTTTTTTTCAGTGATCCGCAGGCCGCCATCCTGACCCAGGGGGATCAGCAGCGTTTCATTGTCACCAAGCGCTCTCGCTGAGGCCTGAACGATTTTTTCTGAGGGTTGCTCACTGTCGCGAGCACCAACCCGGACTAACAACCAATCAACGGCTGTATTCCAGGTCGCTTCAGTGCGTTGCCCAACATTATTCCCGCCTAGGTCCGGTGAGGTCAGTATTTTTTGGCCTCCCGTCATATCCAGTGGCTTCACCAAACCATTGGCCATCACCACCGCAGCCTTCGCCGTCTGATCCTTCAGCATCAAGTTATCCCCCGGCTTGAGGTACATTCCATCAACGACATTCAGTGTCTTCCCGTCTCGCGTTAGGGCATAGCTGCTCCCTGTTTTATCAATCTTGAGATACGCTACGGCGAAAGTCGGCCCTGCCGTTAGAAAAAGAGCGAAGGCAAAGGCCTTGCATAGGTTTTGTTTGCGCATGTCGGATCTCCAGTTAATTCAGTATCCTATTCTTCTTGGCTTAGCGAAGGCTTTTTCAGCGCCTTGAGACGTTTGAAGTGGCTTAAGGTTTCTTTGACGCTATCACGGGTATCGGTGAAACTCGTCAAAATGAGTGGAATCGCTACCGTCAACCAGACACCCATCTTAAAGAAATGATAGCAAAGTGGAAGCAGTAACAGGGCGATACCCAGGCTAAACCAGAGAGGATTAATGTCTTTAGCCATCAATTGGTGAGCCCCATAGCCTAAGAGAATGATGAAAACCTCAAGCGCTAGCGAGATAGAAAGATTGGGGCGGGTGATGAAGCCGTACTGATTCAGCGTATTGATTGAATTGATGATCACCATACTCCCCGGCATGGTGCCGAGCGGGGTTTCAAAGTTGTCCCTTGCAGCCTTATAGCTGACACCAATCACCACAATCCGTTGATCCAACCAGTTATCGAACTCTGGCGTCATGAGCCCTTGAGGGTAGTGACGCACGCAAGATGGACCCGCATCAGGCTCCGTGATACAGCGCGCCGAGATGGTCTCAAGAAAAGGGACCGGAACACCATCGGCTCTCAGGATTTCAGGCGTTGATGCCCAAGGGGGCAATTCTCGCGGGATACTATAAATAATCCGTTGTTCGAGCTGATCTGCGTGCGTGTGGATGAGCAGTTGGCCTATCCCCACGGTCTCCTCCGTCTCCAGCAAGTCGAGCTTATCCTGGAGTTCCTTGAATGTGACACGAGGCGGCTGAGAGGCGGACTGGGTCAGCGCGAACGCGGATAATTCGACAGAGGGATAAAGATCGGTTGGCTCTGGGCCTAGACGTTCAAATAAACGCCAACGCCTTAGAATCCCATCGTTATCATCAATATTAAAGAGCGCTGAAGTTTTAATAGCCCGGTTATTGGCCGAGGTCATCGCCTCATCAAGAAAGGAAGCTCGCGGAGTCACGGCACCTTCTGGATCCAGTGATTCCCGAAACCCTTGTGGGAACATCAGGATCGGATCAGTCTCCTTGGTGTAATTGCGGATGAACGTGGAGAATCGCTGATCGGCGATGGGGTCGCAAGACGGTTTCGACAATTCAACATCAGCAAAGATTAGTTTTGGGTGACCCGAGGCTGCAAATTGGATGAGCTTTTGGAGCTTTTCGCGGGGCACCATGAAAGGCTCACCCCAGGCCTGATAAGTGGCCTCATCCATATCGATAAACGCCAATGGCTGAGCCTCTTGATCGGGCGATCCAGCCTGAAACGCCTGCATCATTATGTCCATAGCGCTATCCTCCTTATTCTTTAGAAAGGGGATATTGGCAATTTGAGGATAGCTAAGGAGCGTCAGCAGCGGCAGGGCGATCAAGAGGCGAATCGACAAATGGCGGACATGAGCATTCGACATCAATCGTTGTATCGGGGGGAACGTCCCGAGCCAGTCTAAAAGCGCTTTCAGTCTTCTCCTAAGGGTCACCACCATTGGCCCACCAAGGTAAAGGCGGCCCAGTAGTAGGGATGCTGGTAACGGGGTTCCTTGATCATCGCCATTTGCGCAGCCCTCAGGGCCTTTGCGGTTTGACCTCCATTCGATTGGAGCTCTTGATAGAAGAATGGCATCAGTTGGGCTGTCGCGTTATCGTCCACCGGCCAAAGACTGCCTAATGCACTTGAAACCTTGGCGCGAATGGCCATGCCACTGAGCCCTAGGGGGGTTCTGTCATCCCCTTCCGCGGTATGGCAAGCACTTAAGGTCAATAGCTTTAATGGAGAACTATGACGTTGAGCTTGCAATAAGACACTGTAGAGGTCATTGAAATTAATGACATTATCATAGGCGATGACAAAGCTTTGGTCTGATGTTTTACCAATAAAGCCATGAGAGGCGATATGAAGTGCCGTGTAAGCGTTTTGGTGTAAGGCCTCTTGGAGGGCAGCAAGGGTGAAATCCTGATTCATCAACACTTTGGTGTGTTGATTTTCTATACCCTTAATCTCCCTTTCGACACCAGGTAAGGCAAGGCGCTCCTTGAGAAAAGAACCCCGATCTATTTCGGATGTTGACTTGACGTTCCTGATCATCTCCCCCTTCAGGGCATCAGGCAAATGGTCAATCGCAGAACCAGGCCGACTGACCCCAGCGAGTAGATACTCCTGAGAGCCACTCGAAACATCGGGGAGAGGGTCAAAGAGGGTTAGACCGGTCAGCGTGGATACCGATAATTGTTCTATCAAAAACCCGTTTTCATCTTGGAGTGCAGAAAAGGGAATCTTCCTCAAGATTTTGTCTGGCACGATCACCAAATGCCGGGTTTGAGAGCCCAACAGCTCGTGATGAAGCGGCTTAATTAACCAATCAAAGAGTTGCCGCCCAGAGGTCTCTGGATGACTGTCGGAGCGATTTAAGGCATGCAGAAAGGCATCGACGCGACCTGATAC
>CAILMG010000040.1 GCA_903835265.1 uncultured Methylococcus sp.
AGCGCCTAAGCCCTTGGCCCAAAATTCGGCCCCGAAAAGCCTTCCTTCATCACCGAAACCCAAGGCGCTGTCTCCCACCAAAAGGGTGGAAGATAAAAACGTTTTAAAGGAAACTCCAAGACCCCCTTTAAAAGAGCCTCCATCGCCTCTTGAATCCATCGAATCCCAAAGTGAGGTGCAACGCCCCGTTCTTTCGAGAGGGCTTTTGAGCCAGCAGATCGCCGAGGTGACGGCGGGGATGACGCGTGAGAAGACCCGGGACTTGAGCCAGAAAAAAATCGTTTACACCACCAAGGTCAAGGAGCATCGCGCCGTTGTGGCGGCCTATGAGGCGGCTTGGCATGAAAAGGTTGAGCGGATTGGGAACCTTAATTTCCCAGAGGCTGCTCGAAAAGAGAAGCTTTCAGGGGTTCTGGTGATGGCGGTTGGGATTCGCCCCGATGGCAGCCTTTATTCAGCTAAGGTTCAGACCTCTTCAGGCCATGAGGTCCTTGATCAGGCCGCGCGGGAGATTGTCAAAATGGCCGCCCCTTTTGCACCACTCCCCCCTGATATCCTGAGCGAGGTGGATATCTTGGTGATTACGAGGACCTGGCGCTTTGATGGCCAAGACCACCTTGAAACCCGAGGCGCTGAGTGAAGCCGCGGGATCTCTTCTTCGAGGGCGATAGCGGTGCTTGCGCGGCCGGGGTTTGAGAACCGATACTATGACCCATGATTGAAGTACCTACTAACCTCACCAACCAGTTCCTGATCGCGATGCCGGGGCTTGAGGATCCTTTTTTTGCAAAAACCGTCACTTATCTTTGCCAGCATAATGAGGAAGGGGCTCTTGGGATCATCATCAATCGCCCCTCCGATCTCACGGTGGGTGATGTGCTTGAACAGATGGGGATCACCTCCAGTAATGAGGCATGTGGTCAGATGCCGGTTTATTTTGGAGGGCCGGTCCAGCCGGAGCGAGGCTTCGTCCTTCATGAGACGGGGCGAGATTGGAATTCAACCTTGAGGATTTCAGAGACCTTGGCCTTAACCACATCGAGGGATATTCTTGAGGCCTTAAGTCTGGGCGAAGGGCCTTCTCACATGCTCTTAGCCTTAGGTTATGCCGGCTGGGGGAAAGGCCAACTGGAGGCGGAGATTGGCCAAAATTCCTGGCTCAATACAGAAGCTGAGCAGTCGATTATTTTTAATCGGCCAGCGGCTTCAAGGTGGCGCGCCGCAGCCGAGCACTTGGGCATCGATATCGGTCTTTTAACGATGCAGGCGGGGCATGGCTGAGGCCATATCAAGCTTTGATACGGCCCATGCCACCTATCTCGGTTTCGACTTCGGTGAAAAAAAGACCGGGGTGGCGGTGGGGCAGCGAATCACCGGGACCGCTCGGGGCCTCGAGACCATCAGGTCCCATACCCCTGAGGCGCTTTGGAGCGGCATCGGCCGACTGGTCGATGCCTGGGAGCCTCAGGCCTTCGTCGTTGGGGTTCCCTTTCCGATCGTCGAAACCACGGAGAAAAACCCTGTGATTGATCTGATCAAGACCTTTTGCGTGGATCTTGAGAAACGTTACCAACGTCCCGTTCATGTGATGGATGAAGCCCTTTCGACCCGAGAATCTCAAACCCTCTTTTACACCCAAAGCCACCGAAAGTCGTTGAATTTCCGTGACGTCAAGGATGAAATCGCGGCCCAGTTGATTCTTCAGACTTGGCTTGATCATACGGCGCCTAGAGGGTCCCTTGATGGTTGAAGTCCCCAAGGTCGACGATTTATTGAAGACGCTCGAAGAGGCTCTAAGGCTTGAAATCGAGCGGCGCGCTCTTGAAAATCCTTTGATGATCGGCATCCACAGTGGCGGTGCCTGGATTGCTGAAGCCTTGCATCGCCGGCTTGAGATCAAGGAGCC
>CAILMG010000041.1 GCA_903835265.1 uncultured Methylococcus sp.
GGCGCTTTTAATGTGATTGGCCCGCATGAAGAGGCCGCGGCCTTGGCCTTTATCCATACAGTCTATCCAAGAAACCGTATGCTCCCAATCCTCTTCAGATGCATCGGCGAGCTCAAAAAAATGATCGAGGCTTTTATAAGGAATCGTCTCTGATTGGAGCCATGCCCCCGCAATTTTTCGAAGTTGGATCGTCGCCTCCGTGATGAGGCCCGTCAGCCCCAAACCACCCAGCGTGGCGCTAAACCATTCACCTCGCTGATCAGGCCCACAATCAATGATCTCGCCATCGGTTCTCAGAAGTCGAAGCTTTAGAACATGATCACCAAAGGAGCCATAGCGGTGGTGGTTCTTGCCGTGAACGTCATTGGCAATAGCCCCACCCACGGTCACCAATTGAGTCCCCGGGCTCACCGGGAGCATCCATCCTTGAGAAACCACCAACCGGTGAACATCACGCAGTAAAACACCGGCCTCACAGGACAAAAGCCCCTTGACTGGGTCAAACGAGATGAAGCGGTCAAGTCCTCTGGTTTTCCAGAGCGTCCCCCCTGGGTTCAGACAGACATCCCCGTAACTCCTCCCATGACCAAAGGCGATGCCCGGCTGATGGGATCGGATGATTGACCCTAGGGCGTATCGGTCATTAAGGAAGATCTGCCGGTGTGCATGGCTCCCGAGTCGACCCCACGAGGATACAGGGGTCACTTTCTTCGCCTCGACGAAGTAAAAACGAATCGTTTATCGAGTTGATACTTCGTGAGGTATCCAATCGAAAGGCCTATCACAGCCCCAAGATAACGCATGTCCTTAGAAGCAAAGACATGATCAAAGCCAAACTCAAATCCCCAGAATATGAGGGTCGTCAGGAGACCCATGGCGGTGTAGAGAAAAAAGGTGAAGCCATCTTGAGCCGCATTTTTAGATCGAAAGCGAAAGATGTAGCGTTTATCGAGAATGTACTTCACGACCAGCCCCACGCCGGTTCCAATGAAAACCGACGCCATCACCGGATAAACCCACATGTTGTAGCGAAGATAAAGGTCCTGAGCCCCAATGTTGGCGCCTGTTGCGATCAGAGCGAGAATGGCATAACGCAGGGCGAGCTTCATCGTGCGAAAATAGAACCAATGATTAGGGGGAAGATGACTTGGATTCTAAAGTACTCAAGGGGCGTCGGTCGGTCTTTTCTTTGAAGGCCCTGATTCGGCTCATGCGACCAAAGCAATGGATCAAAAACGGTTTTGTCCTTGCCCCACTGGTTTTTTCAGGGGAGTTCCTTCGGCCTGACGCCATTCAATCTTCATTTCTTGCATTTAGTTTGTTCTGCCTCGCCTCCTCGGCAACCTACATCGTCAACGATCTAAACGATATAGAGCGCGATCGAAAGCACCCCATAAAATCTAAAACGAGGCCCCTGGCGGCAGGAACCGTCAGCATCACGTCGGCCCTGATCTTACTTGGCGCCCTCTATATCCTCTTAATTGGATCTTGGTTTTTGACGCCCAAAGTGGTGATGGTGCTCGCCGCCTATTCAGCTTTAAACCTTGCCTACAGCCTTTATCTTAAACACCAGCCCGTCATCGATATCTTTACGATTGCCATCGGTTTTGTCCTTAGGGTCTATGCTGGAGCCGTGGCCTTAGCAGTTCCTCTTTCAGATTGGATGTTCGTCACAACCCTCTGCCTAGCCCTTTATCTCGCCGCCATCAAACGACGTCAGGAAATCAGCCAGAGCGGCACTGAAGGGAGACACGTGCTGAAGAAATACACGGTGGAATTAATCGATCGATATGCCGAGATGTCAGCGGTAGGGGCACTCCTCTTTTACAGCCTCTTTGTGATGACCACACAGCCAGCCCTCATCATCACCGTCCCCGTGGTCTTATTCGGCTTTTTTCGTTACTGGTATGTCGTTGAAACCTTAGATGGCGGCGAATCACCTACCGATGCACTGATCGCTGATAAGCCGCTCCTCATCACCATCCTTCTTTGGGTCATAGCCTCTGCATGGGCGCTATGGCCAGCAGGGCATTAAGCATGGACTACACCTACATTGTGACCCCCTTCATCGCCTGGTTAGTGGCCGGAAGCCTCAAATTTCTCATCAATAGTGCAAAAGCGGGTCAGTGGGCCTTTGGCCACATCGGTTATGGCGGGATGCCCAGCAATCACAGCGCCATCGTGAGCAGTACCGCTACCTTGATTGCCTTAAGAGAAGGGATCCAAAGCCCGGCATTTGGGATAGCTGTAACGGTGGCCTTTATCGTCATCATGGATGCGAAAAGCTTGCGAAGACAAGTAGGAAAGCATGCCGAGGCTATCAACAGCTTGTCCTCCGAGGTGGAGAACAGAACGCATCCAGCGCTTAGAGAAAGGATCGGGCATAGCGGCTGGGAGATATTAGGGGGTGTAGTAGTAGGATGTCTGGTATCAATAGGGATAAACGGCTTATGAAAAGGAATTTATTATTAATATTGATCGCGATAATGGTGGTTGTTATTGTTGGAAGATTTTCAAGGATAATTAACCCTGTAGATCAGATTATAATAACAAAAAGCGATGACGGAAGAACGATGCGGGCCGTCACAAGAAACGGAGATATACTATCAGTTAAGAAGAAGCAGAATGACCTAGGTTATGCGGTCTATATCAACGAGCAAGGCATAGCTGCTGGTAATGGAGCCGAGCTTCAGCAGGCAAGAGACGGTAGCCTGTCGTTGATAAACCAGCTCAATAATGGCATGAGGCTTATTGATGTTGGTGTCACGCCGATGAAGCCAATTGGATTTAGTATTTACTTCATAGCAAAGAATTCAAGCCCATTCAAACTAGGCATTAAAGAGGGGATCTTATCACTCGCTATATTTCTATTCTTCGCCGAGCGATATATTCGAGGTGGGGGCGGGCGCTGGATAAATGAAAACCTATCCAGCATGAAGAAGAACTTGCGGGGTGTGGACTATGCTTTTTTTGGCTTACTTGCAATTATAGCCTCTGCAAACCCTATAGGTTGCGATATTGACATCATCGCAAAATGCATAACAAACTCAAACTCGGGTATTGATATATATGCCGCACAGATAGTGAAGAAAATATCCGATAACTTCCCCTATCCCGCCTATCCTTATACCCCCCTAAGCCTTTCAATCCTTTCGCCAATACAGTGGATCAATGACCAACTTTATTCCCCCCTTCTTAATATTATATTCGGGCGCATCAGCAGCTCCGGCATGTTAGGCTTACTTTCTGTAATCTTTTTCTACATCATAAACTTTACGATACTGAATGAATTGAGCCTCGCCGGGGTCTTTCGCGTCCAGGAGTTAAGGAAATACCTGTATTTAACGACGCTATGCCCAGGGCCGCTTTATTTAATCGCAGGGTTTCAGCAGATTGATATATTGGCTGTTTTATTTTTTTGTCAGGGTATTCTTCTTTTTAGGTTTGATAGAGACCGGTGGATGGGGTCTATTCTGATCGCAATTGGATTGGCTATAAAGCCACAAAACTTGCTCCTAGCACCCATTGTAAGCTTATTCCTCGTCCACTCATCAATAGGAAGGGAGTTTAAGGAGACTACAAAAAATCTTCTGTGCGGAGTTCTAATTTTGGCTTTTTATGGCCTTTGTTTCTACCTGTCTCAATCCAAAAGCTATGTTGCTGTTATTTCTGGATTCTCAATAGTAGAAAGGCTTTATTTAAGCTTGCTGGATATCAGTCCTGATTTGAAAATATACAGCGTCCCAGTTTTCATTTTTGTAACGCTCTCATATGTTTTTAGTGCATGGCGTCCCTTCATTGGCCAAGCTTGGATAACATCAATGAGTGCAATGCTGGCAGCATCGGCGCTGATTTGCACCTATCAGGCATCATTCGTCCACACCCCGGGCCTGAGCATATTCATGACCCCAGCTATTACTATTGTAATAGCCTGCACAAGTTTTTTTGTTGATTGGATTTGGATCATGTTGATGTCATTCCTTGCGGTCTCATCGTGGCCCCTTACTTTTCCAGGTGATATCACAAGATACTTCACCAATATGGGTTACAACGCAGTCCTTGGCGGCTACCCAGAAAGTAATCATGAAAAGTACTACTCGTTCCTATATACCGCAGAATTCGTCGGCCTGATCACCTTAGTCATTCTTTTCACAAAAGGGATATGCAAGTTGCGGGATATTGCAGAAGAAATCAGCCGCCCCCCCATATTCACCCGATGAGGAGCCAGATCTGCAGCTTATTGATTTAAGTTGGCGTCCCCAAGGGGGTTCGAACCCCTGTTGCCGCCGTGAGAGGGCGGAGTCCTAGACCGCTAGACGATGGGGACTATTTGGCAGGACGCGAAGTCTAACCCGTTGGAAGAGGTCAGGCAACCAAGAGTCCCTCAATGCCGGTCAAATGGGACGGCCCTATGGTCGACCCATGGATGGCTTGAGGTTAAGCCTTGAGCTTCGCAATAATGGCTTCGGCAATATCCCGGGTTCCATAAGGGGAGTCTTTCTTGATATCCGGCGTGACGATCTTTCCTTCCCGAATCACTTCACGAACCGCCGCCTCAATCTTTCTAGCTGCACCCATCTCGCCAAGATGCTCCAGCATCATGACCCCGGCCAGAATCATGGCTGAGGGGTTCGCAATGCCTTTGTCAGCAATATCGGGGGCGCTGCCGTGGACTGCTTCAAAGATGGCGGCATCCGTTCCAATGTTGGCACCCGCGGTCAAACCCAAGCCGCCAATGAGGCCTGCCGCCAGATCCGACAAGATATCGCCAAAAAGATTGGTGGTGACAATGACGTCGAAGGTCTCCGGCTTCATGACCAGCTGCATGCAGCAAGCATCAATGATCCGATCATCAAAACCAATGTCCGGGTACTCTTTGGCGATCTCTCGACCAATCTCAAGAAATAATCCCGACGTACATTTAAGAATATTGGCCTTGTGGACCAAGGTGACTTTCTTACGCTTGGCTTTTCTCGCGTATTCAAAGGCATATCGGATGATCCTCTCGGATCCTTTCCGGGTCACGATAGCCTGACTTTCAGCGGCGATCTTTTCGCCATCCACCTGAATAAAGTGCTCGATACCTGCGTAAAGCCCCTCGGTGTTTTCTCTGACGGTGAGGAGGTTTACATTCTTAAACAGCGTTTCAGTCCCTTCAAAGGAGATGGCTGGGCGAACGTTGGCGTAAAGATTGAAGGCCTGCCTCAGCGTGACATTGACGCTCCGGTAGCCGCCACCCACCGGCGTCGTCAAAGGTCCCTTGAGACACAGTCGATTGGAGCGAATCGACTCAAGCGTGGCATCCGGCAAGGGATCTCCGACCTCTTCAACGGCCGCCATCCCTGCCAGCTGACGATCCCACTCGATCTGAACGCCGCTTGCGGCAATCACATCGATGGCCGCCTGAACGATTGAGGGTCCGATGCCGTCCCCGGGTATGAGGGTAATCCTGGTCATGTTGTGCTCCTGAACATAAAGGTAACCTAGTGATTATGACCCACCCCATCCTGAGAATTAAAGCGCCTAGGAGGTGACAACCTGTTTGCTCTAATCGACGCTACCTCAGGTTGCTGGCGCTTCGTGATCAATTTCTTTCACCTGAAGAATCTGATAAATTTACTGGGTTTTTACCGGCAC
>CAILMG010000042.1 GCA_903835265.1 uncultured Methylococcus sp.
ACGCGCTATTTTTTGCAAGCTGAGTAGGATACCCTCTACCGGTCTGGTTCATTCTTAGAGGCCATCCGATCATGCGTGCCATTGATCTCCAGCACCTTTCAAAGCGTCTTGGTCAACGCGAGGTTCTTAACGATGTCTCCTTGACCATTGCTCCCGGCGAACTCTTTTTTTTGATTGGACCCAGTGGTTGTGGCAAGACCACGCTGTTGCGGCACATCGCCGGTTTTCTAGTCCCTGACCGGGGTCATATCTTCTTTGATCAGGAGGAGGTGACGATGTGGCCTCCGCATCGCCGGGAGACCGGGATGATGTTTCAAAATTACGCCCTTTGGCCTCATCTTAATGTTGATGCCAATGTGGCCTTTGGTCTTGAAGAGCGGCGTGTTCCCGCGGCCGAGATCCGTCTTAGAGTCGAAGAAGCCCTTGAGCAGGTCCAGCTCGGAGGCCTTGGTCAGCGCCGCATCAGTGAGCTCTCAGGGGGGCAACAACAACGGGTAGCCCTGGCCCGGGCCTTGGTCATCAGGCCGCGGAGTCTCCTCCTAGATGAGCCGCTATCAAACCTTGATGCCCGATTAAGACTTGAGATGCGGCTAGAAATTCGGCGTATCACCAAGGCGTTTGGCTTGACGGCTGTTTACGTGACTCACGACCGGGAGGAAGCCCTCTCAATGGCCGATCGCATGGCCGTCATGAAAGAGGGCCGTTTGCTGCAGGTCGGAAGCCCCAAGGACCTTTATCAGCATCCTAAATCCCTCGAGGTAGCGGCCTTTATTGGAGAAGCCAACGGCCTTTTAGGTCAAGTCCTTGGAAAGACGGAAGATCCTTCAATCTATGCGGTAGAGACGCCCTATGGTCGGCTCTTGGCCCGAAAAACTCAGGAACGTTGGCAGCCTCGTGATGGCCAAGAAGTCCATCTCATGTTGCGTCCAGAAGCGATCCGGGCCGCCATTCGATCCCCCGAGAGTAACGGGTTCTATGGGACTTTGGTTGAGACCCTTTATCTCGGCGCCTCGGTCCAGTATCGCGTTCTTCTAAAGGACGGTGTCATGATCCAGTGGCTGGTGCAACATCCAAGAGGTGATCTCATCAGGGAAGGGGAATCTCTGTGGCTTGAGGTTGATGCTAGAGATCTTCTGATGCTAGAGGAATAGAGCCTCATGGACGAACCCTTATCACCGTCATCCTTCAAAAAGCCCCCCAAAGGGGAGCCTCACTTTCCCTGGTGGGTCCCGGTTGCTCTGTTGCTTATTCTTTCTGGACCTTTTCTCTTAGAGCCTCAGGATCATGCGGCGCTCGCCCATTACGATCGACGCCTCGTTATCCTTTCCCCGCACCATGAGAGTATTCGTCAGGAATTTGGCGACGCCTTTGCGAGCGACTGGTTTCAGAGGACCGGAGAAGAGGTTTATCTTGATTGGCGGATTCCTGGGGGATCGTCTGAAATCTTTCTTTTTTTAAAGTCAGAATTTCTCGGCGCTTTTCAAGAGGCTTTTGAACTTCAGCAAGGTCGGCCGATGACCCCTGAGATGCTCAAAGGGTTTCAAGACCCAAAAACGCCCGAGCAACCCTCAGAAGGGTATTCAAAAGACGTTGTTGATGCTCGTCGTGATTTCCTGGCCTCCAACGTCGGTATTGGGGTCGATCTCCTTTTTGGCGGTGGCACCCCCGATTTTCAGCAACTGGCTGATGCCGGCTATTTGGTCAGTAGCCCCCCGGGAGGGCTTTCAGGAATCCCCGCGATTGAGGCCCGCCACCCCGAATGGTTTCGGTCTGAGGTGATTCCTGAGGCCTTGAGTGGTGAGGTATTCAGGGATTCCCGCCAACGCTGGATCGGGGCGGTGTTGGCCACCTTTGGTATTCTCCATAATAAGGATCTTCTGAAGCGGCTTCAGGTGGCAGAGCCTCCTCAAAATTGGGAGGCACTGGGAGACCCCAAGCTTCTAGGGCAGCTCGCTCTCGCTGATCCGAGTAAGAGCGGTTCGGCGGCTAAGGCGTTTGAATTGATCATTCAAGAACAGATACAAAAGACACTGGCCGCCGCGAAGGGACCTTTAGGCCCTGAAGAGGAAGCTCTTCTAATCAACAAGGGTTGGCTTAAGGGCTTGCAGTTGATTCAGCGGATGGGCGCTAACGCCCGCTATTTCACCGACTCTGCGGCTAAGATCGCCCTTGAAGTTGGCCGCGGTGATGCGGCGGCCGGTATGGCGATTGATTCTTACGGCAGGGCGACTCAGGATGCGGTGGCGAAGGAGGATGGCTCATCCCGGGTGGGATTTGTCTCCCCTCTGGGAGGGACCTCGGTCAGCGTGGATCCTATTGCACTGATCAGAGGCTCCAAAGATCCAGAATTAGCTACCGCATTCATAGAGTTCGTTCTGTCTATGCAAGGCCAAAAGCTTTGGGCGTTCAAAGTGGGTACCCCTGAGGGTCCCCATCATCATGCGCTAAGGCGGATGCCGATCCGCCGTGATTTCTATCAAGTGGGTTTTAATGCCTTCATGAGTGATCCTTTAGAGGAGCCTTACGAAAAGGCCGGTCATTTTTTCTACCACCCTGAATGGACCCGATCATTATTTGGCGCTATCCGATTTGTCATTAGGGTCCTTTGTGTGGATACCCACGAGGAACAGCAGGCCGCATGGCGGATTATGATCGCCCATGGCATGCCCAAAGAAGCCCTTCAGGTCTTTCATGACCTTGAAGGAGTGGATCTTCAATCGATCCATCAGAAGATTCTTCCGATTCTCAATGGCCGCGACAAACTGGCTGAAGTGCGGCTTGGGCGTGAACTCGCTGAAACCTTTAGAGCGCGGTATCGTCGAGCGGCGCTGATCGCTCAAGGAGAGGGATCATGAAGCCTTTTGCGGGGGGAGTGATTCTCATCAGCATGATCCTCTTTATGGGGTTTTTTTTCCTGCTGCCGCTCTCAGGAACCTTTCGCATGGCCTTTATGGGCCCTCAAGGGGGATGGACCCTTGATTTTCTTTTCGAAATCTTCCGAAATCCTCTCTATGTCGAGGGGCTAAGGAATGCCCTAACCATCGCCATCTTTTCAACCCTTGGCTGTCTTTTCCTCGCCGTGCCGCTGGCGTTGATTTTCGTTCGTCATGAGTTCTTTGGTAAGGCCCAGTTCAATGGGCTCCTTCTGGTTCCCTTAATACTGCCGCCCTTTGTGGGCGCCCTTGGCATTCAGGCGATGCTCGGTCAGGCGGGTGCTCTCAATAGTCTTTTGATCGATGTGGGGGTGCTCTCATGGGACGCGCCTATCGATTGGTTAGGTCGAGGTCAGTTGCTCGGCGTCATCATCATGAATGTGCTGCACCTTTACCCTATTGTCTACCTCAATCTTTCAGGCAGTCTGGCTAATATCGATCCACAGTGGGATGACGCGGCTAATAGTCTTGGCTGTCCGCCCTTTCGGCGATTCTGGCGGATCACCCTGCCGCTTGCTATGCCAGGGCTCTATGCCGGTTGTTCGATTGCATTTATCTGGGCGTTCACCGAACTTGGGGTACCGCTTATTTTCGATGTCGACCGCGTCACTTCGGTCCAGATCTTCAGCGCTATCAAGGATCTTAATAACAATCCCTTGCCCTATGCACTGGTGGTGGTCCTTCTGGGGCTGACCTTGCTTCTATTTTTCGGAAGTCGTGTTTTTTTTAGAAGCGATCTGGCAGGAGGGGAGGGAAAGGCAACCCTTGGACGGCCTATCATTCCCCTCACCGGGTGGAGAGGATGGCTTGCTACGGGCTTCTTTGCAGCTGTGGTGGCCATCGCCCTTCTGCCGCATATCGGGGTATTGTTGATGGCCCTCTCTAAGGACTGGTATGAGACGGTGCTCCCACATCAATGGACACTAGAGCCTCTTGAAAGAGCCTTGGGGCATCCACTGACCCTGACGGCCATCGGCAACAGTCTTCGCTATGCCCTTTTAGCAACCATTCTGGATCTGGTTCTCGGCGTTGCAGTGGCGTGGCTTTTGGTCAGGACGAAGCTCTTTGGGCGCTCCCTGGTCGATGGCCTGACCATGATGCCACTCGCTGTTCCTGGCATTGTGATGGCTTTTGGGTATCTGGCGCTGTCGCGTTCAGGCCAACCGCTCGACTGGCTCATAAAGGGGGAGGATCCTTTGATGTTGCTCGTGGTGGCTTACGCCATGCGGCGTCTTCCCTATGTCGTCCGTTCGGTGACCGCGGGTCTTCAGCAGGTTCATCCGGCCCTTGAAGAGGCTGCTGAGAGTCTCGGTGCTACGCCCATCAGAGCCCTTTGGCGGGTGACTTTTCCTCTCGTCATGCCGGCAGTTCTGGCAGGGGGGCTCTTGGCCTTTGCGTTTGCGATGCTCGAAGTGAGTGACTCGATGATTTTGGCTCAAAGAACGATTCATTTTCCGATTACCAAAGCGATCTATACCTTGGCGGCAGCGCTGGGCGATGGTCCCTCACTGGCTTCGGCGTTAGGGCTTTGGGCCATGCTTTTTTTGACGGTGACCTTTGTCGGGACCGGGGCCATTTTAGGTCGAAAGATCGGTGCTCTGTTTAAGGTTTAGGCATCGAGGGACTGAGTGAAGAGCGCTTATTTGATACAGATCAGGCGCTCGAGGCCATCGACTTTTCGGGTGGTGACCATGGGAGGCGTCGTATTGACGGTGACGGTCAAGGTGCAGGGGACGAGATTCTGATTTAAGGGAATAAAGGCGGCCCAACGCCCATTGGGCTTAAATCGGGTGACTGTGGTGAGGTTGGGTCTGACCTTATCGCTGATGGTGACTTCAGTACCCGTCGGGACGGTGGCGCCTGATGCGAGAATGAGTTGCCCTGTGATCTTAAGCCTTCTGATCGGCATGAACCAGCGGGCAACGTTGATCTTGAGGCTGGTCACCGCGCTTGAGGCTTCAGGGCTAAGAGGCGGGAGGCTGGATGCGGTGGACGAAGCCGAGATCGCTCTAGGTTCACTCGCAGGGATCTCAGTCTCGACTTTTCCAAAGGCGTTGGAATGGACGCCCATCAGAAACACAAGAGATACGAATAGAAGAGGGGACAGGGTGTTGTTCAACGACATCCAAAAGCCTCTTTGGACGATGTTAACGATCGGTGCTGGCGACGGAGCGAACACAATCAATGTTCCGCCAGGGGAAAAGATCGGCTCAATAAGCCATTGAACCCGAAATATCTACCCAAAAGGGTCGGCAGCAAGCTGCGATCCAGATAGGTTCTTGAAGGATTGGTCCGCGTTGAGGGATTCGAACCCCCGACCCTCTGCTCCCAAAGCAGATGCGCTACCAGACTGCGCTAAACGCGGATCAGACCGATATTATGAAGCGAAAGGGCCTCAAAGGCCAGCCCTTTGATCGTTTTTCTTTATAAAAATAGGGCCAAAGCCCCGTCGTTAGGGGTGGTTACTTCAAGAATCGAACCCTTGAGCGCCGCTAGAAGCGGGTAGAACAAGGGCTCATCTTGCGCCTATTAAAAAGATTTTTCGGCGGCTTTAAGGTGGGTGGCGGCGGCATCCGCAGATTCACCGGCCATCTCACTATGCCCCATTTTGGCATGCTCAAGGGATTCATTGAGGTTCTTGATACCCGCTTCAACGTGGGGATTAGCCTTTTCTTTCTCAGCCGCCTCAGCATGGGTTTTAGCGGCCGTTGCATGCTCCTGACACGCTTTTAAATCTCCTTTTTTGCCGCTTTCTGCAGCCGCGATCGCATGCTTTGTCGCTTCTGCCTTGTGATCTTCTGCAAAGGCAGGGGATGACAGCATGAAGGCGCTGATGAGCCCAGCGAATGCGTATCTTCCAAATCTTAAATTCATAGCCGATCTCCTTGGGTGTATGGACAGGGACGGGTCACTCTAAGTGCCATATCGGATGGCCTTGATGTAATCCTTCATCCCATCCCTTGGACCCCTCCCGAGTGGAAAGGTTTCGACGGACGACCAAGGAAATGTGGAGGGCTCAGCGTCCTAGTGTCACGATGCGGATCATCGCCAGCAGCGCTTTTAAGGATCTGAAGACCCCGGGGTCTTTATGGATGGGCTCTACACCAGGAAGGCTCTGGCCCCAGGCGAGGCGACGGAGCTTCTTTTTGACCGGTGCCTCGAGTTTTCCATCGGCAGCGAGTTCCATGAAAAGGGCCTTCACGTTCCCTAGGTCAAAGAAATCTTTCTGCCAGGACCACTGATAGTTGCCACCATAACGAAACCAGGAGCCACCAAGGCCGGAGACTTCATAGTCGGTGCCATCATCGCGTTTGACCGGGGCTACCTGCCGCCAAATCCCGATCACTTCGCCTTTTTGATCGTCGATGAGGAGCGTGTCATAAGGATAGCGCCACGCTTCAAATCCTTCCATATGAGCCCCCAGCGCCCAATCCTCAATTTGTTGGCGGCCCCGGGCAATAAAATCCCGGTTGGGACCCATGTTCCAGGAGTATTCGGCATCCTCGCTGTACATTTGACCCAGTCGATGGGCCCATTCCCCGGCTTTTTCTGAATCTCGATTGGCCTCAAGCCAACGTCGAATCATTTCCTCGATTTCCTCTCTGGGGTACTGGGCCATTGGATTGTCCTTCAAGTAGCGGAGGGTGATGGGGGGATGCCCCCATCCTGCCTGATAAAATGATTTATTTGGCCGTTGGAGCGGGGGTGCTTGCGGGTGTGTTCGTGGGTGCCGGCGCCGCTGTCGCGTCCTTCGGCTTAGCCGCTGAAGGGTCCGTTGTCTTGGTGGTTGACGTGTCTGAATCGTTTCCACTGACCTTCTTGGCAACCTTGATCGCTGCAAAAGGAAGGCAGCCACC
>CAILMG010000043.1 GCA_903835265.1 uncultured Methylococcus sp.
CCCCGAAGCGTCTCTGGAAGCCTCAATGAGAGATCCAGGAAGCGATGGTTCACAGCACGGATCTCGGCGGCAATCACCCAGCCCTCCCATTCGGTTTCGCTACCTGCAAAAGCGGTCATGCTTCTCATCATTAAGGCTCCCCTCCATCCTGTGTTCGATAGAGGGATCTTATGCGGAATCGAAGGGTCCGAGAAGGGTTGTCATCGATCAGTGATTGTCGATCGGGGTCCGATGGCATAGAGTAGCCATAAAATGACCTCTTCCCAAAAATGCCCCATGACCGAAACTCTTGTTGAACGCCAGCAGCACGATCACCGTATCGTTCAGGAGCTCCTTGATGAGCGGGTCGAACTTTGGTCCCTTTATGGGGCCCTAGGTCACCTTCGCCCCTTTGTGCCAGGGCAGCCCCTTGAATCAAAGCTCCGTGAATTCTGTCAGGTCTTAGTGGACTACATTTCCTTAGGCCATTTTGAGGTTTATCCGAGACTCACGGATATCCCTGAGCGGCGGGCAAAGGTCCAAGCCCTTGCCAACGCCCTCTACCCTGATTTTGTGAATGCCACCGATGCCGCCGTCGGGTTCAATGACAAATATGAAGGGGAGTGGGGCCAGGGTCTTTTGAATCATCTTGAAGCGGATCTTTCGGCTTTGGGTGAAGCTCTAACCCGGCGATTTGATCTTGAGGATCAGTTGATTGGGGCCATGGCAGACTAGCCTCAACGAAGGTATTTGGATAGGTTGGCCTGATGAAATTCTGTTCTGATTGCAGTGCGCCGGTTCGTCATGGGGTGCCTGATGGCGATGATCGGCTTCGACACATCTGTGATGCCTGCGGGATGATTCATTACCAAAACCCCAAGGTCATTGCGGGATGTATTCCCATCTTTGAAGGTCAGGTTCTTTTATGCCGAAGGGCGATTGAGCCACGAATGGGTCTTTGGACGCTGCCTGCGGGATTTATGGAGCTTGGGGAGACGATGGCTGAGGCCGCGACCCGGGAGGCCTTTGAAGAGGCTCAGGTCGAAGTAGAGCTCGAAGCCCTTTACACGCTCTTCAGTCTCCCTCATATTTCGCAAGTCTATGCTTTCTATAGGGCCCGTATGCCCGAGGCTCGATTCGGTGCGGGGACTGAAAGCCTTGAAGTGCGGCTCTTCGAAGAAAAAGATATCCCTTGGGAGCAGTTGGCTTTTGAAACCGTTAGAAGGACGCTCCAGTTATTCTTCAGCGATCAGAAGTCGGGGGAGGTCAAGATTCATATCGAGGATATCCTCCCCCGCCCAAGCGTTTAATGGTTTGGCGGCCTTCTAATTTCCAAACGCTTCGGCCATCCGGCGCCCCATTTCAGAGGGAGTCGCCACCACCTCGACCCCTGCCGCCTTAAGAGCCTGAACCTTACTGGTACCGGTTCCTTTCCCCCCCGTAATGATCGCGCCAGCATGGCCCATCCTCTTTCCAGGGGGTGCGGTGAGGCCTGCAATATAGCCAACCACCGGTTTGGTGATCTGCGCCTTAATGACCTCGGCGGCCTCTTCCTCAGCACTACCGCCAATTTCACCCACCATGATGATGCCTTTGGTGGCGGGATCCTCTTCGAACTTCATTAAGATATCGATAAAGTCGAGTCCTTTGATGGGATCGCCGCCGATACCGACACAGGTCGTTTGTCCAAGACCCACTCGAGTGGTTTGGTAGACCGCTTCATAGGTCAGGGTGCCTGAACGGGAGACAATGCCAATCACGCCTGGTTGGTGAATAAAGCCCGGCATGATGCCAATCTTCGACTCCCCTGAGGTGATAATGCCGGGGCAATTGGGGCCGATGAGGAGGGCGCCTGAATCCTTCAGCGCCGCCTTGACCCTCAGCATGTGAAGAACCGGAATCCCTTCGGTGATACAGACAATCAGCTTAATGCCGGCGTCTGCGGCCTCGAGGATGGCATCGGCCGCGAACGGGGGCGGCACCACAATCATACTCGCGGTCGCGCCAGTATTTTTTTGGGCTTCTCGAACGGTATTAAAGACGGGGAGCTGAAGATGAGTTTGGCCGCCTCGCCCTGGGGTCACGCCCCCGACGATTTGGGTCCCATAAGCCAAGCACTGCTCCGAATGGAAGGTGGCCTGTTTCCCGGTAAAACCCTGACAGATGACTTTGGTCGCGCGGTTGATGAGAATGCTCATTTTGAGGCCTCCACCGCTTTTTTCGCGGCATCATCAAGATCCATGGCCGTCATGAGAGCAAGGCCCGAGGCTTCAAGGAGTGCGCGACCTTCTTCGGCGTTGGTTCCTTCAAGGCGGACGATGATAGGAATCCTTACCCCGACATCCTGAACCGCTTGAATGATGCCTTCCGCGATCAGGTTGCAACGGACGATGCCGCCAAAAATATTAACGAGGAGTACCTTCACTTTATGGTCTGAAAGAATGAGCTTGAAGGCTTCGGCGACCTTAGATGCAGTGGTGCCTCCTCCCACATCCAAGAAATTAGCAGGTTCTCCGCCATGGAGCTTGATGACATCAAGCGTTGCCATGGCAAGTCCTGCGCCATTGACCATGCAGCCGATGGTGCCATCGAGGGTGACGTAGCTTAAATCATGCTCGCGCGCTTTTGATTCCGTCGCATCTTCTTGCCCTAAATCACGAAGATCCCGAAGGTCTGGGTGCAGAAAAAGGGCATTGTCATCGACACTGATTTTGGCATCGAGCGCTTGAAGCGCCCCCTCTTTTGTCACGATGAGAGGATTGATTTCAACCTGACTCAGGTCTTTATCCTCTAGGAGACGAACCATCGCCCGCATAAGGTTTTCAAGGGCCTTCACCTGATCGCCCTCAAGCCCCAAGGCTTCGGCCATTTCACGGGCCTTAAAGGGCTGAAATCCTGCGGCGGGATGAAGCGTCGTGGTCAGAATCTTTTCAGGCGTTTCCTCCGCAACCAGTTCGATATCCATGCCGCCGGCGGCCGATCCCATGAAAACAATGCGGGCCGATCCTCGATCGACCAAGGCCGAGAGATAGAGTTCACGCTCAAAGGGGCGGACTTCTTCGATCAGTACGGTCTCTATGGGAAGGCCTTTTGGCCCCGTCTGGTGGGTGATGAGGTGCGTCCCGAGCATCGCCTTTGCGAGAGTTTTGACGGTCTCAAGATCTTCAGCGAGTTTGACGCCCCCTCCTTTACCGCGGCCGCCGCTATGGACCTGTGCCTTGACCACCCAGCGATTTCCACCGAGGGTTTGAGCAACCTCTAGGGCTTTTTCAGGGGTTTTGGCGGGTTCACCGGCCGGCACCGGAATTCCATAGGCCCGAAAG
>CAILMG010000044.1 GCA_903835265.1 uncultured Methylococcus sp.
CCGTGATACAACCATAGACAATGAGTCCCGCCCATCCCTGCTCGCAGGCAAGACGAACGAGGGGGGCTTCTAATAGGGCGCAACGATGGGAGCCACCGCCGTCAATCACCAAGACACCCTCAGAGGTCTTCTCCTCAAGAATCCTTCGAATCAGTACATTATCCTCAAAGACTTTCACGGTCTTCACGCGCCCTGAAAAGCTTGAGTGGCCTCCAAAAGCTTGAAAGGCGGGTTCAGCGATCTGAAGGTGTTGGGTCTGTGAAAACTGATCGCAGAGGTCTGAAGTTTTAAAGGTCATAGGGGGGCTCCTTGTAGGGTCAGTCATGCACCGGTGCTGTTCCGACAAGCAAATGGGGCCATGCGTTCCTTTCCTTAGAGGTAGCGGGCAATCAAGCCCCGTTCGGCACCCGCGACGGGCAACGGCACCCGAACCTCCCAACCACTTCCCGGCGCTTCCTCAAGCGGGCTTCCCTTGCTATCGATCATGGTCTCAAGAATGAGGTCCTGATTGCCCTCTGGGAGGATCAATTCAAGACGATCGCCGACCCGAAATTTATTCTTGACGAGGATATCGGCCATTTGGGTTTCGCGATTAAAGCCCGTGATTTCGCCGACAAATTGCTGCTGATGACTGCTGGAATGGCCTTGGATATAGTTTTGATATTCGTGGGTGTGATGGCGCTGATAAAAGCCATCGGTGTAGCCGCGCTGGGCGAGGTTCTCGAGTTTGCCGATCAAGCTTGGGTCAAAGGCGCGGCCAGCCACGGCGTCATCGATGGCTTTTCGGTAAAGCTGTGCGGTGCGGGCGACATAGTAGAACGACTTCGTGCGGCCTTCGATCTTGAGACTATCGACACCGATTTCGGTGAGTTTCTGAATATGCTCGATGGCCCGAAGGTCCTTCGAATTCATGATGTAAGTCCCGTGTTCATCTTCCATCACGGGCATCAGTTCACCGGGACGGTTCTCTTCCTCTAGGAAGTAAACCTCATCGGCTAAAGGATGCCGCTGCTGATCGCCGCAGTCGGTGAGGCCACCGTTGAGATCGTTCAGGGAGAGTTTCAATTGGCCCGGGACAAAATCACCTTCGGCATTTTCGGTAGCGGGCTGGACATCGTATTTCCAGCGGCAGGAATTGGTGCAGGTCCCTTGATTGGGGTCTCGGTGATTAAAGTAACCTGAGAGGAGGCAGCGGCCTGAGTAGGCGATGCACAGGGCGCCATGCACAAACACCTCGAGCTCCATGTCAGGGCATTCTTGACGGATTTCAGCGATTTCCTCTAGCGAGAGTTCCCTTGACAAGATAATTCGCCGAATGCCGAGCTGCTGCCAGAATCTGACGGCCGCATAGTTGACGGTATTGGCCTGGACCGATAAGTGAATGGGCAGTTCCGGCCAGGCTTCCCGGGCCAGCATGATGAGGCCAGGATCGGCCATGATGAGCGCATCGGGGCCCATGGCGACAATGGGTGCAAGATCTCTGATAAAGGTTCTAATCTTGCGGTTATGAGGGAGAACGTTGGTAGCGAGGAAAAAGGCTTTCCCAAGACGGTGGGCTTCCTCGATCCCAAGAGCGAGGTTCTGTTCTAGGAAGTCGTTGTTGCGAACCCTGAGGCTATATCGGGGGAGACCTGCGTAGACCGCATCGGCGCCATAGGCGTAGGCGTATCGCATGTTTTTCAGCGTGCCTGCGGGGGACAGGAGTTCCGGTTTTTTCATGGCCATGGGTGAGAATGTTAGAATTGTAGGAATTTTACGCTTTTGTTGACTATTTTGCTCAGGATTCCTTTCCCTTCATGAAAACCCACGAGGCCTTCAGAACCCTGAGGGACTGCATCGGTAACACCCCACTCGTTCGGCTGCAACGATTACCGGGCGACACCAGTAACGTCATCCTGGCTAAATTGGAAGGCAACAACCCGGCCGGTTCTGTCAAGGATCGGCCGGCACTCAGCATGATCCAGCACGCCGAGGCACGCGGTGAAATCACTCCGGGTGATCGCCTGATTGAGGCGACGAGCGGCAATACGGGTATCGCCCTTGCTATGGCGGCAGCGGTCATGGGTTATCGGATGACGTTGATTATGCCTGACAATATGAGCCTTGAGCGCCGCGCGTCGATGCGGGCCTTCGGTGCTGAGATTATCCTCACACCGGCCACCGGCAGCATGGAAATGGCTATTGATCTGGCGCGAGAGATGGAGGCCCGTGGCGAAGGCCGAATTCTCGATCAATTCAAGAACCCTGACAATCCACGTGCCCACTATGAGGGCACCGGTCCCGAGATCTGGCGGGATACCGATGGGCGTGTGACCCATTTTGTGAGCGCTATGGGCACCACGGGCACCATCATGGGAACCTCACGCTATCTCAAAGAGCAAAATCCCGACGTCAAGATCATTGGGGTTCAGCCTGCAGGGGATTCTAGGATTCCTGGCATCAGGCGGTGGCCAAAGGCCTACCTCCCTGCCATTTGTGATTTCAATCGGATCGATCGGGTTCTTGATGTGGAACAGGTCGATGCCGAAGCCATGACTCGAGACCTTGCTGTCAAGGAGGGAATCTTTGCCGGCGTCTCTTCAGGAGGCGCCGTTGTTGCCGCGTTGACGATCTCTCAAGAGGTCCAAAACGCCCTCATTGTCGCTATTATTTGTGATCGCGGAGATCGCTATCTTTCCACCGGGGTATTTCCAGGATGAACCTTTAAGTCATGGCGATCAGGCGTCAGCGAAAACCATTGCCTCAGGATCCCGTCCGGGTTGAGATTGAGTCGTTGACCCATGATGGTCGCGGGATTGCGCGGATAGAGGGTATTCCGGTGTTCATCCATGGAGCCCTCCCCGGAGAGGAGGTCAGCTTCCTTTACACCAATCGCCGTCGTGATTTTAGAGAAGGCAAAACCGTGGAGGTTCATCGAGCGGCACCGCATCGGGTCGAACCTCCATGTCCAAGCTATGGGATCTGCGGTGGCTGCAGTTTCCAGCATGTCAAAGACGATGCCCAGATCGAGATAAAGCAAGCGCTGCTCCTGGAGCAATTTCATCGGGTGGCGAAATTGACCGACATCGCGGTGTTTGAGCCAATGACAGGCCCCGGTTGGGGGTATCGTCAGAAGGCGCGTCTTGGCGTCAAGTTTGTGATCAAGAAAGGGCGGGTTTTAGTGGGCTTTCGAGAGCGCTCCACACCCTTTGTTGCGGATCTTCCCGGTTGTCCCGTGCTTGATCCAAGGGTGGGTACCCATTTTGAGGATTTGGTGAAACTGATCGAAGGTCTCAGTATTCGTGATCGAGTGCCCCAGATCGAGGTGGCCATGGGGGATACGGCCACGGCGTTGGTGTTTCGTATTCTGGAGGATATGACGCCTTCGGATGAGGCGGCATTGATCGCCTTTGGTCAGCAGTTTGATCTTGCGATCGAGGTGCAACGTCAAGGTCCCGAGTCGGTGCGAGCCCTCTATCGCCCAGGGGATCAGGATTTGAGTTATGAGCTTCCTGATGAAGGCATCCATTTCCGTTTCAAACCGACCGATTTTACCCAGGTCAACATGGCCATCAACCGGAAGATGGTCGCCCGAGTAATGGCGCTTTTGGATCCTGGTCCCAACGATCGAGTGCTTGATCTTTTTGCAGGGATTGGTAATTTCACTCTGCCGCTCGCAAAGCGGGCGCGGTGGGTCGTGGGCGTTGAGGGAAGTGAAACGGCGGTCCGGCGCGCCCTTGAAAATGCTAAGAGCAATCAGCTCGATAACATCGAATGCCACGCCCAGGATCTGACCAAGAGCCTTGCTGATTGTTCTTGGGCGGGGGGACGTTTCGATAAACTCTTGCTGGATCCTTCGAGAGCCGGGGCCCTCGAGGTTCTAAGCCACATTCCCGGTTGGGCGCCGGAGCGGATTGTGTATGTGTCCTGTAATCCCTCAACGCTGGCCCGCGATGCCGGGGTTCTGGTCCACCAGCAGGGTTATCGACTGGTGGGGGCAGGGGTGATGGACATGTTTCCACAGACCGCCCATGTCGAATCCATTGCCGTTTTTGAGCGCGGAACCTCTTGAGGGATGGGTGATGGTTAAAGACTATCTCCATGTCGACATTGGCCGTCAGACCATGGCTCTTTTCGAAGCCGGTGTCGAGGTCGCGCATTGGCCCGTGTCGACTGCCCGCAACGGCATAGGGGAGCGGCGCGGTAGTGAATGCACGCCGCGAGGCTGGCACCAGATCCGTGCCAAAATTGGCGCTGGGGCACCTATCGGTTGCGTTTTTAAGGGACGTCGTCCGACGGGAGAAATCTATGGTCCAGAGCTTCTGGCGCTGAACCCCGAGCGGGATTTTATCCTGAGCCGGATCCTCTGGCTTTCGGGGCTTGAGCCGGGGTTCAATCGCTTCGGGGAGGTCGATACCGCTGGGCGGTTTATCTATATTCATGGGTCCCCGGATGAGGGGGTTACCGGGGAGGCTTCATCGCATGGATGTATTCGGATGCGGTCTCCCGATATCATGACGCTTTTTGAGCGCATACCCGCGGGCCTTCGGGTACTCATCGAGCCTTGATCGACCGACCTATCATCTGGAGTAAATGCTTTGACGACAACGACCGACGACTCCACGTCCATGACGCCATTGGAGCGGCGCGCCAGCCTTTCACTGGCGGCTATTTACATGCTGAGAATGCTCGGGATGTTCATGATTCTTCCGGTCTTTTCGGTCATGGCAAGGGATCTCCCGGATGCCACGCCGTTTCTGGTCGGGCTTGCGATCAGCGCCTATGGACTGACTCAAGCACTGTTCCAGATTCCTTTTGGGATCTGGTCTGATCGACTGGGCAGGAAGCCGGTCATTACCTTTGGTCTGTTGCTGTTCGTCCTGGGTAGCGCTGTCGCAGCCCTCTCTGACTCCTTGCACGGCATTATCTTGGGTCGGGCGTTACAGGGAGCAGGAGCGGTTGCTGCGGTGGTGATGGCGCTCGCTGCCGATTTGACCCGTGAAGAACACCGGACCAAAGCGATGGCGCTGATCGGTATTAGTATCGGTCTCTCATTTGCCATCTCCATGGTTCTTGGCCCCGTGCTGTCCAATTGGATGGGGCTCAAGGGCTTGTTCTGGCTCATTACGGGCCTTGCCGTTCTCAGCATCGTCGTGCTCCACGTCGTCGTACCAACGCCCGAAGTGAGCCGATTTCACCGAGATGCCCAACTGAGGACGGGCTCGGTCCGGAGGGTGTTTGGCAACCAGGAACTGTTGCGCCTTGATGTCGGTATTTTTTCGCTGCACCTCATTTTGACTGCAACCTTCGTGGTATTACCGTTGGTCTTGAGGGATCAGTTGCAGCTCCCGACCGAGGATCATTGGACGCTCTATCTCCCGGTTTTTATTCTGGCGATTTTGACCATGGTGCCGTTCGTTATCCTCGCTGAAAAGAAGCGCAAGATGAAGCCGGTCTTTGTCGGATTTATTGGTTTGGTGGCCCTATCAGACCTTGGTTTTGCCCTGGCGGCGGACGGTTTTTTTGCGGTCTTCTTGCTGCTGTATGTTTTTTTTACAGGCTTCAACCTCC
>CAILMG010000045.1 GCA_903835265.1 uncultured Methylococcus sp.
CGTGATGATTTCGACCGTCTGGCCGTTCTGCAGAACGGTCTGGAGGGGGGCCAGCTGACGGTCCACTCGGGCGGAAACGCACGTGTTGCCGACATGGGTGTGAACGGCATAGGCAAAGTCGACCACGGTGGCATTCCGTGGCAGCTTGATGATCTGTCCACGCGGGGTGAAGACATAGACTTCCCGCTGAAAAAGATCGACCTTAAGATTATCCAGAAACTCCAGCGAATCCCCGGCGCTCTGCTGAATTTCAAGCAGATCCTGCAGCCACTCATGGGCCCTTGCCTGACTGTAGGGAGCCAGCTCCTGTTCGCTCTTGTAGAGCCAATGAGCGGCAATCCCGGCTTCTGCCAAATGATGCATGGCGCGGGTTCGAACCTGAATCTCTAGGGGCTGACCAAAAGGCCCGGCGAGGACCGTGTGGAGGGACTGATAACCGTTGGCCTTGGGAACCGCAATATAGTCCTTGAAGCGTCCTGGGATCGGCTTATAAAGATTATGGACGATGCCCAACGCCCGGTAGCAATCATCGACGCTTTCACCAATGATGCGAAAGGCATAGACGTCGAAGACCTCGGCAAAGGGTCGGCGTTTGCGGACCATCTTCTGGTAGAGGCTGTAAAGATGCTTTTCGCGCCCGATGACCTCGGAGTGATCAAGGCCGCCATCGGCGAGCCGCTTGAGAATACTTGATTCAATACTGGACACCACCTCTTTGCGGTTGCCACGCGCCTTTTTGACCGATTGCTCAAGGATGCGTGCTCTGATGGGATACATCGCCGCAAAGCCGAGATCCTCCAGTTCAAGACGCAGCTCATGCATCCCTAGACGGTTGGCAATGGGGGCATAGATGTCGAGGGTTTCGGCTGCGATCCGGCGGCGCTTGTGGCTCGCCATGGTCTCGAGGGTTCGCATGTTATGAAGGCGATCGGCGAGTTTGACCATGATCACTCGGAGGTCCTTGACCATCGCCAGAAACATTTTTCGAACGTTTTGCGCTTGGGCTTCCGCCCGAGATTTGCTGTCGATTCGGCCGAGTTTGGTCACCCCATCAACCAGTTCGGCGACTTCTTCACCAAACTCATCAATCAGTCGCTGCTTGCTGATGGCGGTGTCTTCAATGACATCGTGCATGATCGCCGCCATGATCCCGCGCATGTCCATGCGCATATCGGCTAACAAGAGGGCGACGGAGAGGGGATGGCAGATGTAGGGCTCGCCGGTCAGTCGGACCTGACCATCATGAGCCTCATGGGCGAGATCGTAGGCTCTGACGACCTCGGCGATTTGATCGGCGTCGAGATAAGACGACAGGACCGTACACAGTCGTCGTATCAGTTTTTCCTGAGGTAGCTCAACCTCCTCGGGTACCGCAAGCATCATAGTGGGTCTTGGGTCGCTGGAAGTGGGCGCTACCTTCTGGAAAGATGAACCCTCAGTCGAAGTCCTCATCATCGAGGTCAGGACCCGGCGTGGGTAACGGTGGACGGGCCAAGGGGAAACGATCCTGTTTGACGGGGACACTCAGATAGTCGCGGGTAATATCGCCGGCGGCGATTTCACGCAGTGCGACAACTGTTGATTTGTCATTTTCCCACGGAACCTTTGAATCTTCGGGGTGAATGGATAATTGACGCGCCCTTTTTGCAGCGACCAGAACCAGCTGGAACCGGTTGTCAACATTATCGAGACAATCTTCTACCGTAACTCTTGCCATGACAGGGATCTTCAAAATGAGTGAATGGATGATCTATAGAGGTCTGGTTTTACTCCAAACCGTCCTTTTTGTACAGCCAGAAAGCCTCTGAGGCGCTCGGGTTGGCAACTCAAGAGCCTCCCTATTAGGAGGCTCTTGGCTCTTTTTGGCCTTAGCTGGCGCGCGATTCGAGCATCGCAACGGCCGGCAGTTTCTTACCTTCCAGAAATTCAAGGAAAGCGCCGCCCCCCGTCGAACTGTAAGAGACCTTGTCCTCGATATCGTATTTTTCGATGGCGGCCAGGGTGTCACCGCCCCCTGCAATCGAGAAACCGGCGCTATCCGCCACGGCTTTTGCGACCGTCTGGGTGCCATGGCTGAACTGTTCGATCTCGAACACGCCCACGGGGCCATTCCAGACGATGGTTCCTGCCGATTTGATGATGTCGGCATAGCGGGCTGCCGTTTCGGGCCCTATATCGAGAATCAGGTCATCCTCACTCACCGCGCTGACTAACTTGACGGTGGCGACGGCAGACTCAGAGAATTCCTTGGCGGTGACGACATCGGTGGGGACTGGGATCTCGCCGCCACGGGCCTTGGCTTTCGCCATCAGTCGGAGGGCTTCTGGAATCAGGTCGGCTTCATAGAGTGATTTTCCGACGGGGAAACCCGCAGCAGCAATAAAGGTGTTGGCAATGCCGCCCCCCACAATCAGCTGGTCACAAAGCTCCGAAAGGGATTCGAGCACTTCGAGTTTCCCCGAAACCTTAGAGCCACCAACAATCGCCAGCATCGGGCGGGCAGGGCTTTTGAGCGCTTTCCCAAGCGCGTCCAGTTCTCCAGCTAAAAGGAGACCAGCGCAAGCGATCGGGGCCTTCTGGCCCACACCATGGGTCGAGGCCTCTGCACGATGCGCGGTTCCAAAGGCATCCATCACAAAGACGTCACACAGCTTGGCCATCTTGGCGGCGAGTTCCTCCTGGTCCTTCTTTTCGCCTTTATTGAAACGGACATTCTCGCAAAGAACCACTTCACCCGACGCGACCTCGATGCCATCCAGCCACTCTTTGACCAGCCGAACGGGCATTCCGAGGAGGCTCCCAAGGCGGTCTGCGACGGGTTTCAAGGAGAGTTCTTCCTGAAACTCACCTTCGGTTGGACGCCCGAGATGCGACATCACCATCACCTTAGCACCGGCTTTGAGGCAGTGTTGAATGGTTGCGAGGGTGGCTCGAATCCGGGTGTCACTGGTGACTACACCGTCTTTGACAGGGACGTTCAGATCGGCGCGAATAAGGACGCGTTTGCCGGTAAGGTTAAGTTCAGTCAGGCGCTTGAAGCTCATGGGTGGTTCCTGGGTGGTGTGTTGAATGAATGGGTTCGCCATTTGATGGAGCAGCCCATACTGGAAAACTGCTGGCGAGGTCCTTGACCGGTGAGGCTCACCATCTGCATCGCCTCAAAAAGTTCTCGCGGGGCCGCCTTTGGACGCGGATCGCGGCCAAAGGCATCTAGTCGTCCTCGGTACTGAAGTTCGAGGGCGCTGTTGTAACCAAAAAAATCGGGCGTACAGACTGCGCCAAAGGCCTTGGCGATGTTTTGGGTGTCATCGAGGAGATAAGGGAAGGGGTAGCCCTTTTCCAAGGCGATGCGCTGCATGTTCTCAAAGCTGTCTTCGGGGTAGTCTTCGGTGTCGTTCGACATGATGGCAACCGTGTGGACTTCGAGAGCTTTGAGATCAAGGGTGTCACGAACTAGGCGGTCTTGGATGGCCTTGACATAGGGGCAGTGGTTCGAGAGGAACATCACCAGAAGTCCCTTTGGGCCTTGGCAATCAGCGATCGTCCAGACACGGCCATCCACGCCTTGGAGTGAAAAATCGATGGCGGGCGACCCAAAATCACAGAGGGGAGTTTCAACTAAAGCCATGAGGCAAGGGCCTAATCATAAACCTTCAATGATAGCAAAATCAGTCGTCGTCGCGACCCCCCAAAAGGGCTCCAGCGAGGCAATGCCCTATTTCCTCAGGATTTGCTGAAGCGCCACATGACGATAGAAACCCCGGTCAGGGCGAGTAGCATGGGGAAGGAGACTGAAAACAGAGGGTTAAGCTCATAGACGAGGCCGAGATGGCCAAACATCTTGTCAAAAAGGTGGAAGCCAAGCCCGATGACCACACCGGCGACGACCCGTTGTCCGGTGCCTACTTCCCGGCGAACGGTCATGACAAAAGGAACCGCGACCATCAGCATGACCAGTGTGACCAGTGGGTTGACCAGTCGCCCCCAAAAAGCCTGCTCAACAATCTGGGAAGCTTGGCCATTATCTTTCAGATATTCCATGTAGTGGAGCAATTCGACCGCGGATAGATTTTCAGGACGGATCACAAAGGCATTTAGGAGATCGGGTGCCAGAACGGATGACCAGTCGGCGGAGGCTTCTTGCTCCGTGGTGATCTTATTTTCCGTGATCATGCTGCTGCGGATATCTTTGAGATTCCAACGGCTGCCATCATGGACCGCCTGTTTGGCGAAGGTAGCCTTGGTCAGCCTTCGGTCTGGGCCGACGTCGTAAATATTGATCCGGCCAATGGTCTCCATTGCAAAGATGGAGCGGATGTTGATGAAGACATTCCCATCGCGGACCCAGAATCCATAGGCTGATCTTGAGGTCACTTGATCGGTCTGCGCAATGGATTTGAGATTTTGGGCAGCACGTTCTGAAGGGGGGGCGATCAGCTCGCCAATGAAGATGGACAGGGTGAGCAAGACCAGCCCTCCAAGAAGCACCGCTCCGGTGATCCTGAGTTTGGAGACTCCTGCGGCTTGCATGGCCACCAGCTCCCGGTTATTGGCGAGCCCCCCGAGGGTCACGAGGCTGCCCACCAGTGCGGCGGGAGCCAGGAGTTCATAGAAATTACGGGGCAGGGTCAGGGCGAGGTACTTGAATATCTCGTGCATCCCGTAAGCGCCTTTCCCCATGTCTCCCAGTTCGTCAGCAAAACTGAAGAAGGTCAAAAGGGTTAAGAGAACCACAATGGCCACCAAGGCCCCCTTGATCACTTCTTTGGCGATGTACCAGTCCAGTTGACGAATCACTTCGATCTCCCGAAGAGGCTATGGCGAATCCATCGGGGCCCGAGATTTTTGAGGAATAGCCCAAGGGTCATCAGGATCAACAGCCCGTAAATGCTGGTGTAACCAACCCAGGGCTTGATCTTCTCCGCCATCAGCATGCCTTGGGACACTTTCTGCACATTTTCATAGATGATGTAGATGATGAAGGCGGTGAAGATACTCCCAAAGGGCCCCTGTCGCGGTGAAAGCCGGGCCAAGGGGACCGCAAGTAGCGCCAAAGCGATGACGCCGAGAGGGATGGCGATGCGTTTTTGAAGTTCTGCCAATTCTTTCGGCGTCCCGCCGGTAAAAAGGGTGAGGCTGGGTGTGGCTTCTCGCTTGAGGGTATCAGAGGCCTCTTCAGGACCACTGATGCGGACGCCATATTCATCAAATTCACTGATGACGTAATTGGCCTCGCCTGGGGTTCCTTGATAGCGGCGCCCGTCCTTCAAGATGACGAAGTTATCTCCATTTTCGACCTTTTGAAGCCGACCGTAGTCGGCGATCACCACCCCGGTCGATTCATTTTGCCGGCTCTGGACAAAGATGTTCATCATGTTCTGGTTTTCGTCCATGGACTCCGCATAGAGGACGACATTACCGGATTTAAATTCATTGAAGCGCCCGGCTTTGATCCCTCGAACGTCATGGGTCTCGACATCATGGTTGATCATTTCCTGGCTTTGTCGCTCGCTCCAAGGCATGACTTCGAGTGCCATATAGGAGGCCAGCAGAAAGACGGGGATGATGACCCACGCCATGCTGAGATAAAGGCGTTTGGTGCCGATGCCAGCCGAAGCCAAGACAGACATTTCGTGATCCCGGTACATGCGGCCTAAGACGATGAGGACCGCCAGAAACACCGAGGGGGGAATCAGCATGGCGATAGCGGTCAGTGACTTGAGGCCCAGCAGGGAAAAAACGGTTTCGGTGGCGACCTCTCCCTCAATGGCCTTGGTCAGGATGCCCAGGAATTTGCGGCTCACAATGATGATGACCAACACCATGAGAATCGATAGCAGGGTCTTTGCTAGTTCAAGCGAGACCATGCGATCGACCACGGTGATGATCGAGCGTCTGAACCGCTGTTGAGGGCGGGTTGGGTTTTCGCTCATGAAATCGAGGTTTTTACGGGTTTGAATGGAGGCAGCGCCTTATGTCAGCGATGAAGGTCTTCTAACCATTTTACCATCTAGGCTCTTTAAAGGGCTTAAAGCCTCGTGAAGCATCAATCCTTGTAAGCCTCCACCGGAACCAAGACATGAATATCATCACCAATCCCTGGGAGATAGCGGGTCATCCCAAATTCCGAGCGTTTGAGATGGGCTTCGATATCGGCGGCGCAGAGATCCTTTTTGACAAAGGGATTGTTTCCACAGGTAAAGCCTTTGATGTCAAGCCGGATGGGTTTTGTGACGCCGAGTAAGGTCAGTGTCCCTTGGGCCGCGACCAACTTTTCTCCCGCGAACTCAAAATGGTCCGAGGTGAAGGTGATGTTTGGAAAGCTTGCCGTGTTGAAAAAAGCATCGGATTTAAGATGTTCGTTCCATTTGGCGAGCCCCATATCGATGGATTCTGCGGCAATGGTCAGGCTGACGTTACCGCTTTTCTTTTGAAGGTCGAGAGTGATTTTGCCGCTGGTTTGATCAAAGCGGCCCCGTTGCGTTGAAAAGCCAAGATGGCTGACCTCAAACACCGGCAGGGTGTGGGCGGGATCAATGGTGTAAGTGTCACTCGCGATGCTTGGGATCGTGATGAAGCTACTGAGAGTGATGGCGATGGCTTTGATATTCATGTGTTCTCTCCTTGAAGTGTGGATGGTTTTGCCGAGAGGGATGATGGGGTCGACATGGCGACAAGCTCCAGGGATCCGCCGCGGTCGAAAAACATATTGACACGGAGCGACGCCAGGAATTCTTACGAACCTTGGAAATCAAGTTCAGTCCTATCGAACCTGATGGCAAAGCACACGTGACAAATCTTCCCTAACGACGTCCCTATACCGTCTTTTCTTCGGGAGAAATGGTTAATCGACCGCTCCTAAAATCTTCGATCGCTTGGAGGATTTCAAGGGTCGTATTCATCACAAAAGGCCCGTGTTGAACGATGGGTTCTTGAAGCGGCTTGCCGGCGATTAAAAGGACCTGACTTTGTCCTTCGGCCGTGAGGTACACCCCTTCTGCCGTGGAGTCTTGCTCCAGTATGCCCATCTCCCGGCGGGTCAGCCGGTCTTGACCCAGCGCAAGGGATCGTCATCGGAGGCTTTGGAAAGGATAGGGCGTTTGAGGGCGATCACGGCCAATGGATTCGATGCGGCTGGATGGGTCATTGCCGAGGGTCGCCGCCTCGGCGGTGTTTCGATCTCGCCCCGTCAAGAGGTGAGCTAGATTCCATCTTTATAGATCATGACGTTGAAGATCTCGTGCAACGAAGAGGAGATATCCGCTTCTAAAGTGGGTCGGGGAAACGGGTCCAGTAGACCAGCTGTGGCATAATTTTGGTTGCCGTTGATGTTCGGACGAACACCGTGTTTCGGATGAATCGTTCCAAGCATGAAACAAAAAGGAGAAATCACGATGGAATATAAGGCAAAGTCTGAACAGGTCGAATCACTTGAATCAGCCTGCGTCCTGGTGGGTGTTTATCAAAAGCGAAAGCTGACGCCAACCGCCTCTTTGTTGGATGGTCGCTTGCAAGGACTCCTCGAATCGCTGTTGAAACGGGATGATATCGATGGGAAGGTGGGTGACCTGCTGATCGTTAACCATACCGGTGATCAAGCCATTGAACGGGTGATTCTGGTCGGTCTCGGTAAGTCCGGGGAATTGACCCCTAAAGCCTATCGAACGGCACTCAATGCCGCAGCGCGGGCCCTCAAGGCGACCCATGCGAAGCACGCCCTAAGTGCTCTCCATGAGGCAGAGGTTGAGGGGCAAACCCTAAGTCATAACATCCGCCAGTTTATCGAGATGGTTGATTCCAGCGTCTATCGTTTTACCGAGCTGAAGACGGAGTCTTTGGCTCCGGCGCCTAAGATCAACAAAATGGATTTCCTGGTTCATGGCGCCAAGTCGATTGCAACCGCTGAAAAGGCTATTGAGCAGGCTGAAGCAACGAGCATGGGCGTTCGCATCGCCAAGGAACTGGCTAATCTTCCAGGCAATGTGTGCACCCCGACCTACCTGGCTGATCAGGCCGAAAAAATCGGCAAGCGAAGCAAAAAGCTTAAAACCAAGATTCTTGACGAACGGGATCTTGAAGCCCTTGGAATGGGCGCCTTTCTGTCCGTCTCCAAAGGCAGTGTCGAGCCTGCTCGCATGATCGTCATGGAATATACCGGGACTTCCGCTAAAACCAAGCCCTATGTCCTGGTCGGGAAGGGCTTGACCTTTGATGCGGGTGGGATTTCCATCAAGCCTGCTGCCGGCATGGATGAAATGAAGTACGACATGTGTGGCGGAGCGAGCGTCATAGGAACTCTGGCCGCTGTCGCTGAGATGCAGCTACCGATCAATGTGGTCGGTCTCGTGCCCGCTTCCGAGAATCTCCCATCAGGGTCTGCCAATAAGCCTGGGGATATTGTGAAGAGCATGGCGGGACTGACTATCGAAATTCTCAACACCGATGCTGAAGGGCGACTGCTCCTCTGTGACGCGCTGACCTTCGCTAAACGCTATGAGCCTCGAGCGGTCATTGATGTGGCGACACTCACCGGTGCTTGTATTGTGGCTTTAGGTCGTCATCCGAGCGGTCTTTGGAGCAATAATGACGATCTTGCCGCTGCGATAACGGGAGCGGCTGAGAAGTCTCTCGATCGGGTCTGGCGGATGCCTCTTTGGGAGGAGTATCAGGATCAGCTCAAGTCGAATTTCGCTGATCTCGCTAATATTGGTGGACCTGATGGCGGCAGCGTGACGGCAGCCTGCTTTCTTTCAAAGTTTGCCAAGGACTTTCCTTGGGCGCACCTTGATATTGCTGGGACCGCATGGAAAACCGGTGCCGACAAGGGCGCCACCGGACGTCCCGTGCCGCTCCTCGTTCAGTATCTGATGGACCGTGTCTAATGACCGATTGGGTTGATTTTTACATCCTACCCACCGAGGATCCGAAGGACCGGCGGCTCACGGCTTGTAAACTGGTCGAAAAAGCCTATCGTCAAGGGCTGACCCTCTATATCAGGACTCAAGATGAGGAGGAATCAAGGGTCCTTGACGATCTTCTCTGGACCTTTCGGCAAGGGAGCTTCGTGCCCCATGAGATGGCTGGGTCATCCAATAAGGATGTCCCTATCGTCATTGGTCATAGCGAGATGGCGGACGATAAGCGCGACGTTCTGGTCAATCTTTCAGATATCGTTCCGAAAGGTTACGAGCGATTCCGCCGTGTTGCCGAGCTGGTGGATCAAAATGAGACCACAAAAAAGGCTGGCCGCGAGCGTTACAAGACCTATCAGCTCCAAGGTCTTGAAATCAAGACACATGCTTTGGAGAAGGCCTGATCGAGGATCATGAAGGCTTCTCTTCCTCTCCATCTGTCGTTCCTTAAAGGGGCGGCTTACGTTTGAAATGCCATGGACAAGACTTACGAACCCAACGCGATCGAAGAACGCTGGTACCAATTTTGGGAACAAGCGGGGCATTTTGCCCCTTCCGGGGAGGGAATTCCATTCTCGATCATGATTCCTCCCCCCAATGTGACGGGCAGCCTTCACATGGGGCATGGGTTCAACAACACCATCATGGATACCTTGATCCGTTTCCGCCGGATGCAGGGGCATAACACGCTCTGGCAGGTGGGCACCGACCATGCAGGCATCGCAACTCAAATGGTCGTTGAACGTCAACTGGTTGGGGAGGGGATGACCCGTCATGATCTCGGCCGCGAGAAGTTTCTCGACAAGGTCTGGGCGTGGAAGGGGGAGTCGGGTGGCACGATTACCCGGCA